>NZ_JBSXOK010000040.1:0-117242 GCF_056859415.1 Zunongwangia sp. L-65
TAAACTCACAAGAAAAAATTAAAATTTATTTTTTCTTAATTTTAAACCCTCAACCCTTCCAAAGAACCTCGCCGTTAAAGCGGCTGCAAATATACAACTCTTTTTCTTTAACCACCAAAACTTTTTTTAAGTTTTTTTTCAGTCTAAAATATCACGCTATCCCAATGAACATCCGCCACAACACCCTATCTACTCCGGCGTTAAGCGGCTGCAAATATACAGCCTTTTATTTCTTTCCTGCAAAACTTTTTTAAGTTTTTTTTAGAACCTTTTTTCAGTATACCTCTCAATGAACATCCGCCTCCAAAATACCAGCTCAGCGGCTAAGCGGGTGCAAATATATATCCTAATTTCGATTCAGCAACATAAAAATCAACAAATTTTAAAATTAATTTAATACCTAATTATACTCTGTTAATTTTCAGCTATTTAAAATGAAATAAAAATTGCGTTAGGGATAGCAACGGCATCCTTGGTGCAACTGTCCTCAAATATTAATAGATTTTGATATTCTACTTACACTTTCTGTATAGTTGTGACCACCTATAATATAAAAGCACCAAGATATAGTGAATAGCCCGATCACTATATAATAGTGAAACGTCCATAAAATACTAAATACTTGTATTGCGCAAACAACTACAACCTCTTATCTTTGCCAACTATAATAACGACTATAATATATAGACATGATAAAGGTAACATTGCCGGATGGCAGTATTAAGGAACTTGAACAAGGCTCTACTCCTATGGATGTGGCACAAAGTATAAGTGCCGGGCTTGCGAGAAATGTGATTTCAGCAAAATATAATGACACCATTGTAGAAACCTCTACTCCTTTAACAACAGATGGTAATCTTACCCTATACACCTGGAACGATGATGAAGGGAAGAAGGCTTTTTGGCATTCTACCTCTCACGTTATGGCACAAGCTATTCAGGATTTATATCCTGGAGCTAAATTAACCATCGGACCAGCCATTGAGAATGGTTTTTACTATGATGTTGATTTTGGGGAACAAAAAATTTCTGAAAGCGATTTCTCTAAAATCGAAAATCGCATGTTAGAAATTGCTCGTGGCAAACATGATTTTAAAATGCGCGAGGTTACCAAAAAAGAAGCTTTGGATTATTACAAGAAAATTAATAATCCTTTTAAAGTGGAATTAATCGAAAATCTCGAGGACGGCACTATTACTTTTTGTGATCATGACACATTTACCGATTTATGTCGTGGAGGCCATATTCCAAACACCGGAATTATAAAAGCAGTAAAACTAATGAACGTTGCCGGGGCTTATTGGAGAGGTGACGAAAAAAATCCACAACTTACCCGTGTGTATGGTACAAGTTTTCCCAAGCAAAAGGAATTAAAAGAATATTTAGAACTTCTGGAAGAAGCTAAAAAAAGAGATCATAGAAAACTAGGTAAGGAATTAGAGTTATTTACTTTTTCACAAAAGGTTGGACAGGGGTTACCTTTATGGTTACCTAAAGGAGCTGCTTTAAGAGAACGCCTGGAAAATTTTCTAAAAAAAGCCCAGAAAAAAGCTGGCTACGAAATGGTCGTTAGCCCACATATAGGTCATAAAGAGCTATATGTAACTTCTGGCCATTACGCTAAATATGGTGAAGACAGCTTCCAACCTATTAAAACACCACATGAAGGTGAAGAGTTTTTACTAAAACCGATGAATTGCCCTCACCATTGTGAAATGTATAATTCCCAATCATGGAGTTATCGCGATCTTCCTAAAAGATTTGCGGAGTTTGGCACCGTATATCGTTATGAGCAAAGTGGAGAGCTACATGGTTTAACCCGGGTACGTGGATTTACTCAGGATGATGCTCATATTTTTTGTACTCCAGAGCAATTGGATGAAGAGTTTAAAAAAGTTATTGATCTTACATTATATGTATTCGACAGTTTAGGTTTTGAAAACTTCACAGCCCAGGTTTCTCTACGAGACCCTGAAAACAAAGAAAAATATATTGGAAGTGATGATGTATGGGAAAAAGCGGAAAACGCAATTATCAATGCGGCTAAAGAGAAAGGTCTAAACTACGTTATCGAGACTGGTGAAGCTGCTTTTTACGGTCCCAAGTTAGACTTCATGGTAAAGGATGCTTTAGGCAGAAGCTGGCAACTTGGCACCATTCAGGTAGATTACAACTTACCAGAGCGTTTTGACCTGACATACAAAGGAAGTGACAATGAGTCTCATCGCCCGGTAATGATTCACCGAGCGCCATTTGGAAGTATGGAAAGATTTATCGCTATTCTTTTAGAGCACACCGCAGGGAACTTTCCGCTATGGTTAATGCCTGAGCAGGCTATCATTCTCTCACTCAGCGAGAAATACGAAAAATATAGCCAAAAAGTTTTAAGTTTATTAGAAAATCACGAAATTCGCGCCGTACTTGATAACCGAAACGAAACCATTGGTAAAAAAATAAGGGAAGCCGAAGTGCAAAAGTTCCCTTATATGCTTATTGTTGGAGAACAAGAAGCAAAAGATGGTACGGTTTCTGTACGAAAACACGGCGAGGGGGATATTGGCACTATGCCAGTTGAAGAATTCGCTCAAATAATTAAAAATGAAATCGAGAGGACGCTTAAAGCGTTTGAAGTTTAACTAAAATATTGAAGCCATAGCAATACGAAGAAAAAAATCGAGACAACAAAGAACAACTCGTAAAGAAGATCAACACAGAATTAACCAAAAAATTCGGGCTAAAGAAGTTCGTTTAGTAGGTGATAATGTTGAAATGGATGTATATCCTATCGAGAAGGCTTTAGCCATCGCTGAAGATCTTGGACTTGATTTAGTGGAAATTTCTCCAGATGCCAAACCACCAGTTGTAAAGGCAATGGACTATAAGAAGTTCCTTTACGAACAAAAGAAACGTGAAAAAGCCATGAAGGCTAAAGCTAGTAAAGTTGTCGTTAAGGAAATTCGTTTTGGCCCTAATACAGATGATCACGACTACGAATTTAAAAAAAGAAATGCTGAAAAGTTTCTTAAAGACGGGGCTAAATTAAAAGCATTTGTATTCTTTAAAGGTCGTTCTATTGTATTTAAGGATAAAGGAGAAATACTTTTACTACGTCTGGCCACAGATCTAGAAGAGTTTGGAAAGGTGGAACAGATGCCTAAACTTGAAGGTAAACGAATGACAATGTTCATGGCACCTACAACCAATAAAAAGAAATAATAAATTAAGAGAGTTTTAATTATAAAAAAAGGATAGCATGCCTAAAATGAAAACAAAATCCAGCGCTAAAAAGCGTTTTAAGCTTACAGGTACTGGAAAAATTAAAAGAAAGCACGCGTTTAAAAGTCACATCTTAACAAAGAAGTCTAAAAAACGTAAGCTTGCGTTGACGCACAGTACATTAGTATCTGATGCTGATACCAATAATGTTAAACTTCAATTACGTTTAAAGTAATCTGAAAGTTTAACGGTTTAAATCATTTATAAACCCTGGAGTTGGGCAAATTAGAGTTTATCCTCTAATTTAAAAGTATCGATTTAAGATCGCCTGCTACAAAATTTTAAAATTATGCCAAGATCAGTAAATTCTGTTGCAAAAAGAGCTAGAAGAAAAAAGGTTCTTAAGCAAGCAAAAGGCTACTTTGGAAGACGTAAAAACGTTTGGACAGTAGCAAAAAATGCAGTTGAAAAAGCTATGCTTTACTCTTATAGAGATCGCAAAGCTAAAAAACGTAATTTCCGTTCATTATGGATTATGCGTATTAATGCTGCTGCTCGTCAACAAGGAATGTCTTATTCGCAATTTATGGGTAAAGTAAAAGCTAATGAAATTGGATTAAACCGTAAGGTTTTAGCTGATTTAGCAATGAACCACCCAGAGGCGTTTAAAGCAATTGTTGATAAAGTAAAATAAATAAAAACAATTATTACTCTCTTATAAAAAAACCGGTTTCAAAAGAAGCCGGTTTTTTTTTGCTAAAAACTATCATAAAAATTAAAACTCCTAGTAATGTCCCGATAGTTAAATTGTGATCTCTTTTGTAAAAGAAACAAAGCATATGCACAAAATTGATCATTTGATTTTATCCAAGTTTCCAGATGCTACATATACTTAAAATAATCAAAAGAAACCTGGGAGACATAAAGGCCAACAACCTACACACTAGAAAATACGTCTACTGCTTTAAAAAATTCCCAAAATCATACCCGAAATAAGATATCCTTTAGCCTTACCCACTAACATGAAGCTCAAAAGTAAGCGAAAAGAATTTGCTGAAATATAGCATACGGTAATTGCAAGCAAGCATATCCTTTCCCTATCATTATTTCTAAAAATTGGTTACAGTGACCATTGATCTTTACATTCATTCCTCTCAACTACCCTAAAACGACACATTATCTAAAAAAAAATTAAAGCAGCTCAAAGCTTATTATTTTCACCCTATACAAAAGATGAAAATTAGTGGTTAGGTGATAAAAAGCAGTAGCGGAATTTGTTTTAATTGGTGAATTATAAATGTTTCCATTATAATGCTACTGCTTTTTTTAGAATCTTACTTAAAAAATAAAAGCTCCCTTTAGGAGCTTCTTTTATAACGTCAAATATATTTAGCTAATTGCAGAAAGTCTTCAACCGGCAAACACTTCCAAACATAGCTAATTCTAATGATTACTACCTGGTTCAAAAAATTAAGGCTCAATTATTCAGAAAGAAAAGTAGTGGTCGCGCTATCTAAAATAACAACCTCTTCTGCTTCTTGATCGCTTTGGTCTATAATTGGAATCAAAAAGACCTACTGCAAGACTAACCATGAATTGATGAATCCTTCTGTTTTCAAAAGAGGCAAGATTAATTCTATAAGCACTCTCAATCATATCGATGGTATAAGGCTCATTAGAACTAAAGTTATACTCATAACGCGCATCCAGTTCAAACCGACCAAAATGTGCTTTTAAACCAATATTCGCAGATAGATAACTACTCGCAATATCTACCACACCTCCCTGAGTTTCCATACCTTCTAATGTAGCATCTCCAACCATACTATTATAAGCAGGCCCTATATAAGCATCGATAGGCCCCCAAACATGATATCCAAATAAAAGAGGAACATTAATTTTATTCATCTTATACTCTGCAGGCCTGGCATCAAAAGGAAATTCTGTCACCACTGTGTTATACAGACCTTCAATTCTTAAGAAGTATTTCCCTAAATTATACTGACCAAAAATCCCGCCATGAAACCCTTCACTTGGATTCGAAAAATAAGTATCTCCCGTATAATTTGCTCCTGAAGTTAAGCCTTTAATTTCACCACCATGACCAATATTAACACCTCCTTTAAGGCCGATCCTAAAATCCTGTGAAAAAGCACTGTGACTAATAAATAAAATAAAAATAAAAAGAGTAATAATGTTTTTCATTAACTAATAAGTTTAGTGAAGAGTTAATGAGGTAAATATATTAATTCTGAAATAAACTCATTAATTTTTTTAAAAATTACCTAAAAAGAAACATCCAATACAATCTATTGATTATGAATATAATAAATAAAAATAACTCAATTAAATGCAAAAAACACATCAGTAAATTAAAAATAAAAAATGGAGGTAAGTCAAAAAATAATTAGATCACATTATATCATTTTCCGCTATTCAAACAAAACACTAATCTCATATCACCACCCACTTCAAATCATAAAAAAACCTCACAGCGGGTAACTGTGAGGTTCTTGTTTCAGTATAAAAGATCAATTAAATAATCTTATTTCTTTTTCTGTCGTTTTCTGTCAGATAAATTTTTCTTAGACGTAAGTGATTTGGAGTAACTTCTACATACTCATCTTTTTGAATATATTCTAAAGCTTCTTCCAAAGAGAACTTAATTGCAGGAACGATCTTCGCTTTTTCATCAGCTCCTGAGGAACGTACGTTAGAAAGCTTTTTGGTTTTGGTAATATTTACCACCATATCATCCTGGCGTGAATTTTCACCAATCACCTGACCTTCATAAATATCTTCTCCCGGATCCACAAAAAACTTCCCGCGGTCTTGAAGTTTATCAATAGAATAAGGAATTGCAGTACCTTTTTCCATAGAAACTAAAGAACCATTTAAACGCTCTGGAATTCCACCTTTTAAGGGTTGGTATTCTTTAAAGCGGTGTGCCATAATCGCTTCTCCGGCAGTCGCAGTTAATAACTGGTTACGTAAACCTATAATTCCACGAGAAGGAATAATAAATTCACAAACCATACGCTCTCCTTTAGCCTCCATAGATAACATTTCTCCTTTACGAAGCGTTACCATTTCTACCGCTTTACCAGATACATTCTCTGGAAGGTCGATCGTTAGTTCTTCCACCGGCTCACATTTTACACCATCAATTTCCTTAATGATTACCTGTGGCTGTCCTATTTGTAGTTCGTAGCCTTCACGACGCATTGTCTCGATAAGTACCGATAAATGCAATACCCCACGACCATACACTAAGAATTTATCTGCACTATCTGTTTCATTAACCCGCAATGCAAGATTTTTCTCTAATTCTTTAGTTAGTCTTTCTTTAATATGTCTCGAGGTTACAAATTTACCATCTTTACCAAAGAAAGGAGAATCGTTAATAGTGAAAAGCATACTCATTGTAGGCTCATCGATAGCTATAGTTTTAAGACCTTCAGGATTTTCAAAATCAGCAATAGTATCCCCAATTTCAAAACCATCTAATCCAACTACCGCACAAATATCACCAGCTTCTACAGTCTCTATCTTACGCCTACCCAGGCCTTCAAAAGTATGAAGCTCTTTTATTTTTGTTTTCTTAATAGAGCCGTCTCTTTTAACCAAAGAAACATTCATCCCTTCTTTTAAAATACCTCGTTGTAAACGACCAATTGCAATTCTTCCTGTAAATGAAGAGAAATCTAAAGAAGTAATAAGCATTTGTGGTGTTCCTTCTTTATCTACTTTTGGAGAAGGAATATGCTCGATCACCATATCCAGTAATGGCTCGATATTTTCAGTTTGGTTTTTCCAATCTTCACTCATCCAGTTGTTCTTGGCAGAACCATACACCGTTGGAAAATCTAACTGCCATTCTTCAGCTCCAAGTTCAAACATTAAGTCAAAAACTTTTTCGTGCACTTCATCTGGCGTACAGTTTTCTTTATCAACTTTGTTTATAACAACACAAGGCTTAAGACCAAGATCAATTGCTTTTTGTAACACAAAGCGAGTTTGCGGCATAGGCCCCTCAAAAGCATCTACCAAAAGTAAAACACCATCTGCCATATTTAGCACACGCTCTACCTCTCCACCAAAATCGGCGTGACCAGGAGTATCGATAATGTTAATCTTTGTATCTTTATAAACTACAGATACATTTTTAGAAGTGATGGTAATACCACGCTCTCTTTCAAGATCGTTATTATCCAAAATAAGATCACCTGTATTCTCGTTTTCTCGAAATAAACGACAATGGTACATGATCTTATCAACCAGGGTAGTTTTACCGTGGTCTACGTGCGCAATAATTGCAATATTTTTAATAGCTGCCATAAAAGCCTGTTTTTAAAGGGCGCAAATATACAGCTATTTTTCGCCAAATAAATATTATTTAAAAAAATAATTTAAAAGTAACATTTTGTTTCACAAACACTTACACACCAGATAAGCTTTTAAATTTCAATTAGCTCTAAATCCGGGCTATTTACCTCTTAACAACGGAAGTAAATAAGTAGTCTAAAGTTTTCCCGTCCTTTAACGAAAATCACACGGTGAGCATTAGAATAGAATTTAAATTACTAGAAATCAAACCTTCTATATCTCATAATCATTTGCCGTTATCTTAGTCCAGTATTTGCGGGAGAAGGATGATAGGAAAAATAGCCATGGAATAAAGTTAGAAACTAAGTTTTCAATATGAAATAAATAATACCCCAAAGTACTTTTTAGTGCGCTAATTTTATGCTTACTTTTGACCTAAAGCTCCTGCTATGTCCATTTCAGTAGAAAACATATCAAAATTTTATGGGGATCAAAAAGCCCTAAATCAGGTTTCATTTTCTGTTAATAAAGGAGAAATCGTGGGTTTTCTTGGCCCCAATGGCGCCGGAAAATCGACACTTATGAAAATCCTAACCGGTTATTTAAAACCTTCTAAAGGTACGGCCAGCGTAAATGGATATGACATCGAAACCCAATTAAACGATTTACAAAAAAGTATTGGCTACCTGCCGGAACACAATCCTTTATATGCTGAAATGTATGTACGCGAATATTTAGCTTTTAATGCTAAAATCTACGGTACCGAAAAAGAGCGTATAGAAGAGGTGATTAAATTAACCAATCTCACTCCCGAAGCCAATAAAAAAATTGATCAGCTTTCTAAAGGATATCGCCAGCGTGTGGGTCTGGCGGCCGCATTATTGCACAACCCTCAGGTGCTTATTTTAGATGAACCTACCACTGGTCTTGATCCCAACCAACTTGTCGAAATTCGTAGCCTGATCAAAAATATTGCTAAAGACAAAACCATTTTTCTATCTACCCACATTATGCAGGAAGTTGAAGCCATCTGTGATCGAGTAATTATCATTAATCATGGTGAAATTATCACCAACCAGAAATTAGTCGATCTTAGAAAAGGCCAGGAGCAAATAATCGAAGTAGAATTTGATTATCGTATTGAAATGATCGCCCTACAACAGCTTCCGCACTTAAAAGATGTAAAAAATCCCGCTGGTTTTGTGTATGAACTCACATTTGAAACCGCTGAAGATATGCGTTCAACAGTTTTTGATTTTGCACATGATAACGGACTAAAAACACTTCAACTGAATCAAAAAACCAAAAATCTGGAGAGTTTGTTTACTGAACTTACTCAAAAAAGACATTAATATTTTACTGATGACAAAACACTTTTTCTACTTGATTTCCCTTTTGATGATATCGGTTAGCTGCAATAACCAGAATCAGCAAAACGCTTCAAAAAAATCAGAAACTACAGTAGATAATGTTTCTACACCTATTCAAAAAGTTAAGAGAGACACTTTAAAATCTACTTTACCGTCACAACATTCTACAACCTATTATAGTAGTCAGGATTCTCTAGCTGGTATTGAAGTTAAAAAAGATTCGCTCATCATGTTTTATACAGGTAACACAACTAAAGCTTCAGATCATTATCAAATGAACTTTTCCGATACTTTATATAAAGACGGTACACTTCTAAAAAAAGGTCCATTTTTAACCTTAAAGAACGACTCCTCCGCCCTTCAATATATCGTTAATGAGTGGAACGATACTATTATTTCATTAATCTATTTAGAAAGGGGAAACACCTTAACCTATATTAAAAACTAAACTTAATTGACCAGTATACGTTTGGCTGGGATATCAAAAGTAATTATTTCACCAATCCAGTTAATTCCCATAATCCCTTCGTAGATTAGTCCGTCGATAAATGTTGCTCGAAAACCAATCTGCTCAGCATTTACTTTTAAATCACTAAGCCTGGATACTTCCGCAAAATAATACTGATTTCCTTGTTCGGGCTTAAAAGAACTCGGGATATATTTAGATTCTACCTGTGTAGAATCAATCCCAAGGGCTTCCATATATCTGGAATTAAAACGATAAACATCAAAACCGGCACCGCTATCTAAACCAACGTGTAATTCTAAAGAATCCAGTTGTACAATTGTTCCAACACTCACTTTTACATTTCTGTCATTATTAATTTCCAATGGCATTTCGAACTTTATATTCTCTTTCCTTCGCCGAAGTGATTCTTCAGATTCAATAACCAGTTTATTTTCTTCAAAATTGACCGTAAAAGCTTTGTGCTGAAGTGGGGTTAAAGAAATTAATCCATCTAACGGAAAATCGATATCATACACTGCAAATTGCTCATCTTCTATGCTGAAGTTTGCTATTTTTAGTACCTCAGATTGATATAAATCTGAAGTTATCGCTTCACCGGTGGCGCGATGACCGGTATAAAAATGAGTTGTTTTTTCAAGACTATCGATTTTATCGGCAAAATCTTTGGTGAGCAAATTCATACCCGCCCCAGTATCGAAAACAAAATTACCGGGAACGCCATTTACACTTGCCTTGATCATAATATGCCCATTAGGACTCAGTTTAAACGGAATTTCAATCTTTTCTTTGGTATAATGCTGTGCGTAAAAAACAGTTGAAAACAATAAAAATGTAACTAGTAAAAATCCTTTCTTCATAACTTCCTCTTTATTATTCCACGAATTAAAAGAAGATTTGTTACAAAAAAAGCCTCATATTTTATGGAATATGAGGCTTTTGGCATTTCAATTTTCAGCAATTAAAGCCTACTATTTCTTTTCTGAAAGTTTTAAAATATCACCAAATACACCACGAGCAGTTACGGCAGCACCCGCGCCAGCTCCCTGAATCACGATTGGGCGATCGCCATAGGATTCGGTATAAATTTCAAAAATAGAATCGGCTCCTTTTACCTGCCCTAAACTACTTTCATCAGGCACAGAAACCAGTTTTACTTCTAACTCTCCTTTATCCTGCTGCAAATCTCCCGACAAATCACCTATATATCGTAAAACATGATTAGGTTTTTGCTCTTCTTTTATTTTCTGATAAGTCTCATCTAATTCTTCCAATTTCGCTACAAATGTTTTTGCATCACCACCACGTAAATCTTCCGGCACCAGATTATTTATTTTCACATCAGTAAACTCATTATGAAGGTCAAGTTCCCTGGCCAAAATCAATAATTTTCGACCAACATCATTTCCGTTTAAATCTTCCCGAGGATCCGGCTCAGTAAATCCTTTGTCGATGGCTTCTTTCAACACACTACTAAAGGATCGATCTTCCGCAGAAAAAGTATTGAATAAATAACTTAGAGTTCCTGAAAAAACACCACGAATCCTGGTAATATTCTCTCCGGAAAGATGTAAAATTCTTATGGTATCAATTAAAGGTAAACCTGCACCAACATTGGTTTCATATAGATATTGTTTCTGATTTTTCTCTAAGTTTTCGCGCAGTGCTGCATAAAAATCAAAATCTAAAGTATTTGCAATCTTATTGGAAGAGACCAAATCAAAACCATGATCTACCAGTTTATTATAATGCTGAACAAACTCCTTACTGGCCGTATTATCTACCGCAATCAGGTTTTCCAGGTGGAATAATTTCGCGTATTTAATTACTTCATCAATTGAAGCTTCTTGCTGCGCCTCTTCCAGTTGCGTTTTCCATTCTGAACCAATTCCGGTAGCATGAAGCAATAATTTTCTGGAATTCGAAACAGCAAAAATATTCAGTTTTACCTTTTTACGCTCCTCGATTGAAGCAGCCGAATCTAAAATCTGACTTATTAGAGTGCCCCCAACCGTTCCGTGACCAAAAATCGCGATATTAATCTTTTTACAAATCTCAAAGATCTCTCCGTGAATTACGTTTAAGGCTTTGTTAAGCTGAGATTTTTTCACCACCAAACTCACGTTTTTCCCCGTTACCGTATTATTGAAAAGCAACGGCACGATCTGGTTCCTGATTAAGGCATCGTATGGTTTATGGAAAGTACTTAGATCCTGACCAACGATTGAGATCACCGAAACATCATCGACTACTGAAATTTTGTTGACGTCTTTAGAATAAAAATCACTTTCAAATTCTCGTTCTAAAGCTTTTACGGCCCGTATGGCATTTTCAGCATCAACCACCAAACCAATCCCTCTTTCCGAAGAACCCTGGGAAATAATACTTACACTTATTTGTGCATCCCCAAGCGCTCGGAAAATCCTTGCATCCACACCAGATTTCCCGAGTAGACCACGACCTTCTAGATTTAGCAAGGCTGTATGCTCCAAAACCGAAAGGGATTTCATTCCTTCTTTATTTGGTTTTGCCGTGATCAAAGTGCCCTGATTATCATTATTAAAGGTATTCAGGATACGAAGCGGAATATTCTTTTCGATTAACGGAATTATTGTTTTTGCATGTAAAATCGTCGCTCCAAAATTCGCAAGCTCATTCGCTTCGTTATAAGACAGCTGTTCGATGCGTTGTGCACTTGGCACTAAATCTGGATTTGCTGTATAAATTCCATCTACATGCGTATAATTTTGTAACTCTTCGGCATCCAGGTAATTCGCGATTAAAGAAGCCGTATAATTACTGCCATTCCTCCCCAAAGTGGTGGTTTCATTTTTAGCATTCGACCCAATAAAACCAGTCACGATATTCACCGTTTTACCATTGAATTCTTCAAAATGCTTTACGACATTTTCTTTAGAAAGCGCCTCTAAAGGCTGAGCATTTCCAAAAATATCATCGGTTTTTATCAACTGGCGGCTATCGGTAAAATTGGCTCTATAACCACGTTTTTTTAAAATTTCAGTAATCAATTTAGCCGACATTAGTTCTCCCTGAGAAAGTAACTGATCCTTAATTTTAGGGCTATAATCACCAAGCAAACGAACACCTTCAAGTAGCTTCTCGATACTTTTAAATTCTTCGGAAAAATCTACAAAATCATATTCGGAAATCTGATAGGCTTTAAACTTCTCGAAAGCTGAAGCAAAATCTTCGTTCTCTGATGCTTTCTCCAGTAAATTTTCAAGCTGATCTGTGGTTTTTCCTCGTGCTGAAACCACCACCGCAATACGCTCTTCATTTTGAATCTTTTCTTCTATAATTTCTAAAACCCTATTGATACCTTCTCCGTTGGCTAGAGATTTTCCGCCAAACTTTACTACTTTCATTTTATTTGCTTTTTGAAAAATGCCTGCAATTATATTCTCCAGTTGTTTAAATTCGATTAAAAATGCATCATGACCGTGTAATGAATGAATTTCGCCATACGTCACTTTATTGCTGCTTTGCGCTAGCTGTTTGTAAGTTTCCCTGTTTTCTTCTGCTGTAAAAAAGAGATCTGAGTCTACTCCTATAATAAAAATATTGGCTTTAATACTCTCCAATACTTTGTCCAATTCTGGACGGCCACGGGAAACATCTATCGTTTTTAAAAGTTGATTCATTAATTTGTACGCTCCCACCTGAAAACGTTCCTGAAGTTTCGCGCCGTGATGTAGCAACCAGCTTTCTACATTAAAAACCTGAAGTTCCTCATTTGTGGTTCTTTTAAAACGGGATTTAAACGACTCCGGGGTTCGGTAACACAGCATCGCATGCATGCGCGCATCATGCACCGGATTTTTAGAATTATTTAAAAACAATTCCTGAATCTGGCAATTGGCGATAAGCCAGTCAGTCGATTTCCAATCTGTGGCCACCGTGATTAAATTATCGGTAATTTCTGGACTAAGCGCCGCCATTTCCCATGCAATTCCGCCACCCAAAGAACCACCAACTAAGGCAAAAAGATGATCGATTTTTAATGAATCTAAACCTAAAAGAAATATTCTGGCAATATCTCTTGCGACAAAGTCTTTATAGTTCTCGATTAAAATACCGTCATAACCATTTCCCGGAACATTAAATGCCAGGATGGTATATTTATCGGTATCTATACATTTTTCTTTACCAACCACATCTTTCCACCAACCGGTTTCACCGGCAACCTCAGAATTCCCTGTAAGCGCATGATTAATCATCACAATAGGTGCCGAATGTAACGGCTGACCAAATATA
The DNA here is from genome assembly GCF_056859415.1 of Zunongwangia sp. L-65. Lineage (NCBI taxonomy): Bacteria > Pseudomonadati > Bacteroidota > Flavobacteriia > Flavobacteriales > Flavobacteriaceae > Zunongwangia > Zunongwangia sp. L-65. The sequence continues at coordinate 13,654 of NZ_JBSXOK010000040.1, forward strand.
TGATACGACAGGATAATGTCTTGTGTACTGCCACTTAATGTGGTAAAATCTTTAAGCTGTAATTGTAATAGATCTTGTTTCAACTTTTCTATTTTTTAAACTTTTAAAGCTTAAAACAGACTGACATCAGCATACATCCTTGTGATAGGAGTGCGCTTTGTTACGATCAAGAAAAGTTTTTGCGATTAATTCGGTGAAGAATCATTCTGTTATCTATCCGAAAATCGGTAGAACGTAGCACCTTCTTTGTTTGCAAAGGGTTGCTAAGGCTTCTGCGGGTCTATTCCCTCAGCCTTTCTTGATAACAATCAGTAAGTTTCTGAACTTTGTAACCACAAATTACGGTAATAATTTACGATCAACCAACATTTTTTTCAATTAGTATTTAGTAGTGAGAATTTTAGCTTTCAGCCTTGAGCTATCAGCGGAAAGATTTCGCCGTTCGGCTATGCTTCACTTGCCTGTTAGCAAAATTCAAGACTAAAAAGAATTCAATATACTTTCTTTTTATCATTGCCATAAAAAGAAACAAAAAGTCTAGTCTTATTTTTGATATCTTGAAAAACTGCTGAAAAATTACACATGCGTTCTGCAACCGCTCCGCTAGGCAGAACTCCACTACCAGCCGCGCAATTCTTCATTGTTTTTACTACAATAACAAAAAGTAGGACGATATTAGATTTAATTAAAACTTTTGGATAATACTGATTCTTAGTTTCTTTCTTTTTGATTGCTTTGAAAAAGCTATTTTTCAATTCAACCTTCAGCACTCAAAATAATTAAGTCCTGACTCTTGATTCTCCAAATCTAAAAGCGCAGCGATCTAAATTCTAACTACTAACAGCTTTAGCGGTCTAAATACTAAAATACCGCTTCAGCAATCTTTTTAATATTCGAGCTTTTTCCCATCGAATAGAAATGTAGTACCGGTACTCCCGCTTCTTTCAATTCTTTTGTTTGTTGAATCGCCCATTCGATTCCCACTTCTCTGACTTCTTTATTATTCTTACAAGCCTCTACATTATCAATTAGGTCTTGTGGCAGATCAATGCTAAATACATGCGGTAGCAATTGTAAATGCTTCTTTACAGCAATAGGTTTAATGCCAGGGATTATAGGTACATTTATGCCCATTTGCTTTGCTTTCTCTACAAACTCAAAATACGCCTGATTATTAAAAAACATTTGAGTCACCACATAATCGGCGCCGGCATCTACCTTTGCTTTTAATTTTTTAAGATCGGTTTCTAAAGAAGGTGATTCTAAATGCTTCTCAGGATAACCGGCCACCCCAACACAAAAATCGGCATGATTATCAGAATCAATAACTTCATTTAAATATTTTCCTTTGGATAGGTCTTTAATTTGACCTACAAGCTCATTGGCATAACAGTGTCCACCAGTTGTAGGTTCAAAATAACGCTGATGTTTCATCGCATCACCTCGTAATGCCATCACATTTTCGATTCCTAAATAATGACAATCTACTAACACATATTCGGTTTCTTCTTTTGTAAACCCACCGCAAAGCACATGCGGAATAGTATCTACATCGTACTTTTGCTTTATTGCCGCACAAATACCAACTGTACCGGGACGCATTCTGGTAATTTTACGTTCTAGCAATCCATCTTCCCGCTTAATGTAGATATGCTCTTCTCTAGAAGTCGTTACATCTATAAATGGCGGATTAAATTCCATTAAAGGATCGATATTATCGTATAATTCCTGAATATTTTTTCCCTTTTGTGGAGGAACAATTTCAAATGAAAAAAGAGTTTTTCCTTTTGCGTTTTCTATATGCTCGGTTACTTTCATTGTCTTAAGCTGCTAATCGCTGATAGCTGTTAGCCGTCAGCTCATTTTTAATCTGCAATATTTGGGTTAAGCCATTTTTCGGCCTTTTTATAATCAATGCCTTTACGTTCGGCAAAATCTTTAACCTGATCTTCTTTTATCTTTCCTAGTCCAAAATACCTCGCTTCAGGATTTGCAAAATAATAACCACTTACGCTAGCTGCGGGCCACATGGCTAAACTTTCAGTTAGTTTTACGCCAATGCGCTCTTCAACCTTTAAAATATCCCAAATGGTTAATTTCTCTAAATGATCTGGACAGGCCGGATATCCAGGTGCCGGACGAATACCTTTATAATTTTCTTTAATAAGTTCTTCGTTACTTAGATTTTCTTGGGAAGCATACCCCCAATCTTCTTTCCTGATTTTTTTGTGCAAGTATTCAGCAAAAGCTTCCGCAAAACGGTCGGCCAGTGCTTTGATCATAATTGAATTATAATCATCGTGATTTTTCTCGAATTCTGCCGCTAGTTCCTGCGTACCAAATCCGGTAGAAACACAAAAGCAACCTATATAATCTTTTATTCCACTTTCTTTAGGTGCTATATAATCTGAAAGTGCAAAATTGGGCTTCCCAGCATGCTTTTTTAATTGCTGCCTTAGTGTTCTGAAAATTGCTGTTTTTTCTTCGGAATCTTGATTATAATACACTTCAATATCATCACTGTTTATGGTATTAGCTTCAAAAAGTCCAAAAATCGCTTTTGCTTTTAATAATTTTTCATCTAAAATACGCTTCAGCAACACCTTAGCATCTGCAAATAATGATTTTGCCTGTTCCCCGACTACTTCATCTTCTAAAATCTTAGGGTAACGGCCATGAAGATCCCAACTTCTAAAAAACGGACTCCAATCGATATAATCTACTAATTCATTTAAATCGAAATCTTCAAGAATCTGAATTCCTAAACGATTTGGTTTCGTGATATTGGTTGTTTTCCAATCTATTTTATAATTGTTTTCTCGAGCTTCTTCAATAGACAGAAAACTTTTTACTTTACTACGTTTTCCAAAATTGTTTCGGAAAACCTCGTATTCTGCCTTAAGGTTTTCTTTATAGGTTTCCCTTGTCTTTTTATTCAACAAATCACCAACAACCGTAACTGCTCGTGAAGCATCGTTAACATGTGCCACAGCGTGCATATATTGCGGATCGATTTTTACCGCCGTATGTGCTTTAGACGTTGTAGCCCCACCAATAAGTAAAGGCACATTAAAATTTTGGCGTTGCATTTCTTTAGCTAAAAAAACCATTTCATCTAAAGAAGGGGTGATTAATCCGCTTAAACCTATAGCATCTACATTGTTAGCTTTTGCGGCATCAATAATTTTCTCTGGCGGAACCATTACGCCCAAATCAATAATTTCGTAATTATTACACCCTAAAACTACACTTACAATGTTTTTCCCGATATCATGAACATCTCCTTTTACGGTAGCCATCAAAACTTTTCCGGCAGGCTCACGTTTACTGGTTTTATCATTTTCAATAAAAGGCAATAGGTAGGCTACGGCTTTTTTCATTACTCGTGCCGATTTTACCACCTGCGGAAGAAACATTTTACCACTTCCGAAGAGATCTCCAACCACATTCATCCCGATCATTAACGAGCCTTCAATTACATCGATAGGCCGCTCTGCTTCTAGTCTGGCTGCTTCTACGTCCTCAACAATATAGGCATCTACTCCTTTTACCAACGCATGGGTTATTCGGTCTTGAATACTGCCCTCTCGCCAACTTAAATCGACTTTACTGGTTTTTGCGGTTCCTTTTACGGTTTCAGCAAAATCCAATAAACGCTCGGTTGCATCGTCACGACGATCTAAAATTACATCTTCTACATGCTCTAATAAGTCTTTAGGAATTTGATCGTAAACCTCCAACAAAGCCGGGTTTACAATTCCCATATTCATTCCGGCTTTAATCGCGTAGTATAAAAACACAGAATGCATAGCTTCACGCACCGGATTATTCCCGCGGAAAGAAAAAGATACATTACTAACCCCACCACTCACACTACAGTATGGTAAGTTTTCTTTAACCCATGCAGTTGCTTCAATAAAGTCTATCGCATTCCTACGATGCTCATCCATACCTGTTCCGACAGGAAAAATATTTAAATCGAAAATGATATCTTCTGGCGGAAATTTCACTTTATCTACCAGAACATCATAAGAGCGCTTTGCAATTTCTATTCGGCGTTCATAATTATCGGCCTGCCCAACTTCATCAAAAGCCATGACAATAACTGCCGCACCGTAACGCTTTATTTTTCGTGCATGCTCTATAAATTGGGCTTCGCCTTCTTTTAAGGAAATCGAATTCACTACACATTTTCCCTGTACCACTTGCAAACCAGCTTCGATAATTTCCCATTTGGAACTATCGATCATAATAGGCACACGAGCGATATCAGGCTCTGCTACGATAAGATTTAGGAACTTTACCATGGCCTCTTTACCATCGATAAGTCCGTCGTCCATATTAATATCAATAATCTGCGCACCGCCATCCACCTGATCTCTAGCAACGTCTAAAGCTTCATCGAACTTTTCTTCTTTGATTAATCGTAAAAATCGCTTAGAACCGGCTACATTGGTACGCTCCCCTACGTTTACAAAATTGCTGTCTGGCGTAATAATTAAAGGTTCCAGACCCGACAATTGCAAGGGTCGATAATCGGTTTTCCCTGAAGTATTATTTGCTAAATTACTGTGTAATCCTTCCATCTTAGGCCGAAGCTTTTTTATGTTGAAGACTTTTTATCGGTCGTGGTTTGTATTCTTTTGCAATATCAGCAATTGCTTTTATATGAGCTGGTGTTGTACCGCAACAACCGCCAAGGATATTCACCAGACTTTTATCTAAATATTCGCGAGTTTGCTTCGACATTTCTTCAGGAGATTCGTCATACTCACCAAAGGCATTTGGCAGCCCCGCATTAGGATAGGCTGACACTCCGTATTGCGTTTTATAGCTTAACACCTCTAAATGCGGCGTTAACTGTTTTGCTCCCAGCGCACAATTAAAACCAATACTCATAAGTGGAATATGTGATACTGAAATTAAGAAAGCTTCGGCTGTTTGCCCGGATAAGGTTCTACCAGAAGCATCGGTAATTGTACCGCTTACCATCACCGGAATATCCAGGTCTAATTCTTCTTTAAGTTCGTCGATTGCAAAAAGTGCTGCTTTTGCATTTAAGGTATCAAAAACAGTTTCTACCAGAAGAATATCTACTCCGCCTCTTATCAAAGCTCTTGCTTGTTGTTTGTAAGCGATTCGAAGTTCATCGAACGAAATGGCACGAAATCCCGGATCATTTACATCTGGAGACATACTCGCGGTTTTGTTGGTAGGCCCCATTGCACCGGCAACAAATTTAGGTTGATCGGGATTTGCTTCGGTTAATTCAGTAGCTACTTGTTTAGCGATTCTGGCCGATTCGTAATTTAATTCCTCAACCAGTTCTTCCATTTGATAATCTGCCATAGCTATAGTAGTACCAGAAAAAGTATTGGTTTCTACAATATCGGCACCCGCCTGAAAGTATTTTTTATGTATTGTAGCAATAGCTTCAGGCTGCGTAATTGAAAGCAGGTCGTTGTTTCCCTGTACAGAAACCGGCCAGTCTTTAAAACGATCTCCACGGAAATCTTCTTCAGAAAATTTATATTCCTGAAGCATGGTTCCCATCGCACCATCAAGTATTAATATTTTTTCAGCTAATAATTCTTCTAATTTCGACATGTTATGCTATTCTATTGGCTATCAAAAAAGAAGATAAAGGAAAGTCTGTTTGTTATCTATCTACGTAAAATACGTAGTAGAAGGTAGCACCTTCTCCCAATATCGTTTAGATAAGGAGGGTTGCTAAGGCTTCACAGGGTCTAATCCCTCAACCTTTCTTGATAACGCTAATAAATTTATGAACTGAGCCCGCTAATATACGGCGATCTATTATAATGACAAGAGAATGAGTAAAAATCTTAGTTTACTTCTTCTTTATTAAAAAATTAATCAATTATTTCCTTAAAATAATTCTGTTCATTTTTTCCATTGATGAAAAAACGAACCAAAAAAATCTAGGCTTACGAATCTTGCTTGAAATTGTATGTTCGGAAGCTAAATTTTAGAAACTCGCTTCGCTCAAACAGCCTAAAATTTTTCACGCTTCCCTCACTTTCAATTTTACAAGCAATTTTCGATAGGCCACAAAAAAGATTCAAAATAAGAAATCGATTTTTAATTCAGTATAAGTCATCCTGAACTCGATTCAGGATCTCATCTGTTTTTATACTATTCATGAGATTTCGTGTCAATCACGAAATGACGATAGTCTTTGTAATATTAATAAAAGGAACTAATAATTACTTTACCACTTCTCCATTTACGTTTACTTCGTAGGATATTTCCACTGCTTTTTCTAACATTTTTGCTACAGAACAGTATTTATCCATAGAAAGTTCTACTGCTCTTAATGCTTTTTGAGGAGCAAGATCGCCCTTCAGCATAAAGTTTAGGTGTATTTTCTTGAAAACATTGGGTATAGCGCCCTCTTCTCTAAAACCATCAACTTCTACCTGAAGATCTTCTAATTCTATTTTCTGTTTTTTTAAGATCATCACGACATCGATACTGCTACAACCAGCAATTCCACGAAGTAAAAGATCCATTGGGCTTCCTCCCTGTGGATTTTCTTCAGATTTATTATCTAAATGAACAATATCACCACGTTCATTTTTGGTCTCAAAGTGATAGGCATCATTAAGCCTTTTTAGAAAGATTTTCATCTATTTTAATTTTGATTCAAATATACGAAACGTGTTATGATTCTTTTGTAACCTTTGCTACTTTGAAAGTATTATAAAAAACGTCATTCCTGATTTATGAAATGACGTTTTTTATAACATAGGATTTAGATTTCTCCGCTACGCTACGCTTCGGTCGAAATGACATTAATATCACATTAACACATCACCAAATTGTCTAATTTATAACAGCGAAGCGATCTAAAATCTAACTTCTTCTACCCTATACTCTGCACTACTTCTTTCTTGGCTTCTTTTTTAGAGCCATCGAAGCCTTCTACCCCACCAACTGTAGTATATTTAAGTACGTATTTTTTATCTGGGAAAATTCTCTGATAGGCACTCTGGCACATAATCGCTGCTTCGTGGAAACCAGATAAGATCAGTTTTAATTTTCCTTTATAGGTATTTACATCTCCAATGGCGTAGACTCCCGGAATATTAGTGGCATAATCGTAAGAATTGTCCACTTTAATCGCATTCTTTTCGATCTCTAATCCCCAGTTTCCAATGGGCCCTAATTTTGGTGATAATCCGAATAACGGAATAAAATGATCTACATCTCTAAATTCTTCACCTCGTGCTTCATCTTTATGGCGAATCACTACCTGCTCTAAATCATCTTCTCCATTTAGGCCAACGACCTCAGCATTGGTTATCATTTCAATTTTACCAAGTTTCGATAATTCAGACACCTTTTCTACAGAATCTAAAGCGCCCCTAAACTCTTTTCTTCGGTGTACCAGGGCTACTTCTTCAGCAACATCGGCTAAATAAATGGCCCAATCTAAAGCAGAATCTCCACCACCGGCAATCACTACTTTTTTTCCACGATAGATTTCTGGATCTTTAATAAAATATTCTACGCCTTTATCTTCGTAATCGGCAATATTCTGAATAGGTGGCTTACGTGGTTCAAAAGAACCCAAACCTCCTGCAATGGCTACCACTGGAGCGTGATGCTTTGTTCCTTTATTGGTGGTTACGATAAAAGTACCGTCGTCTAACTTTTCTAAAGTTTCTGCACGCTCCCCTAACGTAAATCCAGGTTCAAAAGGTTTAATTTGTTCCATTAGATTATTCACCAAATCGCCTGCGTTAATTTCCGGGAACGCCGGAATATCATAAATCGGTTTTTTGGGATAAATTTCTGAACATTGACCACCTGGCTGCGGTAAAGCGTCGATTAAATGTGTTTTTAATTTTAACAATCCCGCTTCAAAAACGGTAAATAATCCTGTGGGGCCTGCTCCTATAATTAGGATATCTGTTTTAATCATTTTTATCTTTCTTTACGATTAAAGATTCGGTTATTGTATTTAATTGTTCCACCTTGGCTTCAAAATCACCTTTGATGGTTTTTCGATATTCATTAAGATTTTCGACCATTCGATTAACATCTTCCGGAATTACTTCTTCAAAAAACTGACGTAAACGTTTGGCCGTTGTTGGCGATTTTCCATTGGTAGAAATCGCTATTTTCACGTTGCCTTTATTTACAATTCCGCCCATATAAAAATCACATAACTCGGGCGTATCGGCAATATTTGCAAGCAAATACCGCTTTTTCGCATGCCTATGTACTCGCTTATTAAGTCTAGCATCGTTTGTTGCGGCTACTACGATGTGACGTTTTTTAAGAAATTTTCTTTTATACCTGCTTTTAATCAATTTGACTCCGTGTTTTTTAGCGAGGGCTTCCGTTTCTGGCGCGAACCATTTGGCCACAACCTCAACATTGGCATTTGGGCTCGACTTCAGTAAAAAATGAAGTTTCTCATGCCCAACGTTGCCTCCACCTACAACAAGGATGTTTAAGTTGTTTACTTTTAAAAAAACAGGATATAATTCGTTTCTTGCTTGCATATTTTTTAGCTATTAGCTCAAAGCTTTCAGCAATTAGCCCTCAGCGGAAATTTGAAAAAAGTCTAAAGTTTATAATTGACTGTTCACTGCACTTTTTAAAAAAATTCAATATTCATGATTTAAAATTTCATAGAATATGACCTAGGTTCTATTTTATTGATTTTATAATCTGATTACAGCTTAAAATCATTCATAGTTGATAATTTTAAACTTTCAGAAGTCAGCTTTCAGCTTTTTTTAAAAATCTAAACGTTCACTCAATTTGAAATATTCATTACTTTTATAATTAACCATTCAACATTGCATTCAAAATAATTTATGTTTCTTGGTTCTTTAGTCTCTTCTCTCTGGTCTATTTTCTAAACTCCAACTTCTAACTTCTAACTTCTAATTACGCTGCTCCGATTTTCAAAAATTTTGAATATGCTGAAGCTGAAAATCCACTTGCTTCTTTTAGTTCTTTAGGCAATTGATGACTTTCTTTCACCACCTCGCCAATAACGATAATTGAGGGTGCGGTTAATTTCTTTTCAGCCACTACTTTTTCTATGGTTTTTATGGTTCCAAAGCCTGATTGTTCATTGACCGTAGTCCCATTCTGAATGATCCCTACCGGCATATCTTCTTTTCCAAATTCACTGAAAATCTTTACAATTTCAGCAAGCTTACTCATTCCCATCAAAATAACTACCGTCGCTGTAGATTGTGCTGCCAGGTAAACGTCACTGGATAATTTTCTCGCGGAAGTTGTTCCGGTAATCACCCAAAAACTTTCCGCTGTTCCACGTTGTGTGAGTGGAATCCCCACATTGGCCGGCACGGCGATGGACGAAGTGATTCCTGAAACCACTGCGGTATCCAAACCTTTGCTTTTGGCGTAATTAATCTCTTCAGAACCTCTTCCGAAGATAAAAGGATCACCACCTTTAAGTCGCACTACGTGCCCACGTTCATTGGCATAGTTCACAATAAGATCATTGATCTCGTCCTGAGAATAACGATGCTTATTTTTACGTTTTCCAACGTAAATATGCTCGGCTTGCGGCGCGTATTCCAGTAACTCACGATTAATAAGCGCGTCGTAAAGCACCACTTTCGCCGATTTTAGCGTATTTAGTGCTTTTAATGTGATAAGTTCTGGATCACCGGGACCTGCGCCCACTACACTTAGTTTTGGAAGATTATACATCTTGCACCTCCTTTGTTCTATAAGCATCTACCCTTTTTAAGAATAAACGCGCATCTTCGATATATTTCTGAGCAAATTCTTCGCCAGGTTCATGTTCATTTAATTGATACGTGAACTCTTTAAAAGAAGTTGAAAGTTCAATTTTACCGGTTTCTACAAATAGCTCGTCAAATTGCGCTATTATTCCGGCTTGGGTATTGGTTTTTACATCGTCGGCTAACAACAATGCTTTTGCCGAATTTACGATTGAAGTATAGGAATGGTAAATAGAGTCTGACCATGCTTTACGATCTAAAGCGCTTTGCGCATTGTCAATCTTCTCTTCACTTTCAAAAAGTAAGGTGGCAATAAGATCGATCACCACACCGGCACATTCTCCTACTCCAACCGCTTTGATATAAGGTTTTTCATGCCCCCAATCGATAAAATCATTTTCGCTAAGATCTGAGGTATCTGCCAAGTCTTTTAATAAATCATAGAAATAAGTTTTTCCTTGTCGATCATAATATTGGATAAATTTTTCATCACTTCTTGCATTCGCATCAAAATCATTCAATAAAACTCTTAAGGCTTCCGGACCGCGTTTACTGGGAACTTTTACCACTTTATCGGCAAAGCGGCCTTCCCCATTTCCTAAAACACCGCCACCAAGTAATACCTGTAATGCAGGTGCTACGGCTTTCCCCGATTTAATCGACATTCCCTGAAAACCGATTTCAGCCATATTATGCTGCCCGCAGGCATTCATACAACCACTTATTTTTATAGTAATATCCTTCCCATTAATAAACTGCGGATATTCTTCTTTTAAAACATCTTCCAAAACATCTGCAATCCCGGTACTACTGGCAATTCCTAAATTACAAGTATCCGTACCCGGGCAAGCGGTAATATCTATCGTTTTATCGTAACCGGTTTCTGCATACCCCAATTTCTTTAATTCAGTATAGAAAAAGGGTAATAGTTCTTCCCGTACATGACGAACTAAAATATCCTGACGTAAGCTTAGGCGAATTTCGTTTCCCGCGTATCTCTTAATCAAATCGGCTAATTGTCTGGCTCCTCCGGTATAAAAATCACCTAAAGGTACACGTATTCCAATAGCAAATAGTCCTTCCTGTTTCTGCGGAACAACATTGGTATTTCGCCAAACCTTGTAATCCTTTTCAGCTTCAATTTTTATTGAAGGAACCTCAATATCCTGAAGCGGTGGAGCAGCCTCGAATTTATCGATATGAAATTCTACTTTTTCTTGAGATAAAGCTTTTTTCTGTTCATCAACTAATTCTAAGAAAGCTTCTAAGCCTATATCCTTGATTAAAAACTTCATTCTCGCTTTTAACCGTTTTGCCCGTTCCCCGTGACGATCAAATACTCGAAGAACCGATTCTATAAGCGGAATAATTTTTTCAGCTTCAATAAAATCATATAATTTATCGGCATGGCGCGGTTGTGAACCCAGTCCGCCACCCAACATTACTTTAAAGCCTCGTTTTCCGTTTTTTAACTTCGGAATAAACCCAAGATCATGGATATAGCTTAAGGCCGTATCCTCATCTGTTGCAGAAAATGCAATTTTAAACTTCCGTCCCATTTCCTGGCAAATTGGGTTCCGTAGAAAAAATCGAAAAGCAGCATCGGCATAAGGGGAAACATCAAAAGGTTCATCAATATCAATCCCGGCTGTTGGCGACGCCGTAATATTTCTTACCGTATTTCCACAAGCCTCTCTTAGCGTTATATCATCCTTTTCAAGCTGCGCCCAAAGTTCGGGCGTACGATCTAAGCTTACATAATGAATCTGGATATCCTGACGGGTAGTGATATGCAATCTTCCGGTAGAATATTCATCAGACACATCAGCAATACGATGTAATTGCTCTGAAGTTATTTTTCCAAAAGGCAGTTTTATACGAACCATTTGTACACCAGCCTGCCTTTGGCCGTAAACTCCACGCGCAAGGCGCAGGCTTCGGAATTTCTCTTCGTCTGCTTTGCCTTCGCGAAACAGTCGAATTTTCTTTTCTAAATCGATGATGTCTTTTTCGACAACAGGATTTTCAATTTCGGTTCTAAAACTTTGCATGGATAATTTATTTTAATTGAGAGGAATCTGTTTAAAACAGAAGGAAACAAAAAAGTCCTTTTCAGTTTACACTTAAAAGGACTTTATATATAACTAAATACAATGATGACTTTTAAGTGCATATTATGCTACGCAAACACATCGATTTACACCACATCACTTTTGTATTTACAATAATTTTCATCTTTAATATTTAAATTAAATATCACTTTTATTACGCGTGTAGTCCACATTCTCTATTGGACAATACTTTTGTCGGATCAAAATATTTATGCTCATTAGGAAGATTATACTCTTCTAAATAAAGATCCAGTTTTTCATCACTCCAATGATAAAAAGGACTTACTTTTAAAAGACCATCCTTACTGTAGCTAAGAATATCGATACTATCACGGAAAGCAGTTTGCCCTTTACGGAGATTGGTAAACCAGATATCCGGCTGCTGCTCTCTCATCGCTCTTTGAAAAGGTTCTAATTTTACCTGACGGGTAAATTCATCGTGATCTGAACTATCTACCTGCGGAATTCCACCAAACATCGCATCACGATAGGCAGCAGTTTGCTTGGGTATATAAATTTTAACATTTAGATCCAGAATATCAATCACCTCTTTAGCATGCTGATAGGTTTGCGGAGTATTATAGCCGGTATCACACCAAACTACCTGAACATCAGATTTAATTTTAGAAACAGCATGTAAAATAGCTACCTCGTAAGGTCTAAAATTAGTTGTTACTACGGGGCGCTTACTGTTTAAAATTACCCACTGGATAATTTCTTCAGGGCTTATACCTTTTAATTGCTGATTAAGGATTTTTAGTTCTTTATCTGTATACCTTTTCATAATCTTATCTTTCCTGAAGTCCACTTTTTTCTTTTAATTCTTATCAACCTATTATCCTATAGATTTAGTAGGTTATTAAAACAAAAGTAATCTTCATTTTCTTATACACCAACAATTTGTTGATTATTTTTTGATTTTTAACATTTTACATCACAAAATACCATTAAGCCAGATCGGCCAGGGTATTTTCGCCAAGTACATTTAAGGTGCTATCACGAACCTGGATCATTAATTTATGAACAGAGCAGGTTTGCTCCTCTGGGCAGTCTTCACACTTTTCGTAATAATTAAGACTTACACAGGGCACCATTGCTATAGGACCTTCTAATACTCTAATGACTGCGGTCATTTTAATATCTTGTGGTTCTTTAATTAGATAATAACCTCCGCCTTTTCCTTTTTTTGAACCTAAAAAGCCAGATTTCCTGAGTATTAATAGAATACTTTCCAAAAATTTGAGCGAGATATTTTCACTCTTGGCAATTTCTGAAGTTTGCACAGGATTTCCTTCTGGCTGCCTTGCTATAAAAGTTAAGGCCTTAATTCCGTATTTTGTTTTCTTTGAAAGCATACGGCGAAGATAAATAATTTTAATTTTTCAACTTCGCCATACACTTTTTCAAAATTCATTCAATTTTAAAGAACGTATAATTGGATAGTCGCAAAGCTCTATCTTAACTCACAGCATTTAGGATAAAGCTTGTTTAATATCTTCAATAATATCATCGATATGTTCTAAACCAACCGAGGTCCTTATTAGTCCATCGGTTATTCCTACTTCTAATCTATCTTCTTCGCTTAATTTACTATGAGTGGTACTTGCCGGATGCGTTACAATACTTCTAGTATCCCCTAAATTTGCACTTCTGGAACACATTTTTACTGAATTTACAAATTTTCTACCGGCATCGATCCCTCCTTTAATTTCAAAAGAAATAATATTTCCTCCTAAACGCATTTGTTTTTTTGCAATCTCATATTGCGGATGCGATTTTAGGAATGGATATTTAACATGCTGAACATTGGGATGGCTTTCTAAAAATTCGGCTAATTTTAGTGCATTTTCAGAATGTTTTTCTAAACGCACGGCTAAAGTTTCCAAACTCTTTGAAAGTACCCAGGCGTTAAACGGACTTAGTGCGGGACCGGTATTTCTGGAGAACAAATAGATCTCCCGAATAAGATCGGCATTTCCAACCGTAACTCCGCCTAAAACCCTTCCCTGGCCATCTATCATTTTTGTAGCCGAGTGGATCACCAAATCTGCACCATATTTAATAGGGTTCTGAATATAAGGTGTGGCAAAACAGTTATCGATCACCAAAATCAAGTTATGCTTTTTAGCAATCTTACCTAAAAGTTCTAAATCGATAATATCTACACCAGGATTTGTTGGTGTTTCAGCAAAAATAATTTTGGTTTCAGGTTTAATTAAGCTTTCAATTTTGTCTACTTCATTAACTTTAAAATAGCTATGCGAGATATTCCACTTCGGAAAAAATTTAGTAAACAAAGAATGAGTACTCCCAAAAACCGATCGTGCTGAAATTATATGATCGCCGGCATTTAATAAAGCTGCAAGTGAAGAAAACACGGCACTCATTCCGGTAGCAAAAGCAAATCCAGCTTCTGCTCCCTCCATTTTGGCTATTTTTTCGACAAATTCTGAAGTATTAGGATTCGAGAACCTGCTATAAATATTCCGTTCTTTTTCTTCGGAAAAGGAAGCACGCATATCTTCGGCATCTTCAAAGATATAACTTGAGGTTAGGTACAACGGGGACGAATGTTCTAAAAACTGTGAACGTTCTATCTGCGTACGTATAGCTTCGGTTTCGAAATGTGGAGTAGACATACTGTAAGGGTTTTATATCTTTTAATTACTAGTAATTCTATTGAGTAACTATCCAAAAGTACTCAATATATTATTCTCATTTTATTTTTGAAAATACCAATTTAAGATCTTCTTTTAAATCCTCGATATCTTCCAGACCTACAGACAAACGTATTAAATCTTTAGAAACACCGGTCGATTTTTGAGCTTCGTCATCAAGTTGCTGATGGGTGGTACTGGCAGGATGGATAATTAAAGATTTGGTATCACCAATATTGGCCAGTAAAGAAAATAATTTTGTTTCGTCTGCTATAATCTTAGCTGCATCATATCCTCCTTTCACACCAAAAGTAACGATACCACTCTGTCCTTCTGGCAAGTACTCTTTCGCCAGCTCGTAATAGGGACTATCACTTAATCCCGGATAATTTACCCAGGTTACCACTTCTTGTTGCTGCAGCCACTGCGCCAATGCCAAAGCGTTTTCGCTATGCTGTTTAATCCTTATTTTTAAAGTTTCCAGCCCCTGTATGATCTGAAAAGCATTAAACGGACTCAAGGCTGCACCGTGATCACGCAATCCTTCTACCCTCACCTTAGCAATAAAAGCCGCATTGCCTAAAGCTTCGTGATATACCAGGCCATGATATCCTGGTGAAGGTTCCGTAAATTCAGGGAAATTTCCACTCGACCAGTCAAAAGTCCCTGCATCGATTATAGCACCTCCTAAAGAGGTTCCGTTACCACTAATATATTTGGTTAAGGATTCTATGACGATATTGGCACCAAATTCAATTGGCTTTAACAAGTAAGGTGTAGCGACCGTATTATCTACAATAAATGGAATCTTATGCGCTTTCGCCTGTTTAGCGATATTTTTTAAGTCTAAAACATCTAATTTGGGGTTTCCAAGAGACTCTGCAAAAATAGCTCTGGTATTTTCCTTAACCGCTTCTCCAAAATTCTCTGGTTTTGATGGATCTACAAAAGTGGTGGTAATTCCGAATCTTGGTAAAGTAACACTTAGCAGGTTATAGGTACCTCCATACAAACTGCTGGAAGCTACAATATGATCGCCTGCTTTTAATAGCGTTAACAGAGTAGTATTAATAGCAGCTGTTCCAGATGCGGTGACTACTGCGCCAATCCCTCCTTCTAAAGCAGCTAGCCGTTGTTCTAAAATATCGTTAGTAGGATTATTTAATCGTGTATAAATGT
Organism: Zunongwangia sp. L-65; assembly: GCF_056859415.1. Lineage (NCBI taxonomy): Bacteria > Pseudomonadati > Bacteroidota > Flavobacteriia > Flavobacteriales > Flavobacteriaceae > Zunongwangia > Zunongwangia sp. L-65. The sequence goes on from NZ_JBSXOK010000040.1 coordinate 29,359, forward strand.
AGCCCGGTTGCGCCAAGGAAAATCTCCCGGCTGCCTCATCTGAGTCTTTAAAGACATAAGATGTAGTTTGATAGATAGGTACTGCCCTTGTTCCTGCGTTATTGGCGACATCGTGACCTGCATGTAAAGCGTTTGTAGCAAATTTATTTAAACTCATTTTTTTATTCTTTAAGATTCATAAGCGATCTCCCTTTATCAGGCTATTGCCCGGGAGATCTTATTCGATTAACCTTTCCTGTTTGGGCAATAGCAAATCATGCTTTTATTTGTCATCATTTGCAGTATTAAAATTTATGGCAAAAAAAAGCCGCTGTAAAATACAGCGGCTCATTTTGCAAATTATAGTTTTAATTTTAAGCAATAGCGCGCGCTGCGGAAATTCTCCACATCATAAAGCGCATCATATTGTTTAAAATCATTTCTCTCATGTTTTCGTGATACAAAGATAAATGCGAAAATAATTCAAAACCAAAATTTTTTGAGTAAAAAATTTAAATATTAATATGTAGTGAGCTAAGAATTAACTAAAAACAGGCTTAATATGATACCGAAACCTCAGTAAAACAAGCGATATGCTATGAATTTAAACAAACTAATTATTTTAATAAAAAATCCATTCCCAGATTTCAAACTAAAAAGAAGTTAAAGAAAGTTGGAGTAAAAACAATTTTTATACATTTGTAGCCAGATTAATAACAGGGAAAGATTTGACTGATTGCAACCCTAATACTTCTAATCATTTTAGAAGTATGCCAAAGAAAATAATTTGGTTAAAATGCTAAAGCAGTAATACTTTTATAGTCTGCCTTTACGTCAAATTTATCCCTTCTTTTTATAATATAAAGCGTAGATTTATGGCTTACTTATTTACTTCAGAAAGTGTTTCTGAAGGACACCCAGATAAGATTGCAGATCAGATTAGTGATACTTTATTGGATAATTTTCTGGCTTTTGATGAAGAATCAAAAGTAGCCTGCGAAACTTTAGTAACAACAGGACAGGTAGTATTAGCCGGCGAAGTTCGCTCTAACACGTATCTGGACGTACAACAAATCGCCCGTGACGTAATCAATGACATTGGATACACAAAAGGTGCTTATCAATTTAGCGGGGATTCTTGTGGTGTGATTTCTTTAATCCACGAGCAATCACCAGATATTAATCAGGGTGTAGACCGTGCTACCAAAGAAGAACAGGGGGCTGGCGACCAGGGAATGATGTTTGGTTATGCTACTACAGAGACCGCTAACTTTATGCCTTTGGCTTTAGATATTTCTCACAAAATGGTGTACGAACTTGCTGAGCTAAGACGCGAAGGAAACGAAATTCCTTATTTACGCCCAGACGCGAAAAGCCAGGTAACTATCGAATATAGTGATGACAATATTCCCCAGCGCATCGTAGCCATCGTACTTTCCACACAGCATGACCAGTTTATGGAAGATGATGAAGAAATGCTGGCTAAAATCAAGAAAGATATTATTGAGATTTTAATGCCACGTGTCATTGCACAGCTCCCTGAATATGTTCAGAAATTATTCAATAACGATATTAAATACCATATAAATCCTACTGGAAAATTTGTTATTGGCGGGCCGCACGGTGATGCCGGGCTGACTGGTAGAAAGATTATTGTAGATACTTATGGTGGTAAGGGTGCTCACGGTGGTGGGGCTTTTTCTGGAAAAGATCCAAGTAAAGTAGACCGCTCTGCAGCATATGCTTCAAGACATATTGCCAAAAATCTGGTGGCCGCCGGTGTTGCAGACGAAGTTCTGGTTCAGGTTTCTTATGCTATTGGGGTGGTAGAACCAACCTCGATCTCTGTAGATACTTATGGAACTTCTAAAGTTAAAATGAGCAATGGCGAGATTGCTAAAAAAGTAGGTGAAATTTTTGATATGCGTCCTTTTGCTATTGAAGAGCGCTTAAACCTAAGAAATCCTATTTACCGTGAAACAGCTGCTTATGGCCACATGGGTAAAGAACCTAAAAAGGTAACCAAGATCTTTAAAAGTCCTTATAACGGAGAAATTAAGAAAGAAGTTGAACTATTTACATGGGAAAAATTAGACTATGTAGATAAGGTAAAAGATGCTTTTGGATTATAGGTATTATACCTAAAATCCAAAAGCTTATTGGCACCTCCAATAGAGGATACCAGAGGATACCACGATACCGATAATTAGTCACCGGGAAGCTCTGAAATTGTAAAAGATTTTCTGGTCCACTCCTCATGGACATACTGCTAATTTATAGATTTGAATAGCTTATGAAATTACTTGGAATCAATAAAAATTTAAAATATTACCTATCAAATGATATTAAAGCATTTTATTTTTCTCCAATTTTAGCCTATGTAAAGTATAAACTAGACGAAGACTGGGATGATTATAACGAGTTTTTTCATGCGTGCCGCCTTTTCGAAAATTTAAAGAAAAACGATAAGCTTAGCATCGATTCACATTTACTATTTAAAAACGATCATTTGATAGGTTGCGCATTTATTGTGCGTGGTAATATCGCAGATAACGAAGGACGATATAGGATTATTGAGGAAAAAACGGCTCTTCAAATCAAATACTTTCACATTACCGAAAAAGGTAAGGGATATGGCAAAAACTGATTAAAAGAAATAATAATTCCATATTATTCGGAATTAGAATACAAAAGGATTTATGTAAATTCCAGTCACCCGCTTTCCTTCGCTTTCTACGAAAGATTGGGGGAACAAATTGCCAATTATACACAACCTAGCGATAATAATCTATTTGAAAGAAAAGGTGCAAGTTTTCTCATAAATTTAGAGTATCCTAAATAAGTAGTTACTAAAATAAGCCGTAGCCCATATAAAATTAGATTAACAGTAATAAACTAGCAAAATCCCCTCGTCATAAGGGGATTTTTTATTACACCTACTTTTTTTATTAAAAATATTAACGTTTATTTGAGAGATTATTAACATTTTTATGAAGCGCTTACAATCAATCTGCACGTTTATCACGTGTATTTGGCTATGTGCTGTTTCAGCACAAAGTAATCAGGTCTTTCAATCAAAAACACCAGACTGGGTTACTCCCATAGAGGCTAAACTCTCTTCAGAAAAAAAAGAACTCGATAATGCTCCTTTTCTTTATCTGCTTGTCGATTCACAATACAATTTAATTGAGCAAAAGGCCTATCGTCACATGGCTTTTAAAGTTCTTAATAGTGAAGGTGTGCAGGAAATGAGCGATTTCACTATTGAATTTGATCCTGATTTTCAAAGCTTGTTTATACACAAAATCAATATTTACCGTGAAGGAAAAGTCATTGACCAGTTAGATTTAAACCAAATTAAAACCGTACAGCGTGAAACCAATTTAGAGCGGCATTTATATGATGGCTCCCTTTCTGCTCTTTTTAATCTAACAGACGTAAGAGTAGGCGACATCATTGAATATAGCTATACGCGCCAGGGATTTAACCCTGTTCATCATGGAAAGTTTTCTACAGAAGAGTATTTGGAATATTCGCTTCCCGTGGTATATATCTACGGAAGATATATTGTTCCTAAGACAGAACCCCTAGAGATCAGATTTTTTAACGGAAATACTAAACCCGAAATTACAGCGCATGCAAACCATATAGAATATGTAGTAAAAAACGAAAATCCAGAAACCACTCTTTACGATGCAAACGTACCAGTTTGGTATGATGCATCGCAATCTTACCAGATCTCCCAGTTTCAATCCTGGAATGATGTGGCTAAAAATTATAATCAGTATTATCAAATATCAGCTGCAGATAGAAACTGGTTACACGCAAAGGCCAAAGAAATTGTGGAAGCCGATACCATTTTCGATGATCCCATTGTTCCGTTAGTTAGGTTTGTTCAGGATAAAATAAGGTATTTAGGTTTCGAAAATGGCTTAAGCTCCCATAAATCCAGTAATCCTAAAGATATATTTAACCGCAGATATGGTGATTGTAAAGACAAATCCTTTTTGCTGAGTGAACTTTTAAAGACCTATCAAATCGATGCGCACCCAATTCTGGTAAATTCTTCTTTAGGAAGTACTATAAACAAAGATTTACCATCTCCAAATTCTTTTGATCATTGCATTGTGCAGTATAAAAGATTCAATAAGGATTATTTTATTGATCCCACGATAAGCAATCAGGGCATTGATGCTGAAGAAATCTTCACACCAGATTATGGGTACGGACTTATTTTAGATGATAACACTACAGCACTTACTAAATTCGAAAAAACTGATTACGGAAAAGCCAATATCACTGAAACCTTTATTATCGATTCTATTGGAGGGTCAACACGACTTAAAGTAGAAACGGTTTATACGGGTTCTAAAGCAGATAATACCAGGGCCGAATTTAATGCGAACGGTTTAAGCAGTATTCAAAAAAGCTATCTTGATTTTTATAGTCTTGCTTATAATGATATCGAAGTAGCTCAAGATATGTATTTTAAAGATGACCGTAACCAAAAGAATACCTTTACGGTCTACGAAGAATATGTAATCCCTAATCACTGGGCAGCAATGCCAGAGGATCCCGAGCAGATCTATTCAGAATACTACGCATTGGCAATCGATAATTTTATGTTTCCGCAGAAAACTGCAAAACGTAAATCTCCTTATTATATTAACGAAAGCACTAATATCGATTATAATATCGTCATTTTAACCCCTGAAAAATGGAGCATTAAACCCGACTATTATAAATCAGACAATCCTTATTTTGAATATACCTACACAACCAAATATTCGAATGCCAGGATTGACCTTATCCATAAATACAAAGCTTTAAGTGATCATGTACCTGCTGAAGATTATTCAGAATTTCTAAAAGCACACGAAAAAGCCTCGGAAAATATATCGTATTACCTTACCTATAATACAGGAATGGCTCAAAGTTTAGCCGCTACGGGTGATTCTGATATTTCCTGGTTTGCAGTTATTTTATTTTTAGTGGTATTTACCGGTGTGGGATTTCTATGTCGTTTAATTTATACCAACTACGATATTCCGTCAAAAGCACATCCAGATGATCATCGTCCCATTGGGGGTTGGTTAGTTTTAATAGCAATAGGGCTTTGTATTTCTCCAATACTTAGCTTCTTTCCTATGATCAGCAATGATTATTTCACCTCTAATTATTTTTCACTTTGGTCCACCGGGAATGAAGCTTTAGTATTACTTGTATTTTTTGAAGTTATTTTCAACGCTGCTTCGATTGCTTTTAATATTTTAATATTGATCATTTTCTTTAAAAGAAGATCAATCGCTCCAAGACTGATAATTGCCTTTTATGCCTTTAATCTTATAGGCTTAAGTATAGATGCTCTGGCGGCATCAACTATTCCATCTATACAGTCTATAACCGCGACTACAGACATCTACGGTGAAGTACTAAAATCATTAATCAGCTGCTTGATATGGATTCCTTATTTTATATATTCTGAACGAGTTAAGGATACTTTTGTAAATACTTATAAAAAGCACAACACAGCAGCAAATGAAATTGAAAACATGGATCTAATTAAAGATTAGGGTTAACTATTTAAAATACAAACCCAAAACGACCAAAATCCCCCAAATAGCTTCAGGGGATTTTTTAGTTTAAAATATTCCTATCATCTCCTTTTCGATTTTATCCTTTTCTTCGGAAACCTTTAACAGCAGCGGGGCTTTTTAATCCTTAAATTTAGAATGATAACAAAAGCAATCCCATGTCCTTTTTCAAAAAAGTTAGAAACACGGTAAACCTGTTAAAGTCGGTTGATATGGATCAACTGGCAAAAATCAACCAACAAATTGATTTATCTGAAGCCATGAAGACTTTAGGTAAATTAGATGAGCGCCAACTTGCCGGACTCATGAAAATGTTAAAAACAAAGCGTCACAAATCGCAAAGTGACCTCCCTCCTATAGATGGCGATTTTTACAATCTGGATTACAAACTTACCAAAGAACAGCGTGAATTGCAGATGAAAGTACGTAATCTTATGGAAGATGAGATTAGGCCTTTAATCAATGATCACTGGAATCGTGCCAAATTCCCATTCGAGATCATCGAAAAATTCAAAAAACTCAATATCGCCGGTATTCCTTACGAAGGCTATGGTTGCCCTAATCTTCCATTTTTAATGGAAGGGATTATTGCTCAGGAAATTGCCAGGGTAGATGTTTCTACCTCAACTTTCTTTGGTGTTCACAGTGGCTTGGCTATGGGCTCTATTTATTTATGCGGTAGCGAAGAACAAAAGCAAAAATGGCTTCCGCAGATGCAAAAACTAGAGAAAATTGGGGCTTTTGGATTAACCGAACCTAACGTAGGCTCTGGTGTGGCCGGTGGCTTAGAAACCACCTGTAAGTTTGATGGTGAAAACTGGATTTTAAACGGACAAAAAAAATGGATTGGTAATGCCACTTTCGCCGATGTGATTATTATTTGGGCACGTGATGAAGACAGCAACCAGGTGAAAGGATTTTTGGTAGAAAAAGACAATCCAGGCTTTAGAGCTGAAAAAATGGAAGATAAAATGGCGCTTCGTATCGTACAAAATGCCATTATCACGCTTACCGATTGTAAAGTTGCAGAGAGTGATCGATTACAAAATGCCAACTCGTTTAAAGATACCGCAAATGTATTGAGAATGACGCGTGCCGGTGTGGCCTGGCAGGCAGTGGGCTGTGCTCGTGGTGCCTATGAAAGTGCTTTAAAGTATACCCGCAAAAGAGAACAATTTGGGCGACCAATTGCATCCTACCAGTTAATACAAAATCATTTAGTAGAAATGGTTTCTAACCTTACCGCTATGCAAACCTTATGTTTTAGACTTTCAGAAATGCAGGACCAGGATATGCTAACAGATGAACATGCCTCTTTAGCCAAAGTGTATTGCAGTATGAGGATGCGTGATGTGGTAAGCCGGGCTCGTGAGGTCATGGGTGGTAACGGAATTTTACTAGAACACGATGTTGCTCGTTTTGTAGCCGACGCCGAGGCTATTTATAGTTACGAGGGAACCAAGGAAATAAACTCATTAATAGTGGGTAGAGCCATTACAGGCTATAGTGCTTTTGTTAGCTAACAATCAAATTAAAAATCAAAACCCTAGATAGGGTAAAAAATTAGAATTAAATGTCAGTATTAGTTGTAGCTCCCGGGAGAGATGTATCCCACTGGGTAGAAACCCTTAAAAGTCAACATCCGGGAATGAATGTTTATGTTTATCCTGAAGATCATGATAATGAAGAAGTAGAATTCGCCATTACATGGAAGCATCCACGCGGACTATTCAAAAACTATCCGAATTTAAAAGTTGTAGCCTCCATGGGAGCCGGTGTGGATCATATCACTTCAGACCCTGAATTTCCGGAAGATGTGAAAATCACAAGAGTGGTAGATAAACAATTAACCAGTGATTTAAGCGAGTTTGTTCTGGCCCTGGTACTAAATCATACCCGACACCTTTCGGCCTATAAACATCAGGAAAAAGATAGTAACTGGAATGTGCTAAAATATTGTCGCAATAGTGATATGAAAGTTGGAATAATGGGAATGGGCGTTATTGGTACTGCCACAGCTCAGCTTTTAGCCAAAAATAACTTTAAAGTCTCAGGTTGGTCCCGTACAGAAAAAGATTGTGAAGACATCACCTCGTATTACGGTGATAATAGTCTGGAAGATTTTTTACAAGCCTCTGAAATTTTGATATGCCTTTTACCGTTAACCGATGCAACCAGCGGAATTTTAAATAAAGAATTGTTTGAAAAACTTCCAAAAGGAGCTTATGTGATCAATGTTGGTCGTGGGGAACATTTAGAAGAAAACGATCTTATAGAAATGATCGATAGTGGGCATCTTGCCGGTGCTGCTTTAGATGTTTTTAAAGAAGAGCCTTTACCAGAAGACCATGCTTTTTGGGAACATGAAAGAATCACCATTACTCCACATACCGCAAGTTTAACCGAAGCTGAATCTGTTATCCCTCAAATTGTAGAAAATTACGAACGTTTTCAGGATGGCGAAGAACTTAAAAACCTGGTAGAACAGGATCGTGGTTATTAATTACTTAAACTATGCTCATCAAAAATATCCTAGTGGCTGTAGATTTTAATGAAGCCGTTGGCGAAATGCTCACCTATGCTGAACATTTTGCTGAAAAATTCGAAGCAAAAGTATGGCTGGTTCATGTAGCTGAAGCAGATCCCGATTTTGTGGGCTATGAAGTTGGGCCACAATATATTCGCGATACCAAAGCTGAAGAGTTTAGACAGGAACATCGAATGCTACAACAGCTTTGCGATTCATTTATCCAAAATAATATAGATTCTGAAGCACTTCTAATTCAAGGCTCTACCGTTGAAACTATTTTAGAAGAAGCCAAAAAACTGAACACGGATATGTTGATTGTTGGCACCCACAAGCACGGATTCTTTTATAATCTTTTTGCAGAAAGTGTCGCTATGGAAATTCTAAAGCAATCAAAAATCCCAGTGTTTACGGTTCCTATTGAAGAGTGATAATTCATCTAAAAGATTTTTTACTACTGCTGAAATTGGTTATTTTTCGAACCAATTTCAGCAGTTATTTTTATGGAAGTTTTCACCAAAGAAAGATTATTACAAGTACACGAGCGTATCTCTCCCTACATTCACGAAACCCCAATTTTAACTTCACGCTTAATTAATGAAATTGCTGATTGCTCCATCTATTTTAAATGCGAGAATTTTCAAAAAATGGGTGCTTTTAAAATGCGTGGTGCCACCAATGCTATTTTACAGCTTAGCCAGGAAGATCAGAAAAAGGGAGTAGTTACGCATTCTTCAGGAAATTTCGCTCAGGCATTATCTTTGGCCGCTAAAAGCTTAGGAATTACAGCCTATATTGTGATGCCCTCTAGCGCTCCACAAGTTAAAAAAGATGCTGTTAAAACTTACGGCGGAATAATCATTGAATGCCCACCGACTTTAAAAAACCGTGAGGAAACCGCTCAAAAAATCGTTGAGGAAAAAGGGGCTACATTTGTACATCCTTCTAATGATATCGAAGTGATTTTAGGACAGGGAACAGCTGCTTTAGAATTGCTTCAAAAGCAACCTCATCTTGATCTCGTGATTACCCCTATTGGTGGTGGCGGACTTATAGGCGGTACTGCACTGGCTGTAAATTTATTTGCTAAAAGTGCAAAAACCATAGGCGCTGAACCTTTTGAAGTAGATGATGCCTATCGCTCGCTAATTTCAGGGACAATTGAAACTAACCAGAGTACAAATACCATCGCAGATGGATTAAAAACGCAGCTTGGCGACCAGAACTTCCCGATCATTCAAAAACACGTGGAAGAAATCATTAGAGTGACGGAAGAGGAGATCAAAAATGCGCTAAAATTAATATGGGAACGCATGAAAATTATAGTAGAACCATCCAGTGCTGTAGCTTTAGCAGCCGTTTTAAAAGAACCCGCTAAATTTAAAAACAAGCAAATTGGTGTAATCATTTCTGGCGGAAATGTAGATTTTAATCAAATCCAGCTATAAGCGAGGATAATTTAACAGCTTGTTTAAAGTAATACTATACTTGAACCAAATAATAATTTTCAACATTTACTCTTACCTAATTTAGCTTAAAATAAAAATTCAAATGAAAAAAATATTAATTTTAAGCGTAATGGTCTTATTAGGCTGCGTTACTGTTTCAAACGCACAAATCCAAGAAGGTAACTTTATGATTGGAAGTGACTTTGGTAGCGGACTCATCAACCCGGGAAATAACAGTATCCTTGGGTTAAACTTTGGGTTAAACGATGGTGCCGGATATAATTTGGGATTGAGTCCAAAAGTAGGGTACTTTGTGCGAGATAACTTTATGTTAGGTGCAGTAGCAAATATTGGTTTTACTAAATCTCCAGAAAGCAGTGGCTCTACTGAAACCACCGTTTACGGTTTTCAGGCGCTATCCCGTTATTATTTAAGTCCGGGTGAAAAAGGAGTCGATAATCTTTTAAAACATGGACGATTTTTTATAGAAGCCAATGCAGGTATAGCAGGAGTAAATGTGGCTGGTGGTGCTACTACTAATGGTTTTGCCTTCGGTGTTGGCCCGGGATATTCTTATTTTATTACAAATAATGTAGCCTTAGAAACCAATTTAAAATATAATGGTTTAGTAGGCGGGGGAAATACAACTTATCAAAATGCTTTAGGATTAAATTTTGGTGTTCAGGTATTTATACCATCTTCTCGAGCTAAAGAACTTCGAGATAACCCTGATATGAGATAGTTATCTTACAATATACTAAGTGCGGGCTGTCTAAAAATGACTTTTTAGACAGCCCTTTTTAATTATTTTGATTTCTCAACACACTTATCGTGACCAACATTTGTCCGATATGTCTTTGGCTATGTTCTGCGGCGTGAAAGTATAGCCCAATAAGACTAGAGGGTAATTGCTTTCTTCCAACTGTTCGTTTTTGTGTAAGCTTTTCTTCAGCGGTGTTCTTAAATATGTCTATGGCCTGCGCTACTTTTTCAGTAAAAGCCTGAGTCAAATGATCAATTTTAATTTCTGGAATTTCTGCACCTTCATTCCTAAGATATTCAAACTGTTTTTCAGAAAGTTGCTGTTCTTCCGCATAAGTTAACATTCGATCTAAAACTCCGGTGATATGTTGTAAATGAAATCCAACACTGGCTCTTCCAGCCGGTCGCTTCCAAAGTAAAAACTCGGGAAAACCCTCCGTATATTTAAACACCTCCTCTTTAGACTGTAATAGCGCATGTGCGGCCGGTTGTAGTAATGTCGAAATACCCGGCAGCTCCCCTCTTAACCAGACTTCAGGTTTCTTGTTGTTCATCATAACTCTTAAAAATGGGATAAGTTTATTTCTCCATAAAATTTACTATATCTATTTTGATTAATAAACCTATTTTCAACAAAATTTAAACTTGACCAAAATAGCAGAAGACTGTAAATAAACGACCTCAGGCCACAATCATCAACTATTAATTATTTTTTTCCAGGCATCCCGATCCCGCTATCTTGATGAGAACAGAGCATTATCACGTTAACTATGTTACAACATCAAATAGTTTATGATTTCTTTAAAATTAATGTGCTAAAAAATATACGTTATTTAATAGATTAAACTCAGCCTTACTTATAACCATGGAACTTTACATTACAGCGGCGATAATTTTTATTGGGATTTTTCTTTTTATAAAGGATTATTTCTCGATCGATACCACCTCTATTCTTATCATGGCGCTTTTTATTGTAAGCGGAGTTCTTAGTCCTGAAGAAGGTTTTTCCGGGTTTAACCACCCTGCTACTATTACGCTGGGCTGCATGTTTGTGGTGAGCGCTGCTATTTTTAAAAGCGGGATCATCGATAGCTTTAGTGATAAGATCATCAGGATAGCAAAGATAAATTACGTTTTTGCCCTCATGATCTTTTGTTTTTCTGCTGCCTTATTTTCAGCATTTATAAACGATACCGCTGTAGTAGCTATATTAATACCAATGGCCTTACTGGTTTGTAGAGAAACCGGCATAAACCCCTCTAGGTTATTAATTCCTATTTCTTTTTCGGCATTATTTGGCGGCACCTGTACTTTAATAGGCACCTCAACAAATATTTTGGTAAGCGGAATTGCTAAAAAAAGTGGATTGGAGCCCTTTAATATGTTCGAGTTTACACTACCTGCTTTATGTTTACTTGCCATTGGTTTAACCTACCTTATTATGGTAGGTCCCTGGTTATTACCTAAACGTGCGGGAGCTCATGAAAGTGGTCTTACCAAAGAAGCTCAAAATTATTTAGCAGAAGTTGTTTTAGGCAAAGACAGCACAGATGTAGACCATGCTATCGTACAATCGAAACTGGTAAGCCAGTATGGCGCTCAAATCCTGTCGATTAAAAGAAACCATCATCGTATGTATGAAATCAATGGAGATACGATATTACGCGCTGAAGATTCCATGAAAATTTTGATCGATCCGCAACACCTTTCACAATTGATGGATAAGGGTGGGTATACCTTAATAGGTGATAAAACAAATCTTCTGGAGTCCGAAAATAAAAAAGACAATAAGGACGAAAAAACGATCTATGAAGTAATGATCCCTTATGGTTCTCCCTTAGCCGAGCGTTCTTTGCGACAACTAAATTTCAGAAATATTTACTACGCATCGGTATTAGCCCTTAGGCACCGTAAAGAAATTATCACACAAGATTTTTCAAACGTGGTTTTAAAAGAAGGTGATATGCTATTGCTATATGCCGCACAAAAAGATATTCAGGCCTTAACCTCCAGAAAATTAATGGTGGTGTTATCTAATTACCAGGCTAAAAAAATAAATTATAAAAAAGCGATCCCGGCTTTATTGATCACCCTTGGGGTAGTTTTATCTGCCGCACTAAATCTAACCTCTATCTTAATTAGTGCAATGGTTGGTAGTTTATTATTAGTTACGACCTCTATTTTAAAACCAAAAGAAGCTTACGATGCTATAGAATGGAAAGTTATTTTTATGATGGCCGGGGTACTCTCTATGGGAAAAGCTTTAGAAAAAACCGGAGGATCTGAATTGATATCGCAGTTTATCTTCGAGCAAATTGGCGATCTTAACCCTAGCATTATATTAAGTTTGGTTTTTCTTATTACCTTTCTATCTACAAACATACTAAGCAGTAAAGCCGCAGCCGCATTAATGGCTCCTATTGTTATAAGCCTTGCCGGCGCTTTACAGTTAAGCGAAAAACCATTTTTAATTGGAGTGATGTTTGCCTGTTCATTAACTTTTATGACACCGGTTAGCTATCCAACAAACACTATGGTCTATGGTGCTGGAAACTATAAGTTTAATGATTTTTTAAAGTTTGGAACACCATTAAATTTTATTATTTGGATTGCAGCATCGTTTATTATCCCGGTGTTCTTCCCTTTTGAAGTTTAATTTTTGAAGCTTTTAATTATGAGAAGAGTAAAACTGAGTAATCCTTTTAAAACAAGAATCATTGATGAGAAACTTATCAGGGAACATCTTGCTTTAGAAAGGACAAAACTTGCAAACGAACGGACGCTACTCGCGTACATCAGAGCTTCACTATACTTACTTATAGGTGGGCTTGCGCTCCTCCAAATTAAAGAATATCCCGAATTACATTGGTTGGGATACGGTGCATTTTCAGTAAGTATTATATTTTTGTCGGTAGGGATCATACGGTACATTCACCTAAATAGAAAACTAACCCGACTTTTACGTCCCGAAACAACATCTGAAAATAACGAATCTTAACATCTGTTTTGCTACAGTCTATTTTTCATTACTCCATGCATTTTTTAGCGATAGGAATCATCGCTTATTTTTTTGATAAAAAAACCTGGAAACAAAATTGGATTATATTGGCTGTCACCATGCTGGTGGATATAGATCATATCTTTGCCAGTCCTTTTTTTGACCCTAATCGCTGCGGAATTGGTTTTCATCCCCTCCACTCCCAAATTGCAATTATCTGTTATATTTTAGGAGCTGTTTTTTTAAAAAAAGGAATTTTTAAACTGATTTTTATAGGCTTATGCTTTCACATGCTAACCGATTTTATAGATTGTTTATGGACATTCTCCAAATGCGGAGACTGTTATGAAAATTCAGCTTTAAAACAACTCATTTCAAATAGCATGTAAAAAACAAAAGCCGTTTTTAAGAAAAAACGACCTCTGCATCTTCAATAGAAGATAAAACTAAGCAACTTTAAATCTAATTTCCCTTTTTATAAAATTATATGCCGGTTATCGAATTTGGCCATTTTAAAGTCTATTTTTAGTCAAAATGTTCTCTTTGACTGCATTATTTTTATCCTTTACTTGTTAGGAAGGATTGAAGTATTCCTGTTCTTCTTTGGTCAGCATACGTGATTTTATGATAAACCTTTTTCCTTTGGGTATTTCTAGAGAAAAGCTCGCACCTCTACCTGGTGTTACATCTACAGTAAGATGCGTATGTTTCCAATATGCGAATTGATCATGACTCATGTAAAAAGGTACCTCCCCTACTTCCCCCAAATAAATATCATTATCATCCAGATAAAAATCTTCTTTGGGTAGCAGCATTGGTGATGAACCATCACAACACCCCCCGCTTTGATGAAAAATCACCTTGCCGTGCGCTGCTTTAAGTTTTTCTAACAACACTGCAGCCTGTTTGGTGATATCTACTCGTTTATAATTCATATTTTAAAAGAATCCCAGTTTATTCTTATCGTAAGAAATAAGCATATTCTTAGCCTGACGATAATGATTAAGCATCATTAAATGATTTTCGCGACCAAAACCAGATTTTTTATAGCCGCCAAATGGTGCGTGTGCAGGATAATCATGATAGCAATTCACCCAAACACGACCTGCTTTTATCGCCCGCGGGATTTGATATAATTGGTGCGCATCCCGCGTCCAGACTCCGGCGCCTAATCCGTAAAGGGTATCGTTGGCAATTTCTAAAGCTTCTGCTTCGTCTTTAAAAGTACAAACCGAAACTACCGGACCAAAAATCTCTTCCTGGAAAACCCGCATTTTATTATGTCCCTTTAAAATTGTGGGTTTTATATAAAATCCGTTCCCCAAATCGCCATCCAGTTTTGCAGCTTCTCCTCCCGTTAAAACTTCGGCACCTTCCTCTTTACCTATATTTATATAGGATAAAATTTTCTCATACTGATCATTCGAGGCCTGGGCTCCCATCATGGTATCGGGACTAAATGGATCACCCATTTTTATAGCTTCAGTTCTGGCAATAACCTTTTCGATGAAGGCTTCATAAATATCCTCCTGAATTAATAATCTGGAAGGACAGGTACATACCTCTCCCTGATTTAGAGCAAATAATACGGCACCTTCAATACACTTATCTAAAAACTCATCATCGTGATCCATAATGCTATTAAAAAAAACATTAGGTGATTTCCCTCCAAGTTCCATCGTTACCGGATGCAGGTTTTTAGAAGCATATTGCATAATTAACTGCCCGGTAGTGGTTTCTCCCGTAAAGGCTACTTTATCTACGTTGGGACTGGAAGCTAAAGGTTTACCGGCTTCCGGCCCAAAACCATGAATCACATTAAATACCCCTTTAGGCAATAAGTGCCCTACTTTTTCGGCAAATATTGTTGCTGAAACTGGAGTTTGTTCTGCCGGTTTTAAAACGATACAGTTTCCTGCTGCTAAGGCAGGAGCCACCTTCCAGGCCATCATTAATAATGGGAAGTTCCAAGGTATAATTTGAGCAACTACTCCTAAAGGTTCCTGAATAATTAATGAGAGTGTATTTTTATTTAATTCTGAAGCACTACCTTCCTCAGCCCTAATTACTGAAGCAAAATATCTAAAATGATCTACAGCCAAAGGCAGATCGGCATTTAAGGTTTCACGAATCGCTTTCCCGTTATCCGAAGTTTCGATCTGGGCAAAATATTCAAGGTGCTCTTCTAAAATATCGGCTATTTTCTGAAGAATCGCCGAGCGCTCCGCAACTGAGGTATTTCCCCATTCTTCTTTAGCAGCATTAGCAGCTGCAATCGCATTTTTAACATCTGCATCTTTAGACCTTGGGAACTTTGCAATAAGCGAATTATCTACTGGAGAATGATTATCAAAATACTCTCCATCGACAGGTGCTATAAATGCTCCGTTAATGTAATTGCCATATTTTTCCTGGAATTTTGGTTTAGAATAACTCATAATAACTATGCTTTTAATATTTAAACTTAAAACTCCATAATTATTTGCTTTAAAAATTGAACTTTCCTATTTTTAATTACTACATTACTATCAATTTAACAATTATAACAAGTTTGAATTATAATCTTTTAAAATACGAAAGTTCAAGAAAGCTACAAACTTTCATTGAAAACCGGACGATCTACAGTGCTGATTATGCAGAACTTAATGTTTTTGAAACGCAGCAAATCGCAAAGAAAGTCGACTTGCAATTTTCGTATCCTATTATTGCCAGTATGCTTTCTGGAAAAAAGATTATGCACTTAAAGCACCGTAATCCATTCGATTTCTTTCCTGGCGAAAGTGTTGTGTTGCCTTCCAACGAAAAAATGATTATCGATTTCCCTTTAGCAACCACAACGGCTCCTACCCGGTGTTTAGCCCTGGGAATTCATCCTGATAAAATTCAGGAAACCGTGCGTTATTTTAATGAAAACACCAGAATAGAGTTTGAAAATGACAACTATGATCTTCAGGGAAATTCTGCTCATCTTGAAAATAACATACAGGTCCAATATGTTTTGGATCGCATTTTTAAGACCTTTTTAAGTGATGAAAAAGCCAAAGATGTTTTATTGGATCTTATGGTAAAAGAACTGGTGATTAGGCTACTTCAAACCAAAGCGAAATTAATGTTACTGGATGATTCTTCGCTTTTTGATAATAATCGCATGGCTTTTATCGTGAAATATATGCGTGAAAATTTATCCAAAAACATCTCGGTAGATCAACTCGCGGCAAAAGCCTGTATGAGCAGCTCAAATTTCTACAAGACCTTTAGAAATACACTGGGTGAAAGCCCAATTGATTATTTAAATACCGAGCGTATAAAATTCGCGAAGAAGTTAATTCAGCAAACTACAGATAAGCTGGCCGATATTGCATTTCAGGCTGGATTTAACAATGTAAGCTATTTTAACCGCCAGTTCAAAAAGCTGGAAAGCATCACCCCCAATCAATATCGAAAAAATGTAAGAGCTAACAAGTATGTCTCTTAAACTACCTCAGGACGGCCCACTAGGTATTATATTAGAAAATTATTATTCTCTAGAGCTATCAATATCCCGATAGCAAGGAAACGGGAATTGGGCAAAGCATTTAACCTGGATTTACCGGATAAAGTTTAAAAAAAACTTAAAATTATCGCATTTTTATATTAGATACTTAAGTTTCTATACCTTAGACATCAATAATTTAAATTTCGATAAAAGGAATTTAAATTGTTGGATTATTGTATTTTGTAAGAATTAGTGGACTTTGTAAAAAGTATGATGAAGTAAATCTTGTATCTTTACACCCTAAAATTTTATCCACACAAACTAAGCGAAGAATAAATATTATGCATGTAGCGATTGCAGGGAATATTGGAGCCGGTAAAACCACGCTAACAAGATTACTCGCCAAACATTACAAATGGGAACCCCATTACGAAGACGTTCTGGAAAATCCTTATCTTGAAGATTTCTACAATAAGATGGAACGTTGGTCTTTTAATCTGCAAATCTATTTTTTAAACAGTAGATTTAGACAAATATTGCAGATTAGGGAAAGTGGTAAAAAGATCATTCAGGATCGTACTATTTATGAGGATGCTTATATTTTTGCTCCTAACTTACATGCTATGGGTTTGATGACCAATAGGGATTTTGAAAATTATCGCTCTTTGTTCGAACTTATGGAAAGTGTAGTAAAGGGACCGGATTTGCTTATTTATTTAAGGAGCAGTATCCCTAATTTAGTTGCCCAAATACAAAAAAGAGGAAGAGATTATGAAAACTCAATTTCTATCGACTATTTAAGTCGGCTTAATGAGCGCTATGAGGCCTGGGTTCACGATTATGACAAGGGAAATTTGTTAATCGTTGATGTAGATAATATTAACTTTGTAGACAACCCGGAAGATCTTGGCGACATTATTAATAAAATTGACGGAGAAATAAACGGATTATTTTAAATTTTAGATTATGGAATCTACTAAACTTAAGCGACCTAAACATAAAGGCTCCCCAAAGCTTTTTGAAAACCCTATGTTAGAAAAATTAACGCATACGCACATTTCTGTACCGTTAATTATTTTCTTTGTTACATCGGTAGCACTTATCTACTACGGTATTTTTGAAAAAGGCTTTAGAACACCTGAAATATTAGCATGGTTTGCCGGCGGATTATTATTTTTCACTTTAATTGAATATCTAGCACATCGCTATTTATATCATATCCCGGCCACTACACCAAGAAGGCAAAAAATATCGTATACCATGCATGGTGTTCACCATGATTATCCAAAAGATAAATCGAGACTGGCTATGCCACCTGTACTAAGTTTAATCGTAGCTTCTGTTCTATTTATAATTTACAGAGCAATTTTGGGCGATTATGTATTTGGATTTTTAGCGGGATTTTTAGTGGGGTACGCAGGTTATCTTGCCGTACACTATTCGGTACATGCTTTTAAAGTGCCTAACAACTTTTTAAAAATTTTGTGGCATCATCATAGTATTCATCATTATCGTGAACCAGACCGGGCTTTTGGCGTATCCTCACCATTTTGGGATCATATTTTTAGAACAATGCCAAGACAAACACCCGCCAGCGACAGAACTGCGGTAGGAAAAAGTATAGACGATGAGAATATGGGAAAAGCGCATGCACATTAGATCTTTTTTATTTAGATCTTAAAAATAATAAAGCCAGATGATAAAATCATCTGGCTTTTGTTTTAAACAATAAATCCGTTTTCCCGGGCATGAGCAATTGCTTCAGTCGAATTATGAACCATTAATACGGGAGTACTTTCAAAATTATCGATAATACTATGTACACGTTCCATCTGCTTTTTATGATTCACGCTTCGTAGATAAATGGCTAATATTCTATCGGAATGTTGCGCTGCAATATCTGTATAAATGGTTGCATCATGCTCGCCGCTATCACCAATCAGAATAAATTTTAAATCGGGATAGGTTTTAAGAATATTAAAAATCTCTCGCTGTTTATGAGGCTTTTCAGGCTTGATGCTGTTTTCAAAGGGATGCCGCATATCCCGAAGCAATATAGGCCCCTTGGGGAACCCATTATAATCCAAAAACAGCTTTAAATACTCATACATATTCCAGGGACTGTTACTTAAGTAAAATACAGGATTACGGTTACCCTCTGCCTTACCTTTATGCAAAAGCTTATATAAATTTGGCGCACCTTTTAGAGGCATCCTTTTATAAGCATTGGTAAGTAACGAATTTTTAAGCAGGCGCCATTTTAAAAATGAAGTGACCCCCGTATGTAAAATCGTATCATCAATATCGCTAATCACACCATATTCTGCATCTACAGAAGGAATTAAAAATCGTCCCTTAAAAGGATTACCTAGAAGCTCGGTTTTTGGCTCTAATTCTTCCTTATAATACAAATGATAATCCACCCACCCCTGATCATCTGCCACTTCTCCAATATTATTCTCTAAAGTTTGATTAAATAGAAAATAACCTTCGTCGTTGGTAGTGGTTTTAAGGTTTATTTTACCGGGAATTTCCAGTTCCACTTCAGCATCAGGAATCTCAAAACTATCAAATTGCTTATAAGTATTTACAAAAGTTTTCCATTTGTTTTGATCCTGGTGGATTTTAAGTGGGGCATTATCCAAAACCCGCCCTTTCACAAACAATCTGGAATAAGTACCATAACTTCGATAAGGAGTTATAAGCACCTGATCCAGGTTTTTATAGCGCCCCAATATTTTCTTTATTCGTTTAAACATTCAAGTAATTTCGTTCTATAAGTTTACTAATTTTATTCGGCATTTAGATTTCCGATTGCTTTTTCCATATCGATGGGTTTGGAAAGCAGACTACTGAAAAGATCCCCTTCTTCTGAAAGTCGATGAGGAACATTAAAAATATTAAAATCAGTAATTTTTAAACCGCTTTTCACCTCATCCCATTTTAAAGGTGTTGATACTGTTGCTCCTTTTCGAGGTCTAACAGCATATGGTGCTGCAATGGTTTGTCCCCGGCGATTTTGTAAATAATCGAGGTAAATTTTTCCTTTTCGGGCTTTTACCGCCCGTTCCATACTAGTAAGTTCAGGCAATCTATCCTGTACAAAATAGCAGAGTAATTTTATAAAATCTCGGCCTTCTTTATAAGAATATGTACCAGCAAACGGAATATAAATATGCAGACCACGTGATCCTGAAGTTTTACAATACCCTTCAATTTTTGCTAAATCCAGCACCTCTTTAACCACCTGGGCAGTTTCAATAACCTCCTCAAAAGTATTATGAGTTGAAGGATCCAAATCAATCACTCCATAGTCTGGCCGATCCAAATCCTGAATTTTAGAGTGCCAGGGATTAATTTCTATACACCCCAAATTTACCATATATAATAAATTGGCTTCATTTTGGCACAGCATATACTCGATCTTCTTATTCGTAGATTCTGAGTAAATAGTAGTTGTATGGATCCAATCTGGTAAACTTTCGTTATCCTTCTGATAAAAACCTTTTTGCTGAATTCCGTTAGGATGACGATGTAAATTTTGCGGACGATCTAGTAGATATGGAAGCATTGTGTCTGAAACCTGAAGGTAATACTCTATAAGATCATATTTTCTTATTTTTTCTTTTGGCCAGTACATTTTACCCAGATTGGTAAAGGGTACTGAAATCCCGTCTATATCAAGATTCCCTGAATTTGAAGTCGCTTGCCCCGAAACTTCAGGAGGTTCAGGAGTTTTAATTTGGACTTCTGACTGTACTTCTAGAGCGGTCTTATCGTTACGCAAACCTTTAAAAACCGGATGTCGCAACGCCCCAGCTTTGGTCCATTCAGAAAACTTCACTTCACAAATCAGTTCAGGATGTATCCAGTTTGGAGTTTTGCCTTTCAGGTTTATTTTTTTGGCAAAAGGGGACGATTCCATAGCAAGACTTTCCATTTTTCCTAGCAGTTCTTTTTGCTGATCGTTAGAAAAACCACTTCCGCAGTTGCCTACATAGGTAAGTTCTCCCTCTTTATACATCCCTAAAATTAGTGATCCAAAAACAGCTCCTTTAGAATCGGTATATCCGCAAATTATAGCTTCTTCACTTTCTACCGCTTTAATTTTTAGCCAGCTTTCGGTACGATATCCCGGTGCATAGGTAGAATCATTTTTTTTGGCGATCACTCCTTCCATGCCACTATCAATAGCTTTTTTATAAAAAGTCATCCCCATACCTTCTATATGATCGCAATAAAAAGTATGGTCTAAACCTTCCAAAACTTCTGGGATAAGACTTTTTCGGTCTTTAAGGGGCAGCTCTAGCATACTATGCCCATTTAAAAAAAGCATATCAAAAACATAGAATCTTAAGGTTCCGGGAGTTTTGCTATGGTAATTTTGTAGTGCCTGAAAATCCGGAAGACCATTTTTATCCACGATCACCACTTCGCCATCCAAAATCACCTGGTGATCAATCTGCTCTAAATCCTTTACCAGTTTTGGGAATTTGGAATTATAATTTATTCCGTTTCGGGAATAAATACGAACTTTACCATCATCTACATGTGCCATTAATCGATAACCGTCCCATTTTAACTCATAAATCCAATCGGGATGATTAAAAATTTCTTTTGCTGTTGAGGCTAACATTGGTTTTACAGTATCTTCAGGTTTTAGTTTTCGTACTTTGGGCGCTTTTCCCTTTTTATGTGCTACAGCAGTTTTTACAGCATAAGCTTCCGCATCATATATAAGATCTGTTGCAAATTCATCCTTCTTTTTAATTAGCAACCAATGGTTGTCTTTGCCCTGCTTGGTATTTACAAGTGCAAATTCGCCTTTAAGTTTTTTTCCTAAAAATTGAAGTTTCAAATCTCCGTTTTGATATTGCTGAAGCAGATTTTTATCGCTTAGTGCACTGGAAAATTGACCTTCGTCCCAAATATCCATCTGGCCAGCGCCATAATTACCTTTGGGAATTTCTCCTTCAAATTTTAAATATGTAATAGGGTGATCTTCCGTATGTACGGCAAGTCGTTTATCAGCAGGGTTCATTGATGGACCTTTAGGAACCGCCCAACTTTTAAGGGTGCCACCAATTTCAAGCCGCAAATCGTAATGTAAACGCCTGGCCTGGTGTCGCTGAATTACAAATCGATGTAAGTTTTCGCTATTTTCTTCAGCCGTAGGTTCAGGAGTATGACTAAAATTTCGTTTCTTTTGATACTCGTCTAAACTCACAATCAGCTGGCTTTATTCTTTTTCTTTTTATCTAAACTGGCTTTTAATTGCGCCATTAAATCTTTTGCCGGTGTTGGTTTGCTATCATAATCCTCTGTCTCTGGAGTTTCGCCGGCAGCCTTAGAATCGATTATCTTTTGTAATTGCTCGTTATAAACATCTTTAAATTTATCTAAACTAAAGCTTGTAGTATATTGATCGATAAGCGAAATCGCCATATCTACTTCTTTCTTTTGTACTTTGGTTTTTGGTAATTTTAGCTCTTTTGGATTTCTAATCTCATTCGCAAATCTAATAACATGCAGTACCAATGCATCATTATAAACTCCTACCAGGCTAAGATGTTCCTTTTGGCGCATCACAAAAGTAGCTACTCCCAGCTTTTTGGTTTTCTTTAAAGCATTACGAAGCAAATTATACGATTTACCGCCTTCCTTTTCCGGTTCTAAAAAGTAAGGTTTTTTAAATAAGACATCTGCAACTTCTTTTTCTTCGATAAATTCTTCGATATCGATGGTTTTGCTTTTCTTCATATTGGCCTTTTCAAAATCTTCTTTTTCCAAGACCACATACCCTTCATCTTTTTTAAATCCTTTTACGATATCCTTCCACTCTACTTCTTTGCCGGTATCTTCGTTTACACGCTTATATCGAATCCTGCCATGATCACGACGGTCTAACATATCGAGATCGAGCTTTCGATCTTCAGAACCCGAATATAATTTTACAGGGATCGACACCAACCCAAAACTTATTGAACCATTCCAAATAGATCTCATATTTTCTCTGCTTTCTTTTAAAATTAAAGGAAATATGAGCGTACCTACGTTGTAAAGACGTTAAAATAAATGCACTGGGGAAATTTCGAATCCTTATATGCTAAAAAACATATAAAAATAAAAAAGCAATAACTACCGTTATTGCTTCGCTGCCTCATTAGGACTAAATTATTTTAAAATGTATTATAATTTAAGACGATTTTGATCCCCTTCGTAGCTCTCATATCGCTTAATACATTCTTTGATGATTTGTTTTGCTTCTGCAGCATCACCCCAATCACCAACATCAACTTTTTTCTTTTCCAGATCTTTATATACTTTAAAGAAATGTTCGATCTCTTTAATCAAGTGACCATTTAATTCCTTAAGATCATTAAGTCTATTCCAGATAGGATCTGAAACGGGTACACAAATAATTTTCTCATCTGGTCCTTTTTCATCTGCCATATGGAATACACCAATAGGTTTTACTTCCATAACGATACCAGGAAAAGTAGGCTCACTTACAAGCACAAGAACATCTAATGGATCATCGTCTAAAGCTAAAGTTTCTGGAATAAAACCATAATCTGCAGGATACATCATTGAAGAAAAAATCATCCTGTCGTAACGTACTTTTTTTAACTGAAAATCGTATTCGTATTTATTTCTACTTCCCTTCGGAATTTCAATTAGTACATCAAAAGTTTCTGACATTTTATTTGTTTTTGTTGAACTTTAATAGATTATCAAATATAGTGAATTCTATTCTTAACACTGCTGATTTAGAAGTGAAAACCAAAATTTATAGTCACTCCAAATTTTCGTGCATCGGGATTCTCTAAATAATTTCCCCGAAAATGAGCATCGATTCTTAATATCTTAAAAATATTCCCTATTCCTAAGCTATACTCCCAGTAAGGTTCGTCATTAGGCGCTACCAATGGAATATCCGAAGCATTTAAGCGAACATTATCATCTGAGATTTCTCCCCAAACTCCTTTTATCCCAACAATTTCACGCAAATTTAAATCCCTTAAGAGTGGAAGCCGTGAGAATAAACGACCGTTAAAATTATGTTCAAAATGAGCGGCTACATAAGTATCGGTCACAAATTCATAATAATCCAATTGTGAGAAGGTGTTATAAAGCTGGAAATAAGTCTGGTTCCCCGGTACAACGCTTAATAAGGCCAATGGTACTTCCCCGTAAGTTTTACCAGCTTCAAAACTTACATTGGCCCTTCCGAAACCTCCGATCATTAAGGGTTGATTATAAAAAAGCTGAAGCTTTTTATAATCAAAATCACTTTGAAAAATATTCTTAACACCTAGTGTATAATTTAGAAAAATAGTGGCATGATCGTCTTCCACCTCTTCCCGCTCTACACCATAGCCGGCTGTTTTTCTACCGGGGGTATACATAAGAAGATTAGAAATTTCGGTTTGTTTTAGTTCAGAAGACACCTGGGTTCTGGTTTCATCAGTATAAAAATCAAGACTAAAACCTTCAGAGGCTGCTTCAATTTCACGATAAGAACCACTCACCCTAAAAGTTAAATTATTAACCGGTTCAATTTCCACTGCTAACACAGAAAGATTAATCGAACTTAGACTATTATTGCCACTTGTACTAATTAATGCTGAAGAGGCTAAACTTCGTCCTAAAACATCGGTGGTATTGGTTAGATTGGTTCCTAATTGCTCTACATCTCGTCTATTCCCGGCTGAAATTATTAAACGGTTCTCTGGATCCAGTAATATTTTACCCTGAATTCCATATTTAAACTT
This sequence comes from Zunongwangia sp. L-65, assembly GCF_056859415.1. NCBI lineage: Bacteria > Pseudomonadati > Bacteroidota > Flavobacteriia > Flavobacteriales > Flavobacteriaceae > Zunongwangia > Zunongwangia sp. L-65. Next base: position 53,917 of record NZ_JBSXOK010000040.1, read on the forward strand.
ATTATCCTTAAAACCGTAGGCGCCATAACCTTCAATACGCCATTTATCATGTTGCGAAAAATAGGTGCGCCCACCGCCTCTTAATCGTATCCCTTCTACATCATTAAATCCGACGGAAGAAAATATAGGTCCGTAATCCCAGCCATCAAAATCCAGATAGCCGGTGGCAAGTGCAGTAGACACATTATATAAGCGCTTAAATTGTTTTACGGTTTTGAGCGTATCCAGCATATCGTATACGCCGCGTTCATCACCATTTAATTCTTCAAGCCTGTTTTCCTGCCAAAAATCATCTTCGCGATTATAAACTTCTTCCCTAAACCTGTTTACCTGTTTATTATAAAAAGATGATGGACGCTCTTTATCAAACTCATATTGGTCATAAAGCACCGTTCTTTTTCCGTAGACGCCACGTGAATCTTCCTTATCCCGTAAAGCGAAATCTGCCTGAAAAAAATCTCTTTTTAATAAGAAAACAGAATCGTTTAAAACATCGAATTCCTGCTCTATATAAACTCCTTTCACCCAGTTAAGGTTAGCTCCCTTAGACATTTCTAAATTAATATCTTTTATGGCCCAGGTGGTATCATTAACCCAAAAATCACCGCTAAACGTAAGTTCATTTTCCCTTCTGGGGTAATAAAAAATATTATAACAATATTTACCATCTACATAAGCGGTATCAGCTAACACATAATTGTAAACATTAATACCGGTTTTAGAAAGAGGACTAACAAAGTTTTTATCAAAAAATCGCAGATAATTATCATACACATCGATCTCATCATAAATATCACGTACCGTTGAAATTAATACCTGGTTATCACTAAAACCAGAATTTTTATTTCCTTTTAATTCGGTAAGCTCCTGCCCGGTGGTATTATCCCCGTACACTCTACTAACAGATTCGTTTAAAAAAATAGGTAAATAAGTTTTACCGGTAATTCGGTTAGTATCCAAATCTTCAAAAATAAACTCCATTCCGTTAAATATCCGGCTCTTAATTAGCGCGCTATCAATGGTATTAAGATCGAATTCCAGTTTCTCATACCTGCGGTAAGCGTATTGATCGAATTTCTTTACCCCATTATCCCGTCTGTTGGCCCAAATCTTCCTTAGGATATCTATAGCGGGATTATTCTTTTTCGAGGTCTTGCCCTTGTATATTTTCACTTCTGAAAGCGACTCAGATGAAGCGTAGAGCGTAACCTTTAAATTATTTACATCCTTATTCTTAAGACTTACATCCTTTGTTTGATAACCTAAAAATGAAAAAGTAACCGACGTATAATCTCTGGATGAAGACAGTGAAAAGTTACCATCCCCATCTGTTGTAGTTCCTTCCTTAGAATCGGTAAAAATCACATTGGCAAAAGGAATCCCTACACCACTCTCATCTACAACGATACCGCTAATCTGGGTTTGTGAAAAAACCTGAAAGCAGCTAAAAATAATTAGGGTAGATAAAAGAATATTTTTCATAAAGACATACAAAAAAACCCCTCAACCTTAAACGGGAAGAGGGGTCAAATATAGGTTATCTCTTTTACTTGTACATCACCTTTTTTACAGCTTTAACAACATCTTCACTATTAGGCAACCACTCTTTAAGAAGAACAGGAGAATAAGGTGCAGGTGTATCTGCCGTATTTATTTTGATAATTGGCGCATCAAGAAAATCAAATGCTTGCTCTTGTACCTGGTAAGTAATTTCTGTAGAAATATTTCCGAATGGCCAGGCTTCTTCAAGAATAACCAAACGATTGGTTTTCTTAACAGATTCTATAATCGTTGCGTGATCCATAGGACGGATGGTACGAAGATCGATAACTTCCGCAGAAATCCCTTCTTTTTCCAATTCATCCGCAGCTTTATAGGCTTCTTTGATGATTTTACCAAAAGAAACAATAGTTACGTCTGTACCTTCACGCTTAATATCGGCTTTACCGATTTCGATTACATATTCCTCTTCTGGGACTTCACCCTTATCACCATACATTTGCTCACTTTCCATAAAGATCACTGGATCGTCATCTCTAATTGCAGCTTTTAATAGCCCTTTTGCATCGTAAGGATTCGACGGTACGATTACTTTTAAACCTGGACAGTTTGCATACCAGCTTTCAAATGCCTGTGAGTGCGTGGCACCAAGCTGACCAGCAGAAGCTGTTGGTCCTCTAAATACGATAGGACAGTTAAATTGTCCACCACTCATTTGGCGAATTTTGGCTGCGTTGTTTATAATTTGATCGATTCCAACAAGGGAAAAGTTAAAGGTCATGAACTCTATAATAGGACGGTTTCCATTCATAGCACTACCAATACCGATTCCTGAGAATCCAAGCTCAGAGATTGGAGTATCTATTACCCTTTCTGGTCCAAACTCGTCCAACATTCCTTTAGAAGCTTTATATGCACCGTTATATTCGGCTACTTCTTCACCCATCAAATAAATGGACTCATCTTTGCGCATTTCTTCGCTCATAGCCTGTTGAACGGCTTCCCTAAATTGAATTGTCTTCATTATAGTTCTTGATATTAATTTTTATAACTTATAGGACAACAAAAATAGTAATTCGATAAAGTTTTTACCACATAAACCATTAAAAATTTACGACGATGCACAACTTGCTGATTTCGCACCTTAACACAACGGTCATATCATTAAAAAATCAAGTATTTTATTATTAAAACTGTGACAAAACCAGAATATTTTGAGGTTAAATTAAATCTCAAGTCATTTTTTATGATTTTTTTACTATGCATGCATAGTATTTTATAATTTATTTATGTAACTTCGTAGCTATATCGTTTAATAGAAAAAGAACTTTAAATATGAAAATATTAGTGTGTATTAGTCATGTACCTGATACAACCTCAAAAATTAACTTTACCGATGGCGATCGTAAATTTGACACCAACGGGGTTCAATTTGTTATAAATCCTAATGATGAGTTTGGTTTAACGCGTGCTATGTGGTTTAAAGAAAAGCAGGGCGCCAGTGTAGATATTATCAATGTAGGGGGAGCAGAAACCGAACCTACGTTACGTAAAGCACTCGCTATTGGCGCAGATACTGCAATACGTATTAATACGGCACCTACGGACGGTTTTCAGGTAGCTAAGGAATTAGCCAAAGTTGCCAGCGAAGGAAACTATGATCTTATTATATGCGGTAGAGAATCTATAGACTATAATGGAGGAATGGTTCCCGGAATATTGGCCGGTATGCTTAAAGCTAATTTTATAAATACCTGTATTGGACTAGAAATTGAAGGCGATAAAGCTACTGCCATCCGGGAAATCGATGGCGGTAAAGAAACCTTAACCGCCAGTTTACCTTTGGTAATAGGTGGACAAAAAGGATTAGTGGAAGAGAGCGATCTTAAGATCCCAAATATGAGAGGGATCATGCAGGCTCGTAAAAAACCACTAAATGTTGTAGAACCCAGCGGGGCTGAAGTTGCTACTAAAGCAGTAAAATTTGAAAAACCGGCACCAAAAGGTGAAGTAAAATTAGTAGACCCTGAAAACCTGGATCAATTAATTGATTTACTACATAACGAAGCTAAGGTGATCTAAACTTTAAGTCGGTTAATATCGATTTTCAATCAAGGTTTTTAATCTAAAAAATTTAAAAAAATGTCAGTTTTAGTATATACAGAGTCAGAAGACGGAAAATTTAAAAAAGGTGCTCTGGAAGCAGCATCCTACGCCAAGGCTATTGCAGATGCGATGGGCACCAGTCTTACCGCTATTACTTTTAATGCCGAAGATACCAGCGAACTTGGTACATACGGTGTGGATAAGATACTTAGCGTTAGTAACGATAAATTAAAAGATTTTAATGCAGAAGCGTATGCTGATGCCATTAAACAGGCAGCTAAAAAAGAATCTTCGAAAGTGGTAGTTTTAGACCAATCCGCTAATGGAAAATATATCGCACCTCTTGTTGCTGTTCATCTAGAAGCCGGTTATGCTTCTAATGTTGTAGCCTTACCAGAAAGCACTTCTCCATTTCAGGTAAAAAGAACAGCTTTTACTAATAAGGCTTTTAATTTCACTGAAATCACTACCGAAGTGAAAGTTGTAGGACTTTCAAAAAATGCATTCGGATTAAAAGAAAGTGAAGGGTCTGCAAGTGTTGAAGCTTTTGAACCACAGCTTTCAGCAGAAGATTTTACCGTAAACGTAACGGCAGTAGATAAGGCTAAAAACAAAGTCACTATTGCTGATGCAGAGATTGTAGTTTCTGGTGGACGCGGACTCAAGGGTCCGGAAAACTGGGGCATGATCGAAGAAATGGCCGATATCCTTGGTGCGGCTACTGCTTGCTCTAAACCAGTAAGCGATATGGGCTGGAGACCCCATAGCGAACACGTGGGCCAAACAGGAAAACCAGTAGCTTCAAATCTTTATATCGCGGTAGGAATTTCAGGAGCTATTCAGCATTTAGCAGGAATTAACGCTGCTAAAACTAAAGTCGTGATTAATAACGATCCAGAAGCGCCTTTCTTTAAAGCCGCAGATTATGGGGTTGTTGGTGATGCTTTTGAAATTGTTCCCAAGCTAAATGAAAAATTGAAGGAATTTAAGGCGAAAAATGCATAAATTTTATAACTTGCACCCCTTAAAAGGGCTGTCTAAATTTAGTAAAATGCTCTATTTAGACAGCCTTTTTTAATTTATGGAATATGAGTTTAGTGCGTCTGAATATCAAAGGAATATCTTATAGTCAAACCCAAAATGGAGCATACGCTCTAATATTAAGTGAAGTTGGTGGGGATAGAAAATTACCCATCGTAATTGGTGCATTCGAGGCTCAGTCGATAGCAATTGCACTCGAAAAAGAAATCAGGCCTCCAAGACCCCTTACTCACGATCTATTTAAAAACTTTTCTGACCGATTCGATATTACTGTGAAACAGGTAATTATCCATAAACTTGTAGATGGTGTTTTTTACTCAAGTCTTATCTGCGAAAGAGATAAAATAGAAGAGATAATAGACGCTCGTACCAGTGATGCCATTGCTTTGGCTTTAAGGTTTGAAGCCCCTATTTTCACTTATAAAAATATTCTGGAAAAAGCCGGAATTTACCTCCAGGGCGAAGAACAACAGAAAAACGAAAAAGAAGAAAATCAGGAAGAAATAATTTCTGAAGAACTTCTCCCGGACGATATAGAGATCTCAAAAGAAGATAATAATTACAAGAAGTTATCTTTAAGCGAATTAGAACGCTTACTCTCACAGGCTGTTCAAAACGAAGATTATGAAAAAGCAGCAAGGTTAAGAGACGAAATCTCTAAAAGACATTAATACTCCCCTATTTAAATTAAATATGAAGAGATTATTATACCTTCTTTTCTTTATGGTATTGAGTGTAACGACATTGCAGGCTCAGAACATAACTAAAAGCTGGAAAATCGAAAAAAATGTCGATAGCCTGGCTGTCGAAATCTTTAAACCAGGAAGCGTACTCACCATACAAAAAGGCAGGTTTAGTTTCTCTAAAGAAAAGGATACAGTAGCTCGTGGTGACTATATGTATCAAAATGATATTCTCGTTTTCTTTTATGGTAAACCTAAAAAGGACATGGAAAACTACCGGGTCACCAAATTATCAGACTCTTCCATGATTCTTAAAAGCGGGAGAAATGCAATTAACCTCAAAGCTTATCAACCTAAAATAGCTGAAGTAATCCCAGCTGAAACTGCTAAAAAAATCATTCCAAATCAGGGAATTACCACCACAGGAATTCTACGTGGAATTTTGGGGATGTTTTCGCTTATTGTTATTGCATTTGCATTTAGCAGTAACCGCAAAGCCATTAACTGGAAAACCGTTGGGATAGGTCTTGGAATGCAATTATTACTGGCTTACGGTGTTCTAAAAATCGATTGGGTGAAATCAACTTTCGAATTTGTGGGAAAAATCTTTGTGAAGATATTAGAATTTACCGCAGCAGGAAGTGAATTCCTTTTGGGCGGACTTATGGACACCTCTAGTTTTGGATACATCTTTTTATTTCAGGTATTGCCTACAATCATTTTCTTTTCAGCATTAACCTCTATTCTTTTTTACTACGGAATTATACAGGTGGTTGTTAGAGGGTTTGCGCTGGTACTTACGAAGTTATTAGGGATCTCTGGGGCAGAAAGCTTAAACGTTGCCGGAAACATTTTCTTAGGCCAAACAGAAGCTCCTTTAATGATTAAAGCTTATTTAGAGCGTATGACACGTTCTGAAATTTTACTGGTAATGATTGGCGGTATGGCTACTGTGGCTGGTGGCGTTTTAGCTGCATATATAGGATTTTTAGGGGGAGACGACCCCATGGCTAGATTAGAGTTTGCCAAGCATCTACTGGCTGCTTCGGTAATGGCTGCTCCGGGAGCAATTGTGATTTCTAAAATATTATACCCACAACAGGAAAAAATTAATACCGATGTAGAAGTTTCTTCTGAAAAAATAGGATCTAACGTACTGGATGCTATTGCTATTGGAACCACTGAAGGTTTAAAACTTGCTGCCAATGTAGGTGCAATGTTGTTGGTTTTTGTGGCTTTAATCGCAATGATTAATTATGGCTTTGCCAAAGTAGGGCAAATCACTCATCTTAATGATGTGCTGGCGGCAAATACGCCTTATCAAACATTTTCCATCGAAGCAGTTCTGGGAACGGTTTTCGCTCCCCTGATGTGGCTTATAGGTGTTGCCAAGGAGGATATGATGTTAATGGGACAACTACTAGGCATTAAACTTGCTGCAAGTGAATTTGTGGGATATATACAATTAGCAGAACTTAAAAATGCCGCTTCAGGATTAAGCTTCACGTACCAGAAGTCGATTATTATGGCAACCTATATGTTATGCGGTTTTGCAAATTTTGCTTCTATCGGTATTCAGCTTGGTGGAATTGGTTCTCTAGCCCCGGGACAACGTAAAAACTTATCTGAATTCGGGATTAAAGCCGTAATCGGTGGAACACTGGCCTCTTTGCTATCAGCTACCATCGCAGGAATGATTATTGGGTAGAACTTTTTAGTATGATTAAGGGAAAGATAAAAAGTCTTGGTGAAATTGTTATTAGAGTAAATAACATGAAAATCATGACTGAATTTTATCATCAAACTATTGGTTTAGAAGTTATTCGAAACTCAGAAAAATTCACCTTTTTCAAAATTGCAGAAGGTAATGCCGGACATCATCAGACACTAGCATTATTCCACAAAGAAAATCCAACAGCTTTCGAGGAAAAATTAAATGACATAAATTCTAAAAACTCTTCATTACATCACTTTGCTCTTGAAATTGCAAAAGAAGATTATGATATTTTTTTATTGAAATGTGAAGAGCTTAATCTCGAATCTACGACTGAAGTTTTCCCATGGATTAAATGGAAGTCTGTTTTTATCAAAGACCCGGAAAACAATATTATCGAATTTGTTTGTTATGATGAAAACATTCAGGAATAATTAATTCGATCTAACTCTAATACTTTTTATATTTCTTCTTTAAGACTTATTTCTCCTTTTGATTTTTCTCCTTGCTCACCTAAAACAATAAGGACATAATCATTTACTGGTAGTGCGATCTCTAGATCATCAGAATTTTTCGTCTTTAAATTAAGAACCGGCACTGCATTCTTTTTATAAATATCGAATTCTTCTTTATTATAAATTTTAGCAAGTAAAGTAGTCTCTAAATTGAAGTTTCTTAAATTCAGTTTATAGTTTTTAAACTCTTTTTCTGGATAAGTATTTTTTAAATTGGTGGGTATATTATTTATTACATAATAGTCATTTGTCTTTTCTTGTCCTGGAGGTAGTTCATGAAATGGTATTAAAGTGAGACCATTGGTCGTTTTATCAATAATTTCAACCTGATTTATCGTCAAAGGATTTATACCAGTGATTTCTTTGAGGTAAACAGCCATTCGCTTCCCTTTTTTGGTTGGCTTTTCCAAAATATGATCAATCCCAGCGTGTACCAGGATTTTAGCCTTTGGATCATTTTCTATTATCGCTGCAAGTTTTTTGGCTTGCCCTAATTCTCTATCTACCGCCATATCGCTACTTTCATAAGCGATAATTTTATATCCCAATTCTTTTGCGATCCTTATAAGATGTGCAAAATAGGGCTCCTGTATATAATATCCAGCACTTAATGTAGGATAAGGTCGTTCTTCAGTAATCTTTGAAGCCTGAAAAGAACTACTCAATGCTTCAAGTGCCAGATAATTAAACCCGTTCTTTTTTAATTTCTTCAGTAATTGAATTGTAAATATTCGATGTTTTGGATACCAGTGATTTTCATTCACCATAACCACATTAGTAGATTTCGACTCTTGTGAAATTTTACCAAAGGCAGCGGTATCATGATAAATCTTTGAGGTATCAATACTTGCTATATTTATTTTTTGCTTACGTATTCTTTTTTGTTCAAATACATTTATCAGGCTATCATACATAATATTATTTTGTACAAATGAATTGATAGTAGTCAAAAACTGGTATTGCATCCAATCTTGCCCAAGGCTATCTTCAACTGGTGCATTTATTAGTTTTTTACTCGCTCTTAGATAATTAATATCGTCCCTTACGTTTTCGAAAACACTGGAATAGGTTAAAGCATTACTACTATCTATCTTAAATCGAATACTTTTTAAAATTTCTTCTCCATCATTAATCACACTTTTCATAGTTATGCTGTCCTGCCTTATTAATAAGAGATAGGCCCTTTTTTGATTATTAGCAGTTTGAAATAATACCGACTTCGCCAAAGTGTCTTTTATGGGAAATTCTAAAGTATCAATATCTTTTACATACTCATTAAGAAATAAATATGCCGCATATCTCGGTGCTATCGTTGTTTCCGAAAAAGCAAGAATATCTTTCATCCTCAGGAAAGGATATTTCTTCAATAAAGATCGAAGTGAAGTTTTATCAATTTGTTCTAAAGAACCGAAATGCGTATCCCCAAAATATTGAACAGTAATTTTTGCTTTAGTATTTATAAGCCTGCTCTTATTTACGTAATTATATTTAGCCAAATGATGATAAGGACTACAACTTAAAAGGAGAAAGAAAATAAAGACTAAGAAGTAATATCTGTAATGAAGCATGATTGATAAATTTATTTCCGTAATATACAACTAAATAATTAGTTTAAAAGTTTTGCTATAACAAATGCGTGGGCAAAGTAGTATTACTGTAATCCAAATTCATTATTTTAGCGCCTTATTAGTTAGTTCATTTTTTGAAAAAAGGGTAGCAGAATTATGAAGCAATATCACGACTTATTACAGTATATTTTAGATCATGGAGCAGAAAAAGGAGATCGTACCGGCACGGGTACTAAAAGTGTTTTTGGCTACCAGATGCGATTTAATTTAAGTGAAGGATTCCCGATGGTCACCACTAAAAAAGTACATTTAAAATCGATCATTTACGAGCTACTTTGGTTTTTAAAAGGAGACACTAACATTAAATATCTGCAGGAAAATGGCGTTAGAATTTGGAATGAATGGGCTGATGAACATGGCGATTTAGGACCGGTGTATGGCCACCAGTGGAGAAACTGGAATAGTGAAGAAATCGATCAAATTTCAGAAATTATAGAAACCTTAAAGACCAATCCTAATAGTCGAAGAATGTTGGTTTCAGCCTGGAATCCTTCCGTAATGCCGGATACTGCGGTTTCTTTTTCAGAAAATGTAGCCAATGGTAAAGCAGCACTTCCACCCTGCCACGCTTTTTTTCAATTTTATGTAGCTGATGGAAAATTAAGTTGTCAACTTTATCAGCGCAGCGCCGATGTATTTTTAGGCGTTCCGTTTAATATTGCTTCTTATGCGTTATTTACGATGATGATGGCTCAGGTTTGTGGATACGAACCGGGAGATTTTATTCACACTTTTGGTGATGTACATATTTACAGCAATCATATGGAGCAGGTAAAACTTCAGTTAAGCAGAACACCAAGAGCCTTACCTATTATGAAGATGAATCCTGAAATCACTAATATTTTTGATTTTTCGTTTGAAGATTTTAAATTAGAGGGATATGATCCGCATCCGGCTATTAAAGGCAAGGTTGCGGTATAATCAAATTTTTAATTTAAAATTGTTAGTATTATGAAAAGCGTATTGCTTATAGCAAGTTTTGTAATTGGAAGTATCACCACCGTGGCAGCACAGCAAACCTCACCAGTTTGGCCCGGATGTGAGGATAGCAAAAATGTAAAAACCTGTTTTAACAAGAAACTTAGTAAACACGTTAGAGAAAATTACAAATACCCAAAAAATGACGCCGGTGAATATGTTCGCGGTGAAGTGACCATCAAATTTGAAGTTGATGAAGAGGGTAAAGTAAATGTTTTAAATATTGAAGGTGACGAACCTTTAGTAAATGAAGCGGCTAAAGAAATGATCGAAAAAATGCCAAAAATGGAACCTGGTACACTTCAGGGAGAACCTGATGCGCGCGAATTTACTGTTCCATTTAAATTCTAATAAAAATTACCAAACTATATTATCTTCAGTTTTTATGAAAAATCTACTATTTACCATTTGCTTGTTGGTGAGTTTTATAAGTTGCGGACAAGAGCATGTAAAAACTGAAGGTAATACGGTTACTGTTTCAGAAATAGCTCCGGTGTGGCCTGGATGTGAATCTCCTACTAATGATCAGGACGACTGCTTTCGTAAGAAATTCCTGGAACTGGTAAAAACTACTTATAAATACCCTCGTAAAGAAAACGGTGATTTTATTCGTGGCAAAGCCACTATCAAAATGCATATCGATGAAAAAGGAGTGGCACAAATCGATAAAATCGAAACCAAAGAACCCGAAATAAAAGTAGCATTAGAAAAAATGCTTAAGGAATTACCTAAAATGACCCCCGGTAAAAGAGCGGGAAAATCTATCTCAATAAAATATACGATACCGGTTAAGCTTTAAAGTTTGCAGTACAATTAACCTACAGATTAATTATTTAACCCTGATTCATTTTTTTCAACAAATACGAAATAAAAAATCTAAGCTCTAATTTCTTAGTTCTCAATTCTAAAAGGGAAGCGGTCTAAATTCTAATATCTAATAGCTCAAAATAACGTTTTTCAACTCGCTACTAGCACTATTCCTTTTTTAACTTGGGATTAACGCTGGTGAAAACTTATCACTTCTAAAAAATTGTAAATTTGAGAGATACGCACAAATCGCAGACCTCTTTTTATGCTTTTACAATCTGAATTATTAGATTTCTTCAATGAAACCAGAGCAAAATCTGAACTTATCTGTTCTTTTTTGGAAACTGAAGATTACGTGGTTCAACCTATCGTAGATGTTTCTCCGCCTAAGTGGCACTTGGGACACACTACCTGGTTCTTCGAAGAATTTGTTCTAAAACCTTATAAAAGCGGATATCAGCTTTTTGATAATCACTCTGCTTATGTTTTTAATAGTTACTATGAAAGTGTAGGTGAAAAAGTAATTCGTACCGATCGAGGAAATCTTTCGCGCCCAACCGTTGCCTGGGTGTATAAATACCGAAATTATGTTTCTAAAGCATTACAGGATTTTATTGAATCTGAAGATTTAAATAATAAAATTCTTGAGGTGATCGAGATTGGTTGCCATCATGAAAAGCAACATCAGGAACTTCTCTATACCGATATTAAATATATTTTAGGCAATAATCCGCTTTTCCCTAAATATAATGACCAGTTTGAAGAAAACCCAATTCAGGATTTTCCCCAGCAATGGATTACTATAGATAAAGGAAATTATGAGATTGGGCATAACAGTACCGATTTTTGCTACGACAATGAGCTTGGCAGACACAAAGTTTACTTAGCCGATTATCAAATTTCAAATAAACTGGTTACTAATAAAGAATATATCGAATTTATCGAAGACGGAGGATACAATGATGTTTTACTATGGCATGCTGAAGCTTGGGATTGGATAAATTCCAATCAGATTTCAGCCCCATCTTATTGGCATAAAATCGATGACGCATGGCAACAGTTTACCCTACAGGGACTACAAAAATTAATTCCCGATGCACCGCTAAGTCACATTAGTTATTACGAAGCTTTTGCTTTTGCTCAATGGAAAGGTTTACGCTTACCTACCGAACAGGAATGGGAAGTTGCAAATAGCAAATTTAACTGGGGATTACGTTGGGAATGGACAGAAAGTGCTTATACTCCCTACCCCGGCTATATAAAAGCCCCAGGAGCTTTAGGGGAATACAATGGTAAATTTATGGTGAATCAAAAAGTCCTTCGAGGAGGCTCTGTTGCCACTTCAAAAAAGCATACAAGACCCACCTATCGCAATTTTTTCCATGCGCCATTACGTTGGCAATTCACAGGAATTCGCCTTGCTAAATAACCATCAACCTAGATTATGAAATCCACACCTACTACCACAAAATACGATACTGCTTTTGAAGAAGATGTTGCCAAAGGTCTAACTAGCTTCCCAAAGTATCTGCTTTCCAAATATATTTATGATAAAAAGGGTGATAAGCTGTTCCAGCAAATCATGAATATGCCAGAGTACTATTTAACCAATTGTGAACTGGGCATTATAGAACAGCATACTGCTTCAATTGCCGATTCTTTTAATGGTAAAAACGGATTCGATTTAATTGAACTCGGCGCAGGAGACGGCAAGAAAACCAAGGTTCTACTGAAACATCTGGTAGCTAAACATTATGATTTTAATTACTTACCGGTAGATATTAGCCAACATGTGTTAGACGAACTGGAAGAAGCCCTAAAAACTGAAATCCCTGGGGTTAAGATCAGAACCCAGCAAGGTACTTACTTTAAAACTTTGGAAAAATTGGCCGACTATAATTCGCGTAAAAAAGTGATTATGGTGTTGGGATCTAATATTGGAAACCTTTTACACGAAAAAGCCATCGATTTTTTAAAAAATATCTGCGAAGCCATGAGCGAAGAAGATATGTTATTTATGGGGTTTGATCAGAAAAAAAATCCCCAACAGATCCTCGATGCTTATAATGATCCCCATGGAATCACAGAAGCTTTCAATAAAAATCTTCTGGTACGGATGAATAATGAATTGGATGCCGACTTTAATATTGAGGATTTTAAACACTGGGAAACTTACAATCCTGAAACGGGGACAGCTAGTAGCTATCTGGTAAGCAGCAAGCAACAACAGATTAAAATCGACAAACTGGGCTTAACTATTCATTTTGATGCCTGGGAAACTATTCATACTGAAATTTCTCAGAAATATGATGATCATATTGTACAGTGGCTGGCGAAAGAATCAGGGCTTGCTGTTACGGATGAATTTAGCGATTCGGAAAACTGTTATAAAAATTATATCTTTAGAAGGAAAACTTTTTAAAGCTACAATCAACACCCTATACCATGAAAAAGTTACTATTCCTTTTTTCGGCAATTCTTTTAAGTTTCGCGTTTATCCCGGTACAGAATCATTCTGAAACATCAGAAAATATAGCTTTACAAGAGTTTATCCCGCAGGGAAAAATCAGCTTTTCTGAGATAGAATCGATTGAAAAATCTGCTATAGATACTAATTTTGAAACAAAACTCACATTTGTTGATATCGAAGACGGTAATGTAATAAAATATCTTTCAGAAAAGACCAAAATAAAAAGTGACCTCGCGTTTAATCAAAATGAATATCTCAAAATTGTTAAGCTAAAAGGAAGTTTTGCTTACGATATAAAAAAGACTTTAAAAAACATCGAGTTTGGGACGACTACAACAACACATCCTGATTTTATTCTAAATACTGAAGAGAATAGCATTGCACTTGATAAAAATATCTATTCATTTTCCGCTAAAATGAGTATTGAACATTCAGACAATGCTTTTAACAGTGCCTGGACGGGGTTTGTATATACTAACGGACAATCTAAAGTAGTTTTAGCAAAACTTGAAGATAATCGCTTCGGAATTTTGATTCAGCAACCAAATAAAAAACCTCAGGTTTTTATCGAAAATCAGTAATTATGAAAGCGATCTGGAAAAATACGGTTATTGCGGAAAGTACTGAAACCAAAACGGTAGAGAGCAATCATTATTTTCCCATGGAAAGTATTAAAAAGGAATATTTTAAAAATAGTAAAAAACAAACACGTTGTCCCTGGAAGGGATTAGCTTCCTATTTCACTATAGAAATTGATGGTGAGAAAAACGAAGATGCCGCCTGGTATTATCCAAAAACCAGTCATGCTGCCAAACCTATCCAAAATCACGTCGCCTTTAAAAATGGTGTCGAGATAAAAGTTTGAAAATTAGTTTTTTTACGCAAGTGAAAAAATCTTACCTATTTAACGATAATAATCACAAAGACTATGAGATTTTGAGTCAAGTTGAAAATAAAGACTTGTAATGTTCTTTTTATCAAAAAATAAACTATTTTTTATAAGCTTTCAGCGCCTTTACCAAAACCCCTAGTTCTTCTTCTGTATTAAAATAGTGAAAACTTACACGCAGTCCTTCTCCACGTTGTGAAACAATAATGTCTTTTTCCCGCAAATATTGATATAATTTATCGTCGCCTTTAATATTAAAAATGGATGAATGCTCGCCTCTTTTTACAACAGCTTCTTCCAGCAAATTCATTTCGGTAAAGACCTGCTTGGCGTGGCTTTTTAAAACATTTACCAGACTTTCAATGGTTGAAATTCCAATATCTTTTATCAATTTAAGAGCTTCACCTAAACTTCCATAGTTTAGCGTATCCTGATGCCCTGGCTCAAATTTTCCAAGAAAGTTACCTTCCTGTGCTTTATATTTTCCCTGCAACGATCCAAAACCTAAATGCTTTGGAGATATTTTACCTTCAATATCTTTGTTGAACAGCATAAAGCCATTTCCGTAGCCGGCATTTAACCATTTATAGGTACTTGAAATAACGACGTCTATCCCACTCGCATCAAAATCAAAAGCCTCTGTTCCCAAAAACTGTGTCCCATCGGCCACAAAAATCACTTCTGGAAAGTCCTTTTTAAGCTGGGTGAGAAAAGCGGTACTTAGTTTAATTCCGTTAATATATTGAACGATACTAAAAGCAAAGAACTGAGGCTGTTCTTTCTTTAAAACCTCAACAATGTTTTCCTCTAAAAATTCATTGATTTCTGCATAACAAATCTCAAAATCTCTGGATTCTACCGGCCAATTGATCGATGGATAGTCATTATTTAATAACAATACTTTTTTAGGCTTTTCAATACCTTCTAAAAGCGTATTAAAGCCATACGAAAAGTTAGGCACCAATCCTACCCTGTTTGGTTCGCAATTAAAAGATTCTCCAACCTCTTCACGTACTTTCGCTAAAAGTCGACCCTGATTTTCTTTCAGCACACTTCCGGAGATCAAAAAGTCTAAATCATGTTCCTGCCTGAACTCTAAAACTTTTTCGTGTAGTAGACCGGAAGCTGCAGTGTTTAGGTAGGTGTATCGCTCTAAAACGGGAAAGCCTTTTCTTAAATTACTCATAAGCCTTAAAGAATTCAGTTCTAAAAATGTAAATTTGTTAAAAGCACTAAAGTACCTTTATTTATGTTCTCTAAAAAGAAAAATACTTCTAAAATGGATGCTGAACAACGGGAGTTGTACGAAAACGCCAGAAAAAGAACACTTCAGAAAAAAAGACTATTTCAGCATTTTATCGTATTTCTTGGCGCTTCGATTTTAGCTATTATTCTAAACGTGGTTATTGGCTTTAAAGAAGAATATCAACCTTTAGGCTACGACTGGTTTGTTTGGATCGTCCTTATTTGGGGGTTTATCTTTTTAATTCATTTCTTTAATGTGCTTTTGGTTAACACCTTTATGGGTAAAGAATGGCAGGCCAAACAAATTGAGAAACTGGTCGCCAAACAAAAAGAGAAAATTGCCAAATTACAGCAGCAGGTAGAAAAAGACCATCCGTTACCAACTAAAGAAAGCAAAAAAAGTTTTCCCGAAAATAAAGACCCTAACGACAAGTTCAAGCCTATTTCCCCAGACAATAAACCAGACCAAAACTACAATCACTAATTTATGGTAACCATGATCGCGGCTGCAGCCGAAAATAATGCGCTAGGAAAAGATAATGACCTGTTATGGCGCCTGCCAGACGACTTCAAACGTTTTAAAAAGTTAACCAGCCACCATCCTATTATTATGGGGCGAAAAACTTTTGAAAGTTTTGATGGATTATTACCAAACCGAACTCATTTTGTAATTACACGAAACGAAAACTACGATCCCGGGAAAGGGGTGTATGTGGTAAAAAGTTTATCCTTAGCCCTAAAGATCGCGCAGGATTTAGATGAAAATCCTTTTATAATTGGTGGTGGTGAGATCTATAAAATGGGACTGGAAAGAACCGATAAAATTGAACTTACCCGTGTTCATGAAAGTTTTGAAGATGCCGATACTTTTTTTCCTGATATCGCAGAAGAAGAATGGAAGTTAACTGAAGAGGTTTTTCACGAAAAAGACGAAAAGCATAAATACTCTTTTAGCTATCTTACTTATGAGCGTAAATAAAGGCTACAAACCACTTTTTAAAATTATTGAAGAAAAAAGCAACTTAAAAATCAATAATATCGCTCCATTATCCGGCGGCGACATTAATGATGTGTTTTTACTAAACACTTCGGAAGGAAAGAAAGTAGTAAAAGTTAATAGTGCTATAAGGTTCCCAGGAATGTTTGAAGCTGAAATGGCAGGAATGAAAGCCCTAAAAGCAACTAACGCGATCGACGCTCCTAAAATAATAGATATCTATACTAAAGGGGACTACTCCTGTCTTTTAATGGAATATCGCGAGACCGGATCTAAATCATCAGATTTTTGGACGGTTTTTGGTAAACAAATGGCTCATTTACATAAAAATACACAGCCCAATTTTGGCTTTTCTGATGATAACTATATTGGCAGCTTGCCGCAACGTAATAATGCACATAAAAATATTGTAGATTTTTATATTGAAGAGCGACTTCAACCTCAATTTAGATTAGCTACTGAAAACGGATATAGTTTAGGAGATACTAAAAAATTCTGTTCAGTATTATATCATCTCATCCCACAGGAAAAACCAGCTTTAATACATGGTGATTTATGGAATGGTAATTACCTGGTGAATGCTAACGGCCACCCTTGTCTTATTGATCCGGCCGTAGCTTATGCGCCACGGGAAATGGACTTATCCATGATGAAGCTTTTCGGCGGATTTTCCGAAGAATTATTCAATACATATTTTGAAGAGTTTCCGGTAGAAAATGATTTCGAAGAACGTGTCCCTATCTGGCAACTTTATTATTTACTCGTCCATCTTAATCTATTTGGAAAAGGATATTTAGGCTCCTGTCAAAATATTGTAGCCCGCTTTACCTAATTTCACAATTCTTAACAGCACTGCATTTGTTTTTAGCAATTTATTAGCTGCAAAGCTCTACACTGAATTGTACCTTCATAATAAATTAAAAAACTATGAGTACAGAAAATTTAGAATATAGCGAAGCCAGAAAGAAATTAAAATCTCTAGTAGACGATATTAAAACCTGCATGATGGTAACCAATATTGGTAGTAAACCAGTAGATGCCATACCAATGACCACGAAGAAAATTGATACTGAAGGGAACATTTGGTTTTTAAGCGGCTTAAATAGTGACCATAACACCAATATTGTAAAAGATAACGATGTCCAGTTATTATATAGTGATGTTAAGGATTTCGAATTTATCAGCATTTTCGGAAAAGCAGCTATAGTAACCGAAAAAGACATTTTGGAAGATCTATATAGTAAAGTAGATGACACCTGGTTTAGAGGTACAGATGATCCAAATTTAAGTGCAATCAAGGTAAATCCAGAAGAAGCCTATTATTGGGATACGAAATCAAATAAATATGTTTCATTATTTAAAATGGGGGTATCTGCCATTACCGGGGATCAAAAAGATATCGGAGAAAAAGGAAAATTAGAATTATAAATACCAAAGTGTATTTGATGAAGGACCTCATAACTGTATTTTGTTGTGAGGTCTTTTTTATTCTTACTATTTTTGCTAAAATTTCACCGTTTTATATTTTAAAAAAACGGCGCATTAATTTATAATTTCGCGTTTCTATCATAGGTTGATGAAGACCGGAACAGCTATTAAACCCTGATCGAAGGGATAAAAATTAGAAAATGAAAGCATATGTTTTTCCCGGACAGGGAGCACAATTTTCAGGAATGGGAGCAGATTTATACGAGAAATCTGCTGAAGCAAAAGAACTGTTTGAAAGAGCTAACGAAATTTTAGGTTTCTCTATAACCGAAACCATGTTTAAAGGATCTGCCGAAGATCTAAAACAAACTAAAGTTACCCAGCCTGCAATATTTTTGCATAGTGTTATTTTAAGTAAAGTATTGGGAGCAGACTTTAAGCCAGATATGGTAGCGGGACATTCTCTAGGAGAATTCTCTGCCTTAGTTGCTAATAATACTTTAGAATTTGAAGATGCACTAAAGTTGGTTTCGCAACGTGCTTTAGCGATGCAAAAAGCATGTGAAATTACTCCATCTACCATGGCTGCGGTTTTAGGTTTAGAAGATGAGTTAGTAGAGGCTGTATGCGCAGATACAGAAGGAATAGTAGTTGCGGCAAATTATAACTGCCCAGGGCAGTTAGTAATTTCTGGTGAAATTTCTGCAGTTGAAAAAGCCTGTGAAAGCTTAAAGGAAAAAGGAGCTAAACGCGCCTTACTACTTCCTGTTGGGGGTGCTTTTCATTCACCACTCATGGAACCGGCAAGAAAAGAATTGGCTGCTGCTATTGAAGCTACAACTTTTAAAAACCCTTCTTGTCCTATCTATCAAAATGTGAGTACTAACGCAGTAACCGATCCTACAGAAATCCAGAAAAATCTGGTATTTCAATTAACAGCTCCGGTGAAGTGGACACAATCTGTACAAAATATGATTAAAGACGGCGCCACAAGTTTTACGGAAGTTGGCCCGGGAAAAGTGCTACAAGGATTAGTAAAAAAAGTAGATCGTAAAATGGAAACTGCCTCTGCTGCGATTTAATTTTTAAAAGAAAATATTTCAGTAAACTACCTCATAATGGCACATGAGGCATTTATTAAAAAATTCGATCTCGATAATCGAGTAAAAACGCCTAATCCTGGGATTAGGCGTTTTTTAATTCATGAATTTTTCACGCCTCTTCTCAATGCTAATGACCAAGACTTAAAACAATACATTTAGTGTATCAATTTGCAATGTTGTACCCTTTAATTATCATTCTCACGGCTAAAATTTACCAAACCTATCTATTTTTTTGCATGTAATACACAATTTTAGTTATTCCTAAACTTTAAATAAGTTAATTTGAAATCAATTATTTTAACAAATAAATATTTATTAACATTTTAAATTTAATTAAATACATGATTTATCAAAAATTAACTATTTATAATTATTAATTTGGTTTTTAATTAGTGTTTTTTCATATTTGTTAACATACTAATTCAAAAACTATATTATGACAAGAAAACTACAAGGCTTTTGGACCTTATTGTTTTTATTCTCCTTTTGTAGCATGTTTGCTCAGGATAGAACAATTTCAGGGACAATTACAGACGACCAGGGTATGCCTTTACCTGGAGTAAACGTCAGGATTAAAGGAACCTCAAGTGGAATCCAATCCGACTTTGATGGAAACTATTCAATTCAGGCACAAAAAGGCGATGTCATCGTTTTTTCTTTTGTAGGACTAAAAACAGCAGAATACACTGTTGCAGATGTTAATACTATTGATGTAATAATGGAAGCCGACCAGGCCCAGCTAGATGAGGTCGTTGTAACAGCATTTGGGATTTCCAGAGAGAAAAAATCATTGGGATATGCCGTATCCGAAGTAAGTAGTGAAGATTTAGAATCCAGAGCTGAAGGCGATGTTGGCCGGCTTTTAAGCGGGAAGGCTTCGGGAGTACAGATTACACAACAAAGTGGTATTTCAGGCTCAGGAACCAACATCATCATTAGAGGATTAAGTTCGTTTAGCGGTAGTAACCAACCCCTGTTCATTGTAGACGGGGTTCCTTTTAGTAGTGACACCAATGCGCAGGGCGATTTTGTTCAGGGCAACAGTGGAGGTAGCAGGTTTTTTGATCTGGATCCAAACAATATCGAAAGCGTAAACGTCTTGAAAGGACTTGCTGCTTCTACACTTTACGGGACCCAGGGTAGAAATGGAGTAATTCTAATTACCACCAAAAACGGCAGTGGTGCTGCCAGTCGTAAAAAACATGAGGTTACGGTAACCTCATCGATATTTTTTAACGAAGTGGCTTCTATTCCAGATTACACCATGAGCTACGGCGGTGGCTTTGACCAGGCCTTTGGTTGGTTTTATAGTAACTGGGGACCAAGCTTTGAAAAAGATGGTGTTGCCGGTTGGGGTTCTGATTCGGCTATAGACGAAAACGGCTATTTACCCCACCCCTATTCTACCGCAAGTTCGGGAACAGGTATTCCTCAGGCATTCCCAGAATTCGCAGATACACCATACCCATGGCAGCCGTATAACAGTGTAGAAGAATTCTTTAGAACGGGCGTTGTTTCGAATACCAGTATTAACTTCTCCGGTTCTTCTAACGACGGTAAAGTCACCTACAATTTAAGTGGTGGTCATTTAGAAGATGAAGGCTTCACGCCCGAAAATAAAGTAGTACGTAACAACCTGGGGATAGGAGGAAAAGCAGAGCTAGCTAATAATTTTATTATCGATGGAACTTTGAACTTTTCGCAAACAGATTTTAAATCTCCACCTGTTTCCGCAGGTGATGGTAATACCGTTTTTGGAGGTGGTGGATCCTCGGTTTTTTCTAACGTCTTCTTTACTCCTAGAAACGTAGATCTCATGGGATTACCTTATCAAAACCCGTTAACTGGGGGGAGTGTTTATTACCGCCAGGCTAACGACATACAGCATCCTTTATGGACAGTTTATAATGCTAGCTCACAGCAGCTTACCAATAGAGTCTATGGAAGTGCAGGAATTACTTATAACTTTACAGATAACTTAAATCTTACTTATCGACTGGGTATCGACCTTTATAATGAAGGTAACTCCAGTTATCAAAATAGAGGCGGATCTACCTCGAACACCAGAATAAGAAGTGGTTTTTACGACACCTGGAACAATGCTAACACCATTTGGGATCACAATCTTACCTTAAACGGGATGTATGACCTTTCCGAAAAAATTGGATTAAACTTTAACATTGGAGCAACAACCAGAAGAACAATTTACGATCGCCAGGGAGTTAGCAGCTCTAACCAGCAAGTCTTTGATGTATTGCGTCATTTTAACTTTATGTTACAAGATGAAATTCAATATTCTGAAGAAAGAAATATAGCTGGGCTTTATGGACAGGTAGAACTAGATTATAATCGATTTTTATATCTAACCATAAACGGCAGGAACGATTGGGTTTCGAACCTTGCTAAGGAGAATAGGTCTATTTTCTATCCAGGGGTTAGTGCTTCTTTTTTACCCACCTCGGCATTCTCAGGACTTAGCAGCGATGCTCTAGGCTTTTTAAAACTAAGAGCAGGTTTTGGAACTTCGGCGAACTTCCCATCTGGATATCCTATTGCAAATCGATTATCCCTAGATACCCAAAGATGGCTGGACGATTCTGGTAACCTGGTTGTAAGTAATACTACCAACAGTGTTCTGGGAAATCCCGATCTAGAGCCAGAAACAATGACAGAAATCGAGTTCGGTGTGGAGTCCAATTGGTTTAAAAACCGCTTTACCTTAAATGCTTCTTACTTTAATCGAATTACCAAAAACCTCCTGGTTAATCGCAGTCTAGATGCCTCTACCGGTTATACGAGTGTTAGAACAAATATTGGTGAAATTAATGTGGAGGGATTAGAGATTGAAGCAGGATTGGACATTTTTAAAAATTCAGATGAGGGTGCTTTCAACTGGAGGATTAATGCAAATTTTAGCACTATAGAACCAACAGTGAAAGATCTTGGACAGGACACAGATATTATTGTTTATGCCGGTTTCTCTAATCTGGGGAATGCTGCCATTGCAGGTAAACCATTAGGAACTATAGTTGGATCTCGAATATTAAGAGACGATAACGGGAATTTTATTACAAACAGTCAGGGAGATTACGTGGTAGAAGCGGGACAATTTGAAATTGGTGATCCAAACCCAGATTATACCTTAAATGTAAGTAGTAATATTTCGTTCAAAAATTTTAGCCTTAATGTACTGTTTACTCATGTATCAGGCGGCGATATTTACAGTCAAACCATCGCAACTTTACTAGGTCGAGGCCTCACTACAGATACTGATAACCGTATTAATCCCTTTATTTTACCAGGGATAAATCAGGACACTGGAGAGCCTAACACAATCCAGATCAACAATTCCCAGTATTATTTTAGTAACATTTTATTTGGACCAGACGAGCTGCAAATTTACGATGGCTCTGTGATAAGACTCCAGGAAGTATCACTGGGCTACTCCTTACCCAAATCATTTTTAGAAAAAACTCCTTTTGGATCTCTATCACTAAAAGTGTCTGGCTATAATCTTTGGTATGATGCTTACAATACCCCAGATGGTATAAACTTCGATCCCAATGTTGCCGCGTTAGGAGTAGGAAATGGACAGGGATTTGATTTTTTAAGCGGACCTAGTTCGAAGAGATACGGAATTAGTATCACCGCTTCATTCTAAAAACTAAAAACAATATGAAAAGTATACGTAAAATATTCGGATTGATCGTTCTGTCAGGACTTTGCTTTTACTCCTGCGAAACGACCGACATGGATTTAACCGAGGACCCTAACTCCCTGACGCCCGAACAGGCAAATGTAGATTTCTACCTAAATGCTATTGAAAGATCATATGTAAGTCTTATGCAAAATTTTGGAAACTATGGTGCACAGGTAACAAGAATAGAATATTTAGGAAGTCGGAATTATTTAAATGCCTATGCCCCTACATCTTTTGATGATGAATGGGATCTGGCCTACAGGCAGATTTTAGCAGATGTAGAAGCTATGACCCCAATTGCGCAGGAAAACGAACAATTTCACCACATAGCAATTGCTCAACTACTCTCTGCTAATGTTTTAATTACTCTTGTAGATTTTTTTGGCGATATTCCTTACTCTGAAGCCTTGATGGCCGACGAAGGAAACTTCAATCCTAACTTAGACAATGGTGCTGCTGTTTATAGTGCTGCAGCGCAGTTAATCGATACTGCTATTACCAACTTTAATAAGGAAGCCGCACTTGAGCCTGAATACGATCCATTTTACAATGGGAACTATGAAAACTGGATAAAACTCGCGAATACCTTAAAAATGAAAATCTATCTCCAAACCCGGTTAGTAGACAACTCGGCTTTAAGCAGCTTTAATCAAATTGTTGCCTCAGGAGATTTCATCACCAGTACTGATGAAGATTTTCAGTTTAATTATGGAACTAACGAAAACCAACCAGATACAAGAAATGGAAAATATGCAGGTAATTACAGACCTACAGGAGCTGGAAGCTACCTATCTAATTGGTTGATGGGAACTATGTTAGAAGATGGTGATCCAAGGATCCGGTATTATTTTTACCGGCAGGTAAATGCTGTACCTGGGGAAGAAATAGAGCCCAATGAGCAAACACTAACCTGCTCTATGGAAAATGCTCCACAACATTATATCGATGGCGGATTCACCTTCTGTAGTTTACCAAATGGTTACTGGGGCAGAGATCATGGCGATGATGATGGCACTCCAGGAGACGGTTTCTTAAGAACAACCTACGGAATTTATCCTGCAGGCGGAATGTTTGACGACAGTAGATTTGCACCGGTGTCTCAAGGTGCCGGAGCTGCCGGCGCCGGTATAACTCCATTAATGCTTGCATCCTGGGTAGATTTTATGAGAGCTGAAATGGCAATGGTAGAAGGAGATGTTGCTGCCGCTCAAGAATTTGTTGTAAGTGGTACAGCAAAGTCTATAACTAAAGTACGTTCTTTTGGTGCTCTAGATGAAGACGCAGATTTAAGCCTTGCTCCATCTGAAGAACAAGTGAATAGTTTTTTATCTGGAATTGAAACAGCCTTCATAGAAGCAGATACAGAAGAAAAATGGAATCTACTTGCCGAAGAATTTTGGATTTCTTGTTTTGGAAATGGTATTTTGAACTATAATTTCTATCGAAGAACTGGCTATCCAACCACTTTACAACCTAATAGAGAACCAAACCCGGGAGGTTTTATAAGATCCTTTAGGTATCCTGCCAATTTAGTAAATAACAACTCGTCTATTTCGCAAAAACAGGAAGTTACCACTACAGTCTTCTGGGATACCAATCCGGCCTCTCCTTCTTTTCCTGAGTCGAACTAAATAAAAAACTATGATGAAACATTATACAAAATATATCATTCCGTTTTTTGCCTTCTTTCTGTTACTTGGTTGTACGGAAAAAGACAATACTGTAGACAAGGTATTTCAGGATACTGTTTACGGGGCAATATTAAGAACAACACAAACCATAAGTACTTCTTACAATGCTTTTGACCCCTCCTCTCTCTTTTCGATAATGTTGGAAGAACAAGATGAAGAAATGGGAAATTTATTAGCATCTGTAGACATATATATCTCTTTTGAGGACAATCAGGAAGATGCTATGGATAAAAGTGTTAGCGAAGTTTTATTGGTAAACATTCCGGCATCAGATTTTACTACCGGAGATAATGGTTTGCCTGTAATTCAATTTGAAAGATCTTTAGCTGAAGCTGCCAGTGCAGTTGGAATTTCTGATAGCGATTACAGCGGAGGCGATCGCTTTATCTATCGTATGGTTTTAAATTTAACCGATGGAAGATCATATACCAACACCGATTATGGGGGGACGGTATCCAATAGTTCATTCTTTAGGTCACCGCTTATTTATTATGTTGGAGTAAACTGTACGCCGATTACTCCTATTCCCGGCACCTATAGTATAGATCTACAGGATAGTTACGGGGATGGCTGGAATGGCGCCTCTATAGTGGTTACCATCGATGGTGTTGCTGAATCCTATACCTTAGATTCTGGCTCATCCGGTTCTTTTTCTATAAGTGTTCCTGAAGATACAGAAGAATTATCTTTTGTATTTAACTCAGGAGATTGGGATGGTGAAGTTACGTTCCAAATTTACGCTCCCAATGGAGAAATAGCTTCTGAGCAGGGACCAAGTCCAGGCGTAGGGGAAATACCGCTTAGTATATGTCCAGATTAATTTAATACCTATTTGTTTTAGCTTTAAGGCTGTCTGTAATAATTAAGGCAGCCTTTTCTTCTTAAAATATTTCATTATGAAAAAAACAAATATAAGTTGTTTAGTATGTTTCCTACTTGCTATTACTTTATCAGTTACCGCACAGGTAACTACGCCTAAACCAGACAACTTCAAGTCGATAACAGACGGCGGCACAGGAAGTCAACCTATTCTTAATACGATTATGCATGACCTTTTGGATGATAAAATAACCTATAAATCAAATCTTAAAACCATAGGATCGCCTTATTTAAAAGAAAATTACCAAATCGCAACTTTATTTTATAAAGAAGAATTACAGGAGCATTTTTATATTCGTCACAATATTTTAAATGACGAAATTGAATTAAAGAAAAGTATGCTTCCTAACGAACAACCTAAAGCATTAATCAGAGATCCAGGTATAAAGCTAGTTCTTGAAGATGGTAAGGCAATTTGCTTTAAAAAGTATCGCTCAAAAAAAGGCGACATTAAAAGGGGATTTATTTATACTCTAAATGACTCTGCCACTTATACTATTTATAAAGCTATACATGCAAAATTTTCTGAGGGTCACACTGCAACAAGTTCGATGGTAAAAGAAGTTCCTCATCGATTTTCGCATTTCACTAGTTATTATTTTACTTCTATGCCACAAGGACCCTTATATCCTTTACCGTCAAATTATAAAAAATTTCTCCAGAATTTGAAGCCTGAAATTCAGAAAAAATTAAAAGCCTACATCAAAGAAAACGGACTGAATTTTAAAGATGAAAATGAGATTAAACTAATTTTCGATTATTTGAACAGCATTTTATAAATAAAAGTTATAAAATTGAACAATCTGATAAGGGCTAATGACTTAAACTTTATGCTCACAAGAGTTTTCATGATAAATTCCAACCTACTCTTTATATAATTCTGTATGCATTGGTAAAGAAAATAAAGAAAGTTTTTGGAAGTAATGTTAAGATTTAAGATTATGAACCGCCATTTCAAAACGACTTTTATGGAAGAAAATCAAATGGAATAGCGGTTGATCGTCCCGGTCATGTCTATTTCACAGGAATTATATAATAATCTAAGATTCTCAGACTAAGAAGGGCAGTTTACCTATTCGAGATGATGTAAAAGTACAAGACCATAAATTAAACACTCCTGAAGTTACACTTTTGGCAATTCCCATCCGTTATGGTAACGGGCGCTTACCAGAGCATCAGCCTCTGAATCTTTAAAAGAACCGCTGGTGGCCTCCCAATAGATTTTTTTACCGGTTTTATAAGCGATATTACCCATATGTGCGGTAATCGCGGCTACACTCCCTGTTTCTACCCCGCATGCCAGTGCGCTTTTATCGTTGTTGCGTATAGCAGTTACAAAGTTTTTAGCGTGTTTATCAAGCGCATTACCTTCGGGTTTAGTGAGTTCTACCCGGTCTATTTTGTTTTTCCACTCACCTTCTACACGCTCGCCTTCGGGGAGGACTTCCCATCCACCACGGTTAACTATCAGTGTTCCGTTATTGCCGATAAAGGCAATGCCTTCGGTACGGCCATAGGGACCACCGTCAATCCCGGTAGCGTGTTCCCAGAGAAGGTTATAATTATCAAATTCATACACGGTTTGAAGGGTATCCGGTGTTTCGGAAGCATCATCAGGGTAGGCAAGCTTTCCGCCAGAAGCTAAAATAGATTTGGGTGCTTTAGCTCCCATCGCAAACAGTGCTATGTCGAGTTCGTGCACCCCCCAATCGGTCATCAAGCCCCCTGCATAATCCCAAAACCAACGAAAATTGAAATGGAAGCGGTTTTCATTAAACGGACGTTTGGGAGCAGGACCTAGCCACATCGCATAATCTACTCCGGGAGGCGGAGTCGTATTGGGTTTTTCGGGAACAGGATTCATCCATCCCTGATAGGCCCAGCATTTCACGAGTCTTATTTGTCCAAGTTTACCCGATTGTACGTACTTAATCGCCTCGTCATATTGCTGCCCGCTACGCTGCCACTGTCCTACCTGCACCAACTTGTCTGAAGCATTGGCAGCTTTAAGCATCACGTTACATTCTTCAATACTGTTAGCCAAAGGTTTCTCTACATAAACGTGTTTACCGGCCTGCAGGGCATCTACCATATTGAGGCAGTGCCAATGGTCTGGCGTACCGATGATCACCACATCAATATCTTTATTCTCAAGCATTTTTCTATAATCGGTATACAGTTTCGGAGCCTTTCCTGTCATTTTTTTAAGTTCACCTGTACGGCGGTCCAGCACCCGCTGGTCTACATCTGCCAGTGCAATGCAGGTAACGTTAGGCAATTTTAAATGCGCCTGCATATTAGACCATCCCATCCCGTTACAGCCTATTAAACCAAAGTTAAGCCGGTCATTGGCTCCAAAAATAGAAACCGGGTTTGCCAAAAGAGAACCTGACAGGCTAAGACCAGCAGTAGCTAAAGTAGTTTGCTGCAAAAATTTTCGTCTGGGAAGCTTACTCATAACGTATGATTTAAAACTATTTTTCACAATATAGTCAATTTTACTCTAACGTTTTTAAAGAATTAGTAATTGTCCCGGAAGTCTGTAATTAAACTCTGACGCGAAACCTAAAACAAATATTAATTGGGTACAATCAAGGAAACGGATTTTACTTTTTCTATTTATATAACTCAAAAAATAACCCTGAAATTAAGCAATTCTAACTGTAGTGGTTTAGCGCAATGCAAACATTAAGAAACTATACAATAATTTTTACGTTTCATTTTATTCGCCTACGTAAACAGAATACGCTATAAGCGTATAAATGTTTTATACGCGACACTGTTTTGGTCACCCGTTTATTGCGAAAAATAACACAATAATCGAAACTACACTTTGGAGTAATTCGAAGTCTGGGGGTCTCTCCCTTTACAGAGGTTGGTTGGGTTTAAATCAGGCAAATTTATTTCATCAGATGACAAATTTTAAAAAACAAACATAAAAATAATTTAAATTCATTAATTATAATAAAAAATTAAACAATAAACTGTATTTAACTTAATTTAACTAATTATAATTAATTTTAAAAATAATTAGTATTTTAGCATTAGCTAAATCCTGTAATTGAAACAGGATGGGAATAAAAATTATAAAATTAAATTACTGATCGGTAATTCGGTAATTTGTAATTTAGCCGAAAAGAGCTGCTCAAAACTGAACAGCTCTTGTTTTTAGGCAAAAAATCTCCCGAAATTTGAAGCCTTAAATTCAAAAAAAAGCAAAAAGTTTACATCAAATAAAGTCGACTGAATCTTGAATAGGTGGATAAAACTCAACTAACTTTGATTATTTGAACAGCTGTTTATAAATAAGCGGCATAAAATTAAAAAATCTCATGCCGCTGTCATCACTTTAATTCTAATATCCATTAAGCATTCACAAATGCTATCAACGTTTTTGTGATAAATTCAATCTGCTCTTTATCTAATTCGGTATGCATTGGTAAAGAAATCACTTCTTTTACCAATTGATTGGTAACTTCAAAATCAGCTTCGTTGTACCGCTCATCTGCATAGGCCTTTTGTTTATGAAGCGGAATTGGATAATACACTCCACATGGGATATTATTTTCCTGAAAATGCTTTACTAAAGCATCTCTTTTGCCATTTGTAATTTTTAATGTGTATTGATGAAATACATGAGTATCATCATTTCCTACACGAAGCGGCGTAATTATATGCTCCTGAGCTTTAAAAGCAACATCATAAAGATCTGCCGCTTTTCTTCTAGCATTATTATAGGAATCTAATTTTGGTAATTTGGCTCTTAATACCGCTGCCTGCAAACTGTCCAATCTTGAATTTACACCTACAACATCATGATGGTATCGCTCGTACATTCCATGGTTCACTACTCCGCGAATAGTATGTGCCAATTCATCATCATTGGTAAAAATCGCGCCGCCATCACCATAACATCCTAAATTTTTAGAGGGAAAGAAAGAAGTGGCTCCAATATGCCCAATAGTTCCGGTTTTATGGCTTACTCCCGTCTTATCATGATAATTTCCACCTATTGCCTGCGCATTATCTTCTATAACGAAAAGATTATTTGCCGTCGCAATATCCATTATCTCATCCATATTTGCCGTTTGCCCAAACAAATGTACAGGTACAATCGCTTTGGTTTTTGGTGTAATTGCGGCTTTAACTTTTTCAGGATCGATATTAAAAGTATCAGGTTCTACATCTACAAGAACAGGAGTTAAACCTAAAAGGGCAATAACCTCTACAGTGGCGGCAAAGGTGAAATCTGCTGTAATGACTTCGTCACCGGGTTTTAGACCCAAGCCCATCATAGCTATTTGCAAAGCATCTGTACCGTTCCCGCAAGGGATCACATGTTTTACGCCAAGATATTCTTCCAGTTCTTTTTGAAAATTCTGAACTTCAGGTCCGTTTATAAAAGCTGTTGAGGTAATCACCTCCTCAAAAGAAGAACTAATCTGATCTTTTATTCCTTCATATTGACCTTTAAGGTCAACCATCTGTATCTTTCTCATTTGTTTTTTCTTGTGGAGTCAAAATTACGAAATATAGCAGCTATTGCCATACATTTTTAATGAAACCCCTACTTTTGTAATCCAAATTCTTTGTTTTGCGAGGTACTTATAATTTACTCACTTATGTAGCCAAAGCTGCACTTCCTTTACCAGCCATGTTTAATCCAAAACTTAAACTATTTGTGGAAGGCAGAAAAAAGGTTTTTAAGCAATTGGAGAAAATTGATTTTTCTGAAGATTGGGTTTGGTTCCATGCCGCTTCTTTAGGAGAATTCGAACAGGCAGTACCTATAATGGAAGCCATAAAAGAAAATTATGCAACTTATAAAATTTTAGTAAGTTTTTATTCGCCCTCGGGTTACGAGAATAAGAAAAAACACCCATTGGCTGATGCCATAGTGTATTTACCGCTGGATACGCCAAAAAATGCAAAACGCTTTGTATCAATCATTAAACCAAAGCTAGCATTTTTTATCAAATACGATATCTGGCCTAACTTTTTAAAAGAATTACAAATCCAGAACATTCGTACGTTTCTAATTTCAGGGGCATTTAGAAAAGATCAGATCTATTTTAAACCCTATGGTGGTCTATTTAGAGAAGCGCTTCGGGTTTTTGAACATATTTTTCTTCAGAATGAAACCTCGAAAGAGCTTTTAAAAACAATTAATATTACAAATACTACGGTAAGTGGTGACACCCGTTTTGACCGTGTTGCCAGGCAATTAGAATATGACAATCAGCTTGATTTTATTGCGCAATTTAAAGATCAAAAAACCTGTATTGTTGCTGGAAGCACGTGGCCTGAAGACGACGCGCTGTTATTAGAGTACATCAATACCGCTTCAGAAGATGTGAAATTTATCATCGCCCCCCATGAAATTAAGAATGAAAAAATTCAACGTTTAAAAGCTCAAATTGTAAAGAAAACCGTATTATTTTCAGAAAAAAAAGATTCTAAAATTAACCAATATCAGGTACTTATCATTGATACTATCGGATTACTAACCAAGGTATATAGCTATGCGGATATCGCTTATGTTGGTGGCGCTGCCGGAAAAAGCGGACTTCATAACATCCTGGAACCGGCTACTTTCGGGCTACCGATAATTATTGGTAAAAACTTCGATAAGTTTCCTGAAGCCAAACAATTGGAAAAACTAGCTGGCTTATTTTCAGTAGCTTCTGCTGAAGAATTATTTAAAATCATGACCAAAATGGTCAAAGACGAGCAATTCCGCTCCAAAACCGGAATGATCAGTGGTCACTTTATTAATAGCAATACCGGTGCTACACAAAGTGTATTATCCTACTTAAAAAGAAATCATTAATTTTTTAGCTGGATATTAAGAAATTCTATTAAAATTCATTTAAAAAATACCGTTAAAAGCTTATTCGTTGTAATTTCGACCTATTCAACAATACATAAAGATATGAAACGATTAATTTTATTAGGTGGATTTTTGGCAATAAGCGCAACTTCATTACTTTCTTGTCGGGAAGAACCTAAAAAAACCGTTGTAAAAGAAGTTGAAGTAGAAAAAACCGAAAACGAGGGTATCCTAGAACGTACTGCTAAAAAAGTAGACAAAAAAGTGAACGAACAGATCGATGAAGAGATCGACAAGATCGGCGACGACAATTAAAGCATTTAACATAAAAACACCACACATTAAATTTTTAAAACAGTTTTATTAAAATTTTACAACAACTTTTGGATAGACTGTTCAATTTCATTTTAATTTTGTTGTAAACCACTAAACCAAAAACTATGAAACGTTATTTTTTAATATTAGCTTCTTTCTTAACGATTTCTTTTACGATGAATTCGTGTAGAGAAACTACTGAAGATAAAACTGATGATACCGAACTTAATGATGGTATGATTGAAGATCAGGAAGACGAAATGGATGATTACAATGATGATGACAACGGTGTAATAAATGATGTAAAAGAAGCTGGGGAAGACGTTGGGGACGCTGTAGAAAATGCAGCAAACGAAACTGGTGATGCTGTGAATACTGCAGTAGACGAAACAGGAAATGCCATTGACGAAGCGACTGATGAAATCGATGGATCAGACGATAATTAAAAATAAATAAACAAAAAATATAACTTATGAAAAAAGGTCTAATTATTTTAGCAGCTTTTGTGGCCACTTTAGTTTTAACTTCCTGCCGAGAAGAAAAATCTGGTGTAGAAAAAGCCGCAGATAGTGTTGAGGATGCAGCTGACGATGTTGGTGATGCTGTAGAAGATGCTGTAGATTAAATTAATAGTGTACAATTAACATATTACTAGCCAAAAAATAAGCCCTTTCGTTTTGAAAGGGCTTATTTTTTGGTTTCTTTTCTTAATTTCTATTGATAGACTTTGATATAATCAATATAGAATTTTGCAGGAAAAATACTATCGTCTACATCAGGTCCTCCAAAGTTACCTCCAATAGCCATATTTAGCAAAAAATAGAATTTATGGCGAAAAGGATAATGCTCATCATCTTTTATTTCTGGCGAAAAAGTATATACCTTTTCTCCATCGATATAATAAACTATTTCTTGTTTAGACCATTCTACCTTATATATATGAAAATCGTCTTCTACATTATCGATTTTCGTCACTGTAGTACTGGCATGATCCCCATGAGTTGCGGGGGTATGCAAGGTCGTATGCAAGGTATCTTTCATTCGTCCAACATATTCCATTATGTCGATTTCTCCGGAAGCGGGCCAACCTACCTCTCCAATATTATCTCCTAACATCCAGATTGCCGGCCAAATCCCGTGTCCCCCGGGAACTTTAGCGCGGGTTTCTATAATACCATACTGAAACTCGAATTTATCTTTAGTATTTATGCGAGAGCTAAAATAGGAATCGCCGTCTTTTTCAGCGGTAATAACCGCCAAGCCATCTTTTATTTCAAGATTTTCAGGGCGATAAAGCTGTCGCTCGTTATTTCCCCAACCACAAATATCAGGGCAGCCGTCACCATTTTCATAGCTCCAATAATCCATATTTAAGCTATTTCCATCAAAATTTTCTTCCCAGATCAATTCTTTTTCTTGTCCTTTACAGCTCTGCAAGGTCAATAACACAAGGGCTAAA
Source organism: Zunongwangia sp. L-65 (assembly GCF_056859415.1). Classification (NCBI taxonomy): domain Bacteria; kingdom Pseudomonadati; phylum Bacteroidota; class Flavobacteriia; order Flavobacteriales; family Flavobacteriaceae; genus Zunongwangia; species Zunongwangia sp. L-65. The sequence goes on from NZ_JBSXOK010000040.1 coordinate 86,895, forward strand.
ACCGCTAATCTTTTCTTCATATTATTTAAATTCAAAATTAGCCTTTTTAAGATCCACAGAGTTACCACCAATCATCACTTCAAAATCCCCAGGTTCAGCTTCCCATTTCTTATTAATAGTAAAATATGTGATCATTTCTTTATCGATTATAAAATTCACCACTTTACGTTCGCCTGGTTTTAATGAAATTTTCTCAAAGGCTTTTAGTTCCAGATTTGGTCGTGTAATGCTTCCCACCAGATCATGTAAATACAACTGAACGGTTTCTTCTCCTACCATATTACCCGTATTTTTTACTGAAATTGATGCTTCTATTTTTTCGCCTTCTGAAAAGGAATCAGCACTTAGCTCGATATCCCCATATTCAAATTCGGTAAAGCTTAGTCCGAATCCAAATGGATACAATGCTTCTCTAGGAGAATCGGTATAATGCGAATAAGTCACCTGCGCCCCACCCTCTGGTCTACCGGTACTCTTTTGATTGTAGTACAAAGGTTCCATTCCTGAATTCTGAGGAAAAGATACTGGTAACTTCCCGGAAGGATTATACCTTCCAAAAAGAATTTCGGCAACCGCATTCCCATGCTGTGAACCTAAAAACCAGGATTCTACAATGGCTGGAATATTTTTAGAACTCCAACTTAAATCCATAGGGCGGCCGTTCATCAATACCATCACCACGTTTTTGTTAGCTTTTTGAACCGTTTCAATCAAATCATCCTGCACTCCGGCAAAACCAATATTGGTCTGGCTACGCCCCTCGCCCGTTTGAAAAGCATCTTCACCAACCACTAATACCACTAAATCTGCCTGTTTAGCTAATTTTTCAGCTTCGGCGAAACCACTTTTATCATCTTTATTAAAAGTCATAGGATTTAAAAAAGACCGATCTCCGGTTGAAAGTTTTGCCCCTTCAGCATAAGTTATCTTCACGCCTTTTGGCGTATAATTTCTAATTCCTTCTAAGACTGAAACTGCAGAATTTTCTACCGCATGCGCTCTCCAGTTTCCTAAAGGCGAATCTTTATCGTTTGCCAATGGCCCTATAACCGCAATGTTTTTAATAGAATTTTTAATGGGTAAAATATCATTCTCATTCTTTAAAAGTACGATCGATTTTTTACCGGCTTCCAAAGCCACTTCCTGATTTGCTTCAGAGTATAATTCAGATTTCTCGAAAGCTTCATCGCAATACTTATAGGGATCATCAAAAAGTCCTAATCTGAATTTTACACGAAGAATCCTTTTTACGGCATCGTCGATCAATTTTTCAGCAACTTTACCTTCTTCCACCAGTTCTTTTAAGGACGACTCGTAAGCACCACCTTCCATATCCATGTCGCTACCGGCTTTTACTGCTAATTCAGCAGCGGCTTTTTTATCTTTAGCAACGCCATGCGGAATAAGTTCGGTTATCGATCCCCAATCTGATACTACAAATCCATCCCAATGCCACTTGCCTTTTAGCAAATCTCGTTGTAAATAGGTACTTGCAGTTGCCGGCACACCGTCTATCTCGTTAAACGAGTTCATAAATGTAGCCACCCCTGCAGCTGCGGCAGCTTTAAACGGTGGTAAAATGGTATTATTTAATTCATAAATACCAATATTTACCGTGTTATAATCTCTACCTCCTTCAGCAAAACCATAACCGGCAAAGTGCTTGGCACAGGCCGCGATAGTTTTAGGATCTGAAAGATCATTTCCCTGAAAGCCTTTAATTCGGGCTACTGCTATTTTTGAGTTTAGATAAGGATCTTCACCGGCACCTTCCATAATTCGGCCCCATCGTGCATCGCGAGAAATATCCATCATTGGGGCAAATGTCCAATGAACACCTGCCGCTGCAGTTTCCCTACCGGCAACTCTTGCCGTTTTTTCCATGAGTTCTAAATCCCAGCTGGCACTTTCACCAAGCGGAACAGGAAACATGGTTTGATAACCATGAATTACATCATACCCAAAAATCAACGGAATTTTGAGTCGGCTATTTTCCATGACGATCTTTTGTGCCTGGCGAGTATGTTCTACAGAGGTCACATTAAGCATCGATCCTACCAGTCCGTTTTTAAGATTTTCGAGTTTCTTTTCGTTATCAGTTCCAGTCGCGGGACCGGTAACATCCCAGCTACCATTGTACTGCACCATCTGCCCTATTTTCTCATCAAGGGTCATTAAAGCTAAAACCGAATCTATTTTCTGCTCGATATCTCGAGGATCCTGATCACTTTTCTTAAACCCTGGCTTTTCATAGGTCGAGAATGCCAAGAAACCCAGTGACAGAACTACTCCAATTATTGCTACTCTTTTTTTCATATCCAAAAATTAAAAAGGGGCTACGAGGAAGAACAGCTTAACCTCCAGGCAACCCCTATTTTATTAAAAGTTAATCCGATATTATGTGTTATGATTTATTGATAAACTTTCACATAATCTACTTCCATGGTATCTTCACTGAAATTAGGGTCTATATCTCCTCCTAGGTTACCACCCATGGCAACATTTAGAATTAAGAAAAACGGCTGATTAAACGGTGTATCTGCACTGTTTTTATATTCATGAAATACGATATCATCTACAGCAAAAAGAATATGATCTGCCGTCCATTCCAAAGTATAGGTATGGAATTCTGAATCTACATTTTCAACTTCAGTCCCTTTAGAAATTCCGTCTCCGCCTGAGTTCCCGGGCATATGAAGTGTTCCTAACACATGACCAAGATCATTACCTACATGCTCCATAATATCAATCTCTCCGGAAGCAGGCCAGTTTACCTCGGCAAAATTTGATCCTAGCATCCAAATCGCAGGCCATGTACCTGCTGCACCTGGAAGTTTAGCTCTTACCTCTACTCTACCGTACTTAAATTCCTGCTTATCCATTGTAGTAATTCTTGCAGAAGAATAATCAAAGCCATTCGTACTTTCAGCAATCGCATTGATCTTTAAGCTACCATCACTTACCACTGCATTATCTGCTGTATAATACTGTTTTTCGTTATTTCCCCAGCCATTGTCACCATTACCGGTTTCAATATTCCAGCTATCGGCGTCTAGCGCATTCCCATCAAATTCTTCTTCCCACACCAGGTTTTCGAATTCAGTTTCCAGCTCTTTTCCTTCGGCAGAATTATTTCCGCCACCTGCTCCACCTTCAGGATCAGTAGTAAGTTTTAAATACCATGCTTCTGCAGCATTTCCTCCAGATTGTGTTCTAACCTGCATATAATCTTCAGTAATTTCCAGAATCTCATACGTACTGGTTCCTAAATAATAACTTAAGAAACCTCCATCTGAAATCATCATTTGGGTTCCAGTGGTTTCATCTTCCGGATAAATAGTTGGTGCTGCAGAAAGACTTACATTTTTAACTCCCGAAGTATCATAATCGAAACATTGATCCCCAGTTCCATTAGTTCCTCCAGCGGCATTTAATGAATTGGTATTAAAAAACGTAGCTCCATTATTATCCAGTTCGTATAAAATATTTCCGTTTTCATCAAGACTAAAGGTCATACTATCATCATAAATACATTCGTCTTTCTTCTCAAAAGGAGCAGCATTATACCAATCTGATGTTTTAACATCGATTGGTCCAAGCGCTAAGTGCGATGGCAAAGCTGCTGCAACATACCATGTTTTAGAATCGTCTCCTGTAAGCAACGATTTAGTTTCTGGATCATCAAATTCGCTAAAAACTGTTACGCTTGTTGTCATTGATGATGAAGTACCACCCGTACCGGTAGCAATTACAGTCACTATATACTCATTTACTCCGGTTGACGTAAACGAGTGCATTACATTACCGTTAGATACGTTTGTTGAAGTATTATCTCCAAAGGCGAATTTATAATTTATTGCATTATCTGCTGAAGCCATAAACTGCACCTGCCCGCTACCATCTCCATAAGGATTATCGGCATCTGCATTTACAATAGTTGCTTCTAAAGAAAGATTTGAAGGCGCCACGACTTCTCCAAAGTCGTGATCATCATCCTGGCAGCTTTGTAAAAAGCTACCAAGAATGATCATAAGGCCTAGTATATATTTAAAATTCTTCATTTTTTTAGTCATTTTTAATTTGAATATCATCAAAGTAGAACGTACCACCTTCTGTGTTTCCGAAGCCATAAAAAACAACCACGGTATCATAACCGGCATTAGGATCAAAGGCTCCAAAACTTGTAAGATCAAAATCAAGTTCTTCCCACGCGTTTGCTACAGTGGTTGTTTGCTGTACCTCTGCTATCACTGATGGATTGCCATTAGCATCTGGTTCTGACTTAGAATTTTCTAATTTCAATAGAATCGTTGCTCCTGTTTTAGGTGACCAGGTTTTTATAGAGATCGTTGTCCCCTTGCTAAAGTCTATTGCTCCACCCAAACGTTGGGAAACACCGGCCCAGGTTTCTGCTCCGTCATTCTTCACAAGCTCGGTTACTTTTGTGCTGGTATTAATTCCAGAAGCATCCGGATTTTCGATAACAGTTGCATTTGCGCTCCCAAATCCAGACCAGCTATAATCTACCAAAACTGAATCGAAAGTTAATGGAAGTTTTGGAGCCGTCATTGGCTGATCGCTTACATAAGAAAGATCATCAAAATAATAATCTAATCCTTTTCCTGCAGTATTTAAATCCATAAAAACAATAGCGCGTTTCCAATTTTGATTTGCATCTGCCTCACTAAAGTCAAAAGTTAATGTTTGCCAGGTATTGGCTTCAGTTACGGTCGCATTGACTTCGAAAGCTATATCACCGTCACTTGGGTCTTCAAATTTTAAAGTTACCGGAATACCTGCTTCTGGTGACCAAACTTTTAAACTTAACTGATCGTCTTTGGTAAAATCTACCGCATTATCCAAATCGAAATAAGCACCCGCCCAAATTTCAGATCCTTGTGTTTTAGTCATTTTAGCTACAGTTTCGCTAGGATTAGCGTCGCTCATATCTGGATTTGTAACAAGAGCGGTTGGCGCCCCTCCAAATTCGAAAAATTGATATGCATTTGCATTACCTTCAAAAGTTACCGGCAACTCTACTATCGTAGGATTTGCTAATCTAATATTGTCGAAGTAATACGTATTGTCGTTACCAGAGGTATTATAATCAAAGAACAATGCGATAACACTATAAGTTTGTGAAGGATCGATTGCTGAAAGATCAAAAATCAATGTTTCCCATTCATTTTCTTTAGTCGTCATTGTAGTCACTTCAGCATTGATATCTGAATTCGCTGAATTTTCAACCTTAAATAATACCGGAATACCTGCTTTTGGAGAATAAACATCCATAGCAATGTACGTAGTACTACTAAAATCGATATTTTCGTTTAAAGTAGTGGAAGTTCCCGCCCAGGTTTCAGAACCTGATGGCTTGGTATATGAAGCTACAGTAGCACTTTCGTTCACCTCATTTGGTGCGGGATTAGCAACTACAGAAACTGTAGGGGCTCCTCCGCCAAAATTATAGAAGTTGTAAGCTACGGTTTGTGATTCAAAATCGATTGGCAACAGTAAAGGATCTACAATCGTAACTTCTTCAGTATATTCTGTAGTTTCAGCTCCTCCACTTAAAGCTACAACACGAATGGTGTACGTACCTATATTCCCATATTCATATTCAGCAGTCTCGCCTTCCATAATCATTGTTGGCTGATCATCTGTATCTTCCCCAAAATAAACCTCGTAACCAGCAGCATTCTCTGCAGCTGCCGTAACGCTTACCTTAAAAGGATTCGACTGATCTTTAGTGATGACTACTTCTAAATTTTCTGGAGCGAGGAAGGATACATTTAAAGATTGCGAAGCTTCGGCAACTTCGCCATTTAAATTCATCGCATAAATAGTAACATCATATTGCCCTTCAGCATAGGTATGTTCTACATGGTTACCCGAAGTAAATTCATCGGAAACTTCACTGCCGTCTCCAAAATCCACACTAAACATATTTGCGCCATTTGCCGACGGGAATATGCTTACCTCACCAGAATTATCCTGCTTTATTGTAAACTTGGCAGAAATATCTGATGGTATTGCGATATCTACACTTTCTAAACTATCATCATCTGAACATGAGATAACAAAAAGAATAGAGAAGCATGCTATTATTGATGTAATATAATTCTTCATAATTTATATTTTAATAACCAGCGTTTTGATCCCAGTTACCCTGAGCAAATTGTATTTCTTCTAATGGAATAGGGAACACTTCATTTTTACCAGTAGTAAATCCATCGATAAACTGTTCGGCTCTACCTGTTCTTACCAAATCAAAGAATCGGTGGCCTTCTCCTATCATTTCAGACCTTCTATCCATATAAATTTGTTCAGTAAGACTTGTACCGCTATCATCTACCGGTGCTAAACCGGCACGATCCCTAACCATATTTAAATAAGCTCTCGCCTGGGCATCATCAATACCGCCACGGTTTAAAGCCTCTGCTGCCATTAACAATACATCTGCATATCTAATCGCTCTGTAATTATTTGGTTGCGTTAAATTGGCATCACCAAGGTTATCGTTTTGTCTTGGCAAATATTTACGGTTATAATAACCGGTATGTCCGGTAACCTCATCCTGATTACCTATATTGTAAGTGGCTCCGGTTTCTGCAGCCCAGGCTTCGATATCAAGTAAGCTTACCTCCTGTCTGGCATCTCCAGATTCGAAAGAATTGTATGCTTCTTCTGTAGGTAGGTTAAAGCCGTAACCCGATTCAAAAACAGGACCGGCATAACCTCTAATTCCGCTAAAACCAACCATTACATTACCTTCGCTACACTGTAAACATCCAAATCCAGCCCCCTCAGTACCGGTATATTGAATTTCGAAAACTGATTCTGCACTATTCTCTGCGGAATACTCGAACAGGTTAGCGTAATCTTCATCACCCTGAGTACCATAAAGATGATATTTACCAGAATTGATCACTTTTTGAAGTTCGGTCGCAGCTTCAGAAAATTTATCCTGATATAAATAAACTTTCCCCAATAAAGCCTGCGCTGCACCTTTGGTAACACGACCAACTTCGGGAGCATTTACCGCTAAATTTTCTTCGGCATAGGTTAAATCCTGTTCGATCAGTGCATAAACTTCAGCTTTTGATGATCTAGGAATTGTTTTTGCTTCCCCTAACGTAAATCTACCTTCAGGTTTAATAGGAATGGGGCCAAACCATTTTAGTAACTCAAAATTAAAATAGGCTCTTAAAAAATGGGCTTCCGCTAATAATTGAGATTTACCTTCAAAATCGATATTATCGGCATTTTCCAACATAAAACTGGCACGGTATACTCCCGCAAAATTCCAGTCCCAAATATCGTCAAGGTTATCGTTTACCGGAGTATGTTGCATACGATCTACCTGTTGCCAGCCAATCACATCTGTTGCACTTTCCCCGCCGGCATGAGCATTATCCGAGGCGATCTCACCCAGGATTACATTCGCATAGGTACTTTGTAAAATATCATACGTTCCTATTAATGCATTGTAATAATCATCTTCTGCAGTGAAGTAGGAATCAGAGTTAATTCCATACGGAGGATCTACTTCTACAAAATCATCCCCGCAGGAGGTAATTCCCAGCGAAGCGGCAATTGCTGCCAAAATTATATTTCTTTTGATATTTATCTTCATCATCATTTTTTTAAAATTCAAGATTTACACCTAACATATATGTTCTTGGCAAAGGATAGAATCCTAAATCGATTCCTCCACCTATTGGCGCACCTGTTGAAGCAGTTGGATCGTATCCTGAATATTCGGTAAATGTGTACACATTATCCACTTTTCCATAGATCCTAAACTTATCGATAGATACCTTCTGTGTAAATTCAGACGGAATAGTATATCCAAGGCTCACAGTTTGGATTCTCGCAAAAGAACCATCCTCTATATAGAAATCTGAGAATACCTTATTAGCAGTAGCTGCCGTAGTCACTCTTGGCACCGTATTGCTTGTTCCCGCACCCGTCCAACGATCCAGCACGTAACTCATTTTGTTTACGTTAGGCTGATCTCTTTCGTAATTACGTACAATGTCGTTCCCAAGATTAGAGAACATATAGGTTGCGAAATCGAAATTCTTAAAATTAAACCCTAAATTGAAACCTAAGGTTACTTTTGGGATTGGATTACCAAGATCGGTACGGTCTTTATTATCTATGACTCCGTCTCCATTTAGATCTTTATATCTAATATCTCCCGGCATAGCTTCTGCCCCCAATGCTAATTGCGACGGATGTGCATCTACCTCAGCCTGAGTCTGGAAAATTCCATCGGTTTGATAACCGTAGAAATAACCTATTGGTTTTCCTTCTTCCATTCTGGAGATCAGAGGCTGCCCTACACCAAAGTTCCCTCCTTCAATAAACTCGGTTCCGTTAACCTGAGTCACCTCATTTTCTAAAGTACTTATGTTGAATGAGGTATTGAAAGAGAAATCATCGCTAAAGTTGTTGCTATAGCTTAAGGCAAATTCCCAACCTGAGTTTCTAACAGATCCCGCGTTAATTGTAGGACTACCTGAAGCAGGTGCTCCCACTCCATAAATTCCTGAAACCGGAATATTAGAGATTAACAGATTATCACGATTATTAATAAAATAATCTACAGTGAATTCGAATTTGCTATTTAAGAAGTTAGCATCTAAACCAACATCAAACTTTTTCGCTTCTTCCCACTGTAAATCTGGATTAGCTAACTGTCCTAACGCTCGACCGTTTACTAATAGCTGGTCCTGACCAAGAACATAGGTTGCTTCTCCTCCTAATAACGCTAAATAACCAAAATCCGGAATCTGATCGTTACCTAAAATACCGTAACTACCGCGTAGTTTTAAGAAATTAAGGAAACCATCTTCGTTAAAGAAATTTTCTTCTGAAATTACCCAACCTGCAGTTGCTGATGGGAAATACGCAACACGATTGTTAGGTCCAAATTTGGTTGAACTATCACGACGTAACATCGCAGATAATAAATACTTATCCTGAAAAGCATATTGAATTCTTCCAAAATAAGATAATCTTCTAAGCTTATAAGCATACGAAGAGTTTGTTTGTTCTTCTCCAGTACCGTTAGCACTACTTAAATCTGCAAATTTCCAGCTATTGGCCTGTACCCCGGTTCTGGATCCATAAAGACCTTCGCCATTGGTTTCATAAGCTGTCATACCGATAAGGAAAGTTACATCGTGATCATCTCCGAAAGTATTTTCGTAGGTATTAAAAAGATCGAATGTATAATCATTATCATTAATCTTACCCAGCGTAACCGAGCTATTTGCATTGGTATAAATCTTCCCGGTACCATAGTTAAACAGCGGGGTAAAATCCCGGTTTTTAGTATTGCTGGTATTAAAACCTATACGTGCCTGTAAATTTAAATTCCTGGCATAATCTAAACTTGCCTGTACCGTACCGCTTAAACGGTTAGTAATATATTTATTATATGTATTATCTAATTGAGTTAACGGGTTTACCACCTCATTCCCCAAATTAATTTGCCCATCAAGATTGCTAACAGAAGGATCTATAGTTGGTGCAATGTTAGCAGCATTAAATAACACAGAACCTAAACTAAAACTATTTACCGTACTACTCTCTGTACTATTATAAAATAATTTCGTTTGCAGATTCAGTTTATCCGTAAGATCAGCGTTTAAGGTGATTTTTGCCGTACTACGTTCAAACTGTGATTTTTCAGGAGAAATAATACCTTCCTGCTTTAGATTTGAAGCACCGATAGAATAGGTGATTTTTTCTTCACCTCCTACGACCGAAAGGTTATGGCTGGTTACCAAAGCTTCTTGAAATACCTCGTCCTGCCAGTCTGTACCTGCACCAAGATCACTAATATTGGAAAAAGGTAATGCCTGCCCAGCATTGGCGTAACTCTCATTTAAGATCAACGCGTATTCTGTAGCATTTAATACCGGTAATTTTCTGGTTGTTTCCTGGATACCGGTATAACCCTCGTAAGAAACTTTAGCTTTTTGGTTTTTCTTACCGGCTTTAGTCGTTACCAGAATCACACCGTTTGCACCAATAGTACCATAAATAGCTGCCTGAGCATCTTTAAGAACGGTAATGTTTTGAATATCCTGAGGGTTAATGCTATTTAATCCTCCTTCATATTGAAAACCATCCAGAATAATAAGTGGTTTGTTCTGCCCGTTTGTAGAAATTCCTCGAATCCTGATATTGGATTCAGCTCCGGGAGAACCTCCGGTTGGGGTAACGTTCACCCCAGAGGTTGTTCCCTGTAATGCCTGGGCAGCATTTACCGGCTCTAATTTAGAAATTGTTTCAGCGCCTACGTTAGAAACCGCTCCGGTAATATCCCTTTTCTTTTGCTCTCCATAACCAATTACCAAAACTTCATCTAATGCCTGGGAATCGACACTTAAGATGACATCTATAGCATCCTGGTTGGTAATTTTCACTTCCTTACTTGTATAACCTATAAAAGAAAATACAAGCACATCTCCTTGAGAAACATCATTTATGGAATAATTACCGTCAAAATCGGTAGTCACTCCATTTGTAGTTCCTTTCACTACAACATTTACTCCGGGTAGTGGCATTTGTGTTTCATCTTCTGAAACTGTACCCGAAACCGAAAACGTTTGAGCATGTATGCCAAATGAAAGCATACAAAATAAAATAAGTAACAGTACTTTATTCATTTGTTGATTGTTTTGTTTAGTACGCAAATTAGTATTTAATAAAAGCTTAACACGAATTTATAACCCTTACAAAAAGTATACATTATAAATTTTTAGTGTTAAAATTGAGAATATGCTAATAAAACGTGGTGAAAATGATGTTTCAAAAGGATTTAAAAATGATAGATTAACTTACCATAAATGAGATTTTTACAAAAATGTTGAGGTAATGTTGAGGTAAATTTTAAACTTGTAAAGGAATTAGAAACTTAGGATGTATTCTACCAACCCTTCTTCGTGAGCTAAATCCATCTTTTTTCTCAAACGATATCGTTTAATCTCTACACTTCTTACTGAAATATTTAAAAGGGGAGCAATTTCTTTTGAGGATAAATTCAGTCGCAAGTAAGCACACAATTTTAAATCATTTGAAGTTAGATTAGGATGTCTGGATTTTACCGTTTGTAAAAAATCTTTATCGGCATTATCAAAAGCTTCTTTAAAAAATTTCCAGTTATCCTCTTCATTGATATTTGAATCCACGGTTTTCAACACTGATTGAATATCATCTAATTTTTTTATGGAAGTAAGCTCGTCTTTAATCTGATTTAAAACCTCACTCTTACGGATAATACTCATAGTAGAAGCTGCCAATTCCCTATTTTTAGAAGACACATCTGCTTCCAATTGTTCATTTTTAAGTTTCATGATCTCCTGCTGCGCTTCAAGCTGTTGCATTTCAGCTTTCTTTTGTTGCACCTTAATCATTTGTGCATGCCTTTTATTATAATATCGGGTGTAAAAATGATGAGTAATAACAATGATAACGACCAGTAATACAACATAGATAAAGATGGCAAAGTTTGATAAAAACCAGGGTTTTTCTATAGCAAACGCATAGGTTTTCTCCTTAATATCTTTAGTATTATATCTTGCTCTCACCTGAAATTCATAATCCCCGTAAGGTAAATTCTCGAAAGAAGCCATACTCGAGGATCTAAATGGCGTCCATACATCTGTGAATCCCTTGATCCGGTAGCTATAAGTTACATTAGCAAACTTCTGGTATACGGGTGTATTAAAATAAAAATTGAAATAATTTTCCGAATTCTTAAATTCTGGATGTCGTTGCTTCTTATCGATTAATTCAAAATCCAGACCTTTATCTGCGATTTCAATCCTATTAATTTCTAATTCAGATATCTTATTTAGTGTAAAAGGTGTATTAAATATAGCATACCCATGATTGCTTCCCACCAGATATTGATTTTCACCAATTTGGGATAGATTTTCAAAACCGCTGGAAATATTCCTGAATTCATAAGAAAGTGGGACGGCGGATACATTCATACCATCCTGAAAAGCATCCTTTACGGTATAATAGATCTCACTTTCTGCAAAAGTCCACCATTTCCCATCAGGGGTAATTTCAGAAATACCGGTACTTCTACTCAAATTATTAAATGCCTGCTGTAGCTTATTCTCAGCAGTAAATGCATCCAAAACCGCATCATATTTAAAAATGGTATGTGCGGTAGCGTAATAAATATCATTGTTAAACCGGAAAAGTTTAATGCCAGAGGCATCTTTATAATCTACCGGGTAATTTTTTACAATTTCGATTTTAGAACTGGAGAGATCTGGTCTCAATCTAAAGATACCTTTATGATCATGACCTACCCATATTTCTTTATCGTTTTCATTCAGAATATTTCTGGAAGAAAGATTAAAACCATCCAAATAAGAGATATTATTAAAACTTTGGCCTTCTTTAAAATAGCTTAAACCATTATAATGCCCCTGTAGAAACCCACCATCAAAAGGAATCACCTGCCAGGTACCCAAGCCATCAAAAATATAGTTCAAGTTCTTATTTTTTAGAATAAAAGTACCGCGATCGTGACCAATAAAAAGTTGATCATCATACTCTTGTAAACTCCATACCTGTCCGCTGGTTCCTTCAATTAGCTCGAAACTATTAGATGTTTGATCCCGCATGTACAGCCCCTGGTTAGTGCCAAGATATAACTGATCCTGGTACATCACACTACAATAAACGGTACCAAGCTTGCCTGTAATGTCTGAGAATACAGAAAATTGACTGTCTTTTTCTATTAGGCTTATCCCATTATCCAATCCGCACCAAATATGCCCTGCATCATCTTCAAATAAAGACAAAACCGTATTATTAAGGATATCGGGCTGAACGATTTGCTGCAAATCACCGCTTAGTAAATTCAGAATAAATAAGCCATCTCCAATACTGCCCAGCACCAGCATATTATCATCGGTATACCTTGCACTAAAAAAACTGGAGGACATTGGATAATTTGGGATAGAAATTTTTTCCCAATTAGACTGTGTAAAAGCAAATAAGCCATCATCACGGGTTACCGCTACTTTTTGATCATTCCAATGAAAAACCTGAATAATTGCTTTGGCCCCGGTTTGATTAAAACCGACTTCCTTTTGTATACCTCCACTTTTTATGGAATATAACCCATCTTCGGCCACCTGAAAGTAAACGGTATTACCAGATTTATAAAGATTTGCTATCGTCTTACCAAGATCGATCACATTGATCGTCCCATTTTGGATGTGGTAGCTAAACAATCTGCTAAGACTTTGAAAAACGATATAATCCCCAAACTTCTCAATATGCCAGATCTGCTCACCATCCCGTATCCCTGTAGGTAATTTTTCTAAAAGTGAGGTATAATTTAGTGCTCCAAAAGAATTCTTTTGCCAATACCCAAAATCCATATAAGCACCTGTAAAGATTAAGCTATCCACCACTTTCACAGAACGCACGGGACTACCCGCTTTCATTTTATGCAGATTCCATTGTTCACCATTAAAAGACAATAAGCCTGAATTATTAGCGAAATACATCCAATCATTCTCTGCCTGGCTTATCATCCAGTTCTGGTTTCCTCCATTATAAACTTTAGTATCAAAATTGGTAATTGGGGGAAGTTCCTGACTTTTGGATAAAGACGGAAGAAATAAAATTAACAGAACTAACCAACGCATAATAATAGCTTTTGGTAAAAATATCAATTCTGCTAAAACTACAATAAAAAGCGTATGCCTCCCTAGGAAATTTTTGGAGAATTATTGTTTTTAAATTGTCGCAACTCCTTTTTTAAATCCTCCATGGACTGCTGTAATTGCTGAAACAAGCCATTTTCTGAAGGATTATCTATATTAAAAGTTAGCTTACTGTTTACCTGCCACAACTCTTGAATGTCCCCAAGTTTCACTTCTATAGGTAAATATTCTTCATTTAAAGAAATAAGCAAGAGCTTAGAAGGATCTGGAAGTCGCTGTATTTTCTTAATCAAAACAGAATCGTACATCACCACTACATAAACGCGATTATTATTTACTTCTTCCATACCCGCAATACCTTTAGCCATCACCCATTCGCCAGGACGATAATTAGGGAGCATACTGTCCCCTTCTACCTGAAAACCACGATAACTGGCGTTTCTAAATTCGGGCAACGGGATTTCGAAAGCCGGTAATTGAGTATACCATTCTACATCCTGAACATTATGGGGATACCCGGCAGCCGCTTTTTGGTTCACCATTACGATATTTTCATTATCGGTATTTCTATCTACCGTAACTACTTTTGGGCTTACGTCCCCTTTAGAAATCTTCAGGTATTTTTGCCCACTATCCCCAAATAACCAAAGTGGATTAATACCGAATTGTCGTAATAATTCAGAAACTACTTTTCCGGAAAGTTTAGTTCTACCCCGCTCAATATCTGCCGTAGAATTTTTTATTCCTAAAATTTCCGCAAATTCGGCCTGAGTAAAATTATTTTCTTCTCTTACTTCTTTAAAATGCTTAATTTCGATTGAAGATGCTGCCATAACTCATTATTAGGAAATATTCCATGCAAGATGCAAATTATTTGGACTAATTCCTACTGATAAAACATTTTTATGCTAAAGAAAATATTCATTATTTGTTCCTTATTTTTTTTCCAATTTTCTTACCCTCAGTTACCCGACGGTTTTGTTTATTTGAATGATATTATTCCAGACATCCAGATTGAATTGCGTTATCTTGGTAGTAATAACTTCACCGGTAAACCTGTACCTGGTTATGAAGCCGAAAAAATAATTCTAACCAAAGAAGCTGCGTTAGCCCTGCAAAAAATCCAGCAAAAACTGGAAAATGATGGCTATTGCTTAAAAATTTTTGATGCCTACCGTCCACAAAGAGCCGTAAATAGCTTTATAGAATGGGCCGGTATCGCGGAAGATACACTTACTAAAGCTGAATTTTATCCCGAAAAAAAGAAAAGCAATCTCTTTAACCTGGGTTACATTGCCACTCGATCTGGACATTCCAGAGGCAGTACTGTAGATCTGACTATCATAGATGCCGAAAGTTTAGAAGAGGTTGATATGGGAGGCTCCTACGATTTTTTTGGGGAGCGTTCACATCATAACTTTATGAATATAACTGAAAAGCAAAAAGCTAATAGGTTATATTTAAAATCTATAATGAGTACTTATGGTTTTAGGCCATATAGTGAAGAATGGTGGCACTACACTCTAAGAAACGAACCTTATCCTGATACATACTTTAACTTTACTATTAAATAAGCTTTAACAAAACACCTTATAATTTATTGATTTTTAACCTTATATTTAAAAATGATTATAATAATTTAAAATTATAGTCGATTAATTTTGTGAAAAATCAATCAAAATATGGAAAACCTCAAATCCCTAAGATTACAAAACCGATTACAGCAATTAAAAGACAGCTACGAATTAAAGAATCTGGATCTTCAAATTCTTCAAAAAGTTCAGCAATACCAGATTATTAGTATTTGCTGTACCACAGAAGGTGGCTTTGACAAAAAAACAGGTGCTTTTTATACCCAGGATCGAACGCTTAATTATAAGATTAAGATCAGTTTTAAACGAACTCCTACTTCTCCATCAGAATTTGTACTTATAAAAGCTGAGGAAGCGGAAGAAGATTTTTTCAATTTTCCAAATAAAAAAGCTGTACTAAACAAAGCAGGTTAATAAATATTCATTTTTATCCCTTATTTTTTACTTTTTATTAGAAAATTCTATTTTCTTTAATTTTCATACATTATTTTTTCTATTTTACCGCAGTTAATGGTTTACAGTAAAATGGAAGAAGAGCTACTTCGCCAGGAGGTTTTAAGCAGTTTTAAGTTTAAAGATAAAACCTCAGAAAAAATTTTAGATGAATTAACACAAATGGCAGCGGCTATATGTGATACTCCTATTTCTTTAATCAGTTTTGTTGGCCTGGAGAAACAGTGCTTTAAATCTAAAATTGGCCTTAATATAGCAGAGACTCCCATAGAAGATTCTTTTTGTAAATATGCCATAAAACAACCGGATGAAATCTTTATTGTAAAAAATCCATTAGAAGATATTCGGTTTAAAAATAATCCACTCGTTTTGGGCTATCCAAATCTTCGCTTTTACGCGGGTGCACCTTTAACTACCGCTGGGGGAATTACTTTGGGCACTTTGTGCGTTATCGACACAAAAGATAGAGATTTAACTAACTTACAAATAAAGGCACTTAAGATTTTAGCTAAACAAACTATCGATTATTTAGAACATAAAAAGGAACATATTCAGCAAAACAACCTCCTTAAAAATAGCATTTCGAAGTTCAATAAACTGAGTAATCATTCTCTGGATGCCCTTTTTCAGCTTGAAGTGAATGATGATAAACGTATTCATTTTACCTATATTAATGAAACTATAAAGGATTTACTGCCGCACCTGGATACAGAAGATTTTAAAACTCATCCTTTTAAAGCATTAAATTTTATACACCAGGAAGATCGTATGATGGTAGAAAATACTTTTATCGATGCTGTGAGGCATAAAAAAGACTGGGATATTACCTATAGAATCTTAAATCCAGACGGAACTATCTCGTGGCATCAATCCAGAGCATTCCCTGATAGCTTCCCGGGTCGTAAAATTGTCTGGTATGGAAGTTTTAGAGATGTAACCGATAAAAAAAATTACCTGGAGTTAATCGAAAAGATCATTTTCGATATCTCTCATATTATGCGTCGCCCTATAGCCAATATGCTAGGATTAATTAACTTATTAGAAGTTTCTGATGATAGTGATATGCTAAACAACAGGAAAATCATCAAGTATATCAAAATTGTATCTGAAGAAATCGACGAGGAGATCCAAGGGCTTAACGAAAACTACCAGAAAATCAAAACAAGTTTTAAAGACATCTATTAATACATAGAAAAAAGATAGCCCATCAATATTTTACATAAAAAAATCGCCTTACTTACATAAGGCGATTTTTTTTATTTTAATCTTAAAGAATTCTTGAAATACTTAATTTTTTACTACTGCAAAATAAGGCTCAAAACTGTCGCCGGTAGACCAGCTTAATTTACCATTATAATATATTTTATCCTGAATAATATAACGATCGCCTTTTAAATATTCACTTTGAATAGTATCCACATCTGTTTCATTCCACTGAATTAACGTTAACGGACGATCTTCGGTTTTTGACGGATTTTGAATAATTCTCATTCTGTAAGAATCCCCGCTTCGAAAAACCATAAAGCTTTTTGGTAAATCGCTCGTTTCGTCATAAACCTCCTGAGCTTTTCCTCCCTCTACATAATATAACTTTACATCTTCCGGATTGATTGCTCCTTCCGTTCTAGGATCTAATAGATTTTCTCCTGATTCATTTTGCAAAGTAATCTCAAAGGCAACATCTAAATTAAATGTATCTGCTCCTGGTCTTTCATGACTGCATCCAATTGCTAAAAAAGCTCCTAAGATCCCTAAAAGTAATTTTGATTTCATACGATTCTATTAAGATTTTAAATTTCAGTTATTTCGATGAAGTAAAATTAACAAAAAAGAACGTTCAAAAAACATCAATAAACGACGAAATACACCTTAGATCCTAAAAAAACCCAATTTAACACATTTTTGTAGGTAGTATATTACAAAAATTAAAATATCATGCAATTAAACTAGTTTAAAAGTAAGAATTTACCTTCTTAAATAATGCTTTAAAGTCTATCAAAAACGACAAAAAACAGTAAACATGATCTCAAACATCGATTAAAGGCACAAAAAAACCTCCAAGAAGGAGGTTTTTTATCGATAAAATTCACATATCAACTGCTAGTCATCAGAAAAAACTCGATCAATTCTCGCTATTAAATCTTTATAATGATATCTGCTTAAACGATCTGAAGTTGAATATTGCATACGTTGCAACTGCGATTTTAAGCTTTCTAACTCTCCCCTCATTAAAGCGATAATATCTGTACCAGCAACTTTATTATCTGCTTCTATATTATTTAAATACCCAATCGCTACATCTACATACGCGCGCTGTAGGTTTCTTCGGTAAGCATCAACCTTTTGTCCGTTATACAATTCGGAAAAAATACCCTTACGTAAATCTTCTAATAATTCCACAACCGCATAATCGCTATCGTGCAATTGTTCGTTCTCGATCATTCGCATTAAGCGGTCTTCATTCAGCAAATAATTTAAAACCCTGGATTGCAGATTTTGTACCCGCGCTATCGCTCCACTCGATTCAATACGATCTAAAATATCCTTATTTAATAACCAATCTGGAGTGGTAAAAGCATTTTCATTTAAAAACTGTACGGCATTTTTTTGAATGTCATCTGGGACCGGTGTATAAATGGTACCTTCCTGATCTGAAGTTTTCCGCGTTTCATAAACTCCCCCCACATTAGTAACAACATGGTAAAGATATCCTCTCCAAAGGCTAATAAGCTCACCATAAACCTCTTCCAACTCATCGTAAGCATAACCATCCTTTGTAGTCCATTCTATTAAATTAGGTACTACTTTCTTCATATTAGCCAAGCCATATTCACTGGCTTTTACCTGATCTTTACCTAAACTTTCTCGTTGGGCCTGCGGATCAAAACCACCGTAACCTCCACCAAATTCATACACTGGATCCCCTGCTTTTTCAAGAATCCATTGATCCAGTTTTTCTTTTTCATCATCAGGAGTATCAGCGTCAGGCAAGTAACGATAGCCCCAATTAATAGCATACAAATCGTAAGGCCCCATCATTCTTATATAGCGCACCCCTTTATCTTCTGGCTGGGCTACATAATTTACCCTGGCGTAATCCATTATCGATGGTGTAAGACCGTATTTTTGAGTAAACTCCGCTGAGCGTAGAGAATCTGTAGGATAAGCAGCACTGGCTTTCATATTATGAGGTAGTCCTAAAGCATGACCTACTTCATGGGCAATAACCATTCGCATCATCTCTCCTATTTCTTCTTCTGGAGTATCTAATGTACGGGCATTTGGATTTTGGGCTCCTGCCTCGATCATAAACCTATTTCTGTAAGAGCGTAAATGATTATGGTACCAAATAATATCACTTTCAATAATTTCACCTGTTCTGGGATCTACAACAGATGGCCCTACCGCATTACGGGTAGTACTGGCAACATAACGAACTACGGAGTATCTTACATCCTCTGGACTAAAATCTGGATCTTCTTCTTTAGTAGGAGGATCCTTGGCTATAATTGCATTTTTAAAACCTGCGGTTTCAAAAGCTTTATTCCAATCTTCGATTCCTTGTTTAAAATACGGCCTCCAGCGCTTGGGGGTTGCGGGATCCAAATAATAAACAATGGGCTTTACCGGTTCCACCAGCTCGCCATTTTTATAGGCTTCTATATCTTTAGGAATCAGCCTCCATTTTCTGATAATCTGGTAATCATCAGATTTTAAAGCCTCTGAATCATAATCATATTTCCCGATCGTAAACCATCCTACGCGATAATCTGCAATTCGGGGCATCATTTTATCCTCAGGCAGCAACACCATAGATTGATTCATTAATATAGAAATAGTCCCGGCCTGTCCTCTTTCCGGTGGCGTTTCAGCTTCATAGGTCATTACATGCCTTACTTCAACATTTTGAGGAAAAGAATGAACTTCATCGATATAAGATCTACTTTTATCAAAACGTTTTACTTTATATCTTTTTCTGTAAGAAGCATTCATCCCATTAATAGCCGCCACCTCATCTTCAAATAACCCGGTAACATCAACCACATAAGCACTACTGTCTGCCTTCATGGTTTCGATTTTAGCACTGTACAGAATAGGTTCAAAATTATTGGCTTGTACAGATTTATAGATTGGTGACTCTTCGTTGCTCTGGTTTTCAAAACTCATCACCTTAATATCTACATTTTTACCCCGTTTATTCCAACGTACCACCTGTTCATTTACTTTAGAACCGGCATTTATATAACCACCACCATATCCCGAAGGGACTTTAGCGATCCTGCTCACCCATAACAAATCCTTATTAAAAAGAGAATCAGGAATTTCAAAATAAAGTTTATCATCTACCCTATGGGTAGTAAACAATCCTTTATCTGATATTGCTGCAGGGGTAATTACTTTGTTGTAGGGTTTAAAATCACCTTTCTTTTCAGTTTCAGGAGCTTTAACGATGGGGTTCGAAGTTTTACAGCCTACACTTAAAGCTGCCAACACTCCCATTACAAGTACTTTTTTAATCATGAAGTTTTGAATTTGATCACAAGATAAGGAAAGCTTCTAAATTGAATAAATAGCCGAAACGATGATTATTATAAATTAAAGAATCTATAATTAATGCCCCCTCTTTTTAAAAATTTGATTTTATTTTGAAATCACTATCACCGGCTTTCACTTTTTCAATAAATGCCTGCATGGCGTCTGTAAGCAATAATTGATTTTGATCATTCCAAAATTCATCCTCATATCTTGTTTTTACTTTGAAGATGTCTTTATCTGCCCTAACATTTCTTTTTACACCGAAATCTGAAAAATGATCACTGCTTAAATATTTAATACGCTGTACATAATTATAAACCTTATTTTCATATTTACATTCTAAAACAGCTTGTTGAGTGCTTTTATATAAAACATAACTCCCATTGGGAAGTCTATCGTAGAAAGAATGAATAATATTTGATATTGTACGACTCTGGGTATTATGATTTGGTTCAAACTGAGCATCAGACATATCCATTTTTATATAGCATTCTTCAAAGGCATAGGTTTGCGTATTGATAATAAGATAAGCTTCAGAATCGCTTTTACTTGACTTTACCTGAAGTTTTGCCAGTCCATCACCATAATTTTTTAATTCGGCTTTAGTACTATCGGCCAAACTTATAACTAAAGTCGAAAGATCAAAATAGGTTTCAAAAGAGGGAAATATAAATTCAATATCATCTTCTCTAATTTCTGCTTTTCTCAGATTCTCAATTTCTAAGGTATAATTTTTTTAGGTCGTGCATTGTTTTTTAGATCTCCCAATAGTCTTTGCCGTTCTAATTTTCCGTTTACATCTACCAATTTAGTGATATTCCCATCCTTTGCTACCATCGCTCGCAAGAAAAAGCGTTCTTTATAAGGACGTATAGAGTAATTATCGTCCAGGTGATCGATCATCTTTTTATAAATATCTTGATCTAATAAATGAACCTCATCCAAATTTTCGGCAGATTGCTTTAAATAAATAGTATCATTCTTTAAGGCTGAAATTGAAAAGCTTTTAGGTTCATACCCCAATCTATTGAACTTAATCATATCTCTATGGGTTGTGAATGCAAAATGCCCATCGCTATTAGTAGATGTATAATTTTGATCATTATAGACATCTACAAATTCTAATGGTTTCTTAGTCTCAGCATCTAAAACAATAGCTCGAATTTCTCTCTTTGTTTTATGAACTCAATTATTCCTCGGAAAAAAAACATATTAAATTTATTACATATTATTAAGATATTTTCACCAATAACTTATAATTCGCTATTTTTAAGTGGTATTTTTAACTATTTGACACTTCTATATTCGATAACTATAAATAGCATATTTAAAACAATAGTTTTTTACTATTGAAATTAAATAAAACATAGCGTTTCATTATATATTTTTAACCAGCTATTAATTAAAATCATAAACCATGGCAAACAATGATCATCAAAACAGTTCAGATAACCACAAGGTATGGGAAGTAAATGATTCCAGTAAGTGTCCCTTTTTAGGTGGAGCGAAAAACTTTACCGCAGGAACCGGAACAACAAATAAAGACTGGTGGCCCAACCAGCTCAATTTAAAAATATTAAGTCAGCATTCCTCTAAAACCAATCCGATGGACGAGGATTTTAATTACGCTTCAGCATTTAAAAAACTAGACCTGCAAGCGGTCAAGCAGGATTTATATCATTTAATGACCGACTCCCAAGATTGGTGGCCGGCAGATTATGGCCATTACGGGCCATTTTTTATCAGAATGGCTTGGCATAGCGCAGGGACTTACAGAATTGGCGATGGCCGCGGTGGTGCAAGCTCGGGTTCGCAACGTTTTGCTCCTTTAAATAGTTGGCCAGATAATGCGAATTTGGATAAAGCACGATTACTTTTATGGCCTATCAAACAAAAATATGGTCAGAAAATTAGTTGGGCAGATTTGATGATCCTTGCCGGAAATTGTGCTTTAGAATCTATGGGATTTGAAACTTTTGGTTTTGCCGGTGGCCGTGAAGATATCTGGGAACCCGAAGAAGATATTTATTGGGGTGCTGAAGGTGAATGGCTGGGAAACAAAGAGCGCTATGAAAAGGGAAATACATTGGAGAATCCTCTTGGTGCTTCTCATATGGGCTTGATTTATGTAAATCCTGAAGGTCCTAATGGCAATCCAGATCCTATGGGTGCCGCAAAGGATATTCGCGAAACCTTTGGACGTATGGCCATGAACGACGAAGAAACAGTTGCATTGATTGCTGGCGGACATAGCTTTGGAAAAACACATGGGGCTGCCGATCCAGAAAAATATGTCTCAGCTGAACCTGCCGGTGCAACCCTCGAAGAAATGAATTTAGGATGGAAAAATACGTTTGGAACGGGGAATGCCGGAGACACGATTACAAGCGGACTTGAAGGTGCATGGACTACCACTCCTACGAAATGGAGTAATAACTTCTTTGAAAACCTGTTTAACTTTGATTGGGAACTTACTAAAAGCCCCGCAGGAGCACACCAGTGGAAACCCAAAGATAATGCAGGAGCAGGTACCGTTCCAGATGCACACGATCCCAATAAAAAGCATGCCCCTTTTATGCTTACTACCGATCTTGCCTTAAAAATGGATCCCGAATACGCGAAAATCTCCAGACGATTTTTTGAAAACCCAGATGAATTTGCCGATGCTTTTTCCAGAGCCTGGTTTAAATTAACGCATCGGGATATGGGACCACTTTCCAGGTATCTAGGCCCCGAGGTTCCTAAAGAAGAATTGATTTGGCAGGATCCGGTTCCGGCTGTAGATCATGAATTGGTAAATAACGATGATATTGCTAACCTAAAGGATAAAATTTTAAATTCGGGACTATCAGTTTCAGAGCTGGTTTCTACCGCCTGGGCTTCTGCTTCTACCTTTAGAGGTTCTGATAAGCGTGGTGGCGCCAATGGTGCCAGAATTCGCTTAGAACCACAGCGCCACTGGGAAGTAAACAATCCTCCACAACTTCAAAAGATAATATCGAAATTGGAAGAAATTCAGGCTGATTTTAATGCTTCTGCGGAAAGAAAAATATCTTTAGCAGACCTAATCGTTCTTGCCGGAAACGCAGCGATCGAAAAAGCGGCAAATGATGCTGGAAGTGATATAAAGCTTGAATTTAGCCCAGGGCGTACTGATGCTACTGAAGCACAAACCGATGCTGATGCCTTTAATGCGTTAGAGCCGGAAGCTGATGGATTTAGAAATTACGTAAAAGGCAGAGAAAGTATAAGTACTTCCGCAGAAACCATGCTTATTGACCGAGCACAATTGCTAACATTAAATGTTCCTGAATTGACTGTTCTCTTTGGCGGACTTAAAGTTTTAAACATTAATTACGACGGTTCTAAAAAAGGTGTTTTTACCCATAAACCTGGCGTTTTAAGTAATGATTACTTTATGAATTTGTTGGATATGAGTACTACCTGGAGCTCTACAAACGATGCGCAAACCGAATTTGTTGGAAAAGACCGAAAAACAGGAGAAACAAAATGGACGGCCAGCCGTGCTGACTTAATTTTTGGCTCAAACTCTGAATTACGTGCACAAGCTGAAGTTTATGCCTGCCATGACAGTCATGAGAAATTCTTAAAAGATTTCGCCAAAGCCTGGACTAAAGTAATGAATTTAGATCGCTTTGATTTAAAATAAAATACAGATTAAAATGTCGAAAAGCAGCTTTTAAAAAGGCTGCTTTTTTTTTGAATAAAATACTACTTTCCTTTATTTATTTTGATTACCTGAGGACGATACTCTTGACTATCCATTCTTTCCAATCTACCATTTTTAAAATAATAGTAACCGGTTCTTTCCCATTCATATCCATAAACTACTTTATAAACCGTATACTCTTTGTCCATTGCCACAAGCTGTTCATATTTGGCGATATCTTTAAATTCCTCTAAAGACATTCCAATTTTTATAGCCGGAGCTTTATAGGCATAACAAGAAAGTAAAAACGAAGAAACTATAATGGCCAGGCAAGTATTTTTAAACATAAGTTTGTTTTATTTTTTCCAAATACAAAAATTCAGCCAAAAATATATTAGAAAGGATTTAAAAATCTGACTAAAAGTGGGAAACATTAAAATAGGGTCCGGGATCATTTAAATATGGGAACAAGTGAAACTCATTTAAACATCTCTAATCTATTAAATTAGCACTAATAAGAGCAAAGCTCTTTCTCGTTTGAAACATCTACATGTAAAATATCTTAAATCCAGAAATTTTCATCGCTTTGATAGGTACTGATATGCCGATCTACTTTCAAGATAAAACCAAAAATGAATAAAAAAACTGCAAGCCTAAAAAATAGCGAATGGTCTGCATTAAATAAGTATTAAGATAAGGGAACATAGAAGACGAAACGAATATATCAATTTAAGATTATTATAAAATCATTGCGACTATAAATAACCTGTATCCAGCATGTAAACAATAAATACTTTCAACCTAAAATGTTAAAATAAAACTAAAAAAATAACCTTTAGCACTAAAAAATAGTATCAACAACAATATTAAATTGATACTATTAACCACTTAAATTATTATTATTATTATTATGAAAAAATTATTTTTATCCCCCTTTGCGTGTGCTTCTTTATTATTTGGAAGCACTTTAGCCTCTAATGCAGAAACCAAATCTTCAGCGGCCACATTACTGCCTCCCCTGTTCCAAAATTGCGACCAGGCCAATGACTTTTTGGCTAGCATTCGTGAAAACCCAGAAAATTACGCCCCATACCTCTATTATTATACAATAGAAACTTAGAGAATAATGATTGTCTTTATGCAGCATCGCCAAACCCTTATATTAGTTCCTAAAATTTAAATCTCTTATTAATTTATTATCCTATCCTAATTTTTATTAGTCATATTAATAATACCTTGCGACATTGAAATTATACTCCTCAGAAAATTTAAGAGTGATTAGTTTTTTTTGTCTATTACGTTTAGATCTTCTCCATTTTTAATTATATCCGAGATATTATATAGCATTCTCATTTTGTAGTATGCTCCTTTTTGGGTGAATAATCCCTCACCTCTAACTTTGATTAATGGATTTAGAGTAGCATAAAAATCATAATGAAGTTAATGAATTAGTGACGCAAGAGCACTAATATTTCCATTCTGGAAATAAGAGAAATTTACTATAGCAAACTACCTCATGGGCAAGTCCATGAGATAGTTATTAGAAAATTATTTTTTAATTCTTGGCCTCCCGATCCCGATGGCTACAGGGATCAGCAACAGAATATTTTATCTCGATTATAGAGTAAATTGGATGTTTTTGGTAACTTATAAAAACATTTTGCGTCTACGCATAAATATCGTATTTGATATCATTTTTTATGACACAATATCTGCTATCCAATGAAAAATATTTAAATGATATTCAGCATAATGTTTACGATTATAATATTTCTAAAATGCTTTATATAAAATTTAGTTTTTAAAGACAGGCATACTATCATCAGAGAACCAATATGCCGCAGTTACTCCATCTCTATAACCATCAAGATAAGCATCATTTACAGGACTATTAGGGTTCATTTGAGCTCTTAAATCTTCAATATGGTCTATTTTACCGTTATACCAGCTAATGTATTCCTGTCTAGTATTTTTATCAACATTAACTCTGTCATAGGTTATATAGCAATCCTTAATTTCGTTTCCTTGAACACAATATTCTGCACTTGAAGGTTCTAGATGAGCACTATAAATTGGCTCATCATCATCCCCAGTAAGGGTAGAATCAATTTCCGTGTATTTATAATACTTTAGTACCATATTTGAAGAATTTGAAAAGAATTCTTCGGTTTCTTCCTGAGTCTCTTTAATTCCTAGTGCTAAACCGCAATTATAGGTAAATGAATTTGCTTGAAGGCAGCTCTGATAATAATCATCGTATGATACTATATTATTAGACGAGCCACTGCTAGGAGGATTGGCCCCATTATAAACTGAATCGCAAACATCGCCAATACCATCATTGTCTGTATCTTGTTGATCAGAATTTGGAGTGTTTGGACAATTATCAACTGTATCAGGAACACCATCACAATCTGCATCATCTAAAAATGGACAACCGGTAGAATTTAGTGATTCAATTTCTCCTTCACTTTGATCTATTTGATCTATTCGATCAGATTCACAGGAAAAAAACAAACTAATCATTACTAAAAAGGTAAGATTTCTTTTCATAGTATAAGCTTTAAGATTACTTTAAATTACATAAAAAAGTTAAAGCATGCCTCATCTTTTGTGCTTTTAACACAAAATTGAAATCTAATTTAACATAACGGCTTTCTATACAACTATCGAGTTTGATGACATCTAATATCATATGGAGCTTACAAATCCCCTATCTATAACCAATCATCTTAAAACATCCACACACAATACGAATATCAATTAATATCTTCATAAAAATATTAAAATGGCTAATAGCCGGATTCAATCAAATAAAAACAACTGAAGCGATAAAAATAAGGTCTTTTTAAAAAAACACCAAAACCTCATCCAGTCTAAAAACCATAATCATCATATATAGCGCACTCTGAAACCATATCCGCTATTCCCTGAAAAATATTTAGTAGATATTCCGCCCAACGGTTACATAGATACAAATACCACTCTTTTCCATACATAATATAAATTCGGCAATTATAACCGTCATCTTTATACTTTTGAAATTCTTCGTTTCTAATTCCCAACAGTCTTTCGAGCACATAATTGTTTGGCTTATATTTTTCGATTAATGCAGTCGTCTGCTTATGTATTTTTTCATCATGCGAGGCTATAGCACATGTATGGTTGTTCCTTAAAAGTTTCTTCACATATCCTAAATAAATTTCATCAAGCTTATCTCCGCGTTCTCTCGATAGTCCCTTTGCAGTTTCATAGGCTCCTTTTTACCATTCGTATACTACCAAACAACTGGGATACTTCTTTAAAATCATCGCTTGTCCTTTCCAGATAAGCCTGAAGCGTTATGCCAAGATTTTATGCGTTTTTAAAGTTTCTTTATACACCTCCAGAATACTATCGGTTCGGTCAGTGCCTTCCATACTTATAATAACTTCCTGGTCCATTTTGCCTGCCTCTTCACAAATGGCTTTTAAGTTCTCCATTGCCAGTTCTTTCGAGATAAGCAAACCAATATGTGATAGATCTAAAGAGATAGAAGAATGTAGATGATCTTTTTTAACCGCCCTGGAAAAATTCATAAATTTAGCGGTCGCTTTATTCGCATCTTTTTCATTACGAATACTTTCCTCAATAAAATCGGTCGTTACCTCGTATCCCTTTTCATTCCATTCCTGAACCGATAAGAGCGTTTCCTTTATCGTTTCCGCACCAATATATCGATTCGCTGCTTTCTTTAAAACCTTAAAGACGACTTCATTATTTAATATAAAATTTTTCGCTTCTTCATTTAAGGCTGCTTTTTTCAGGCTATCTGCACCGACCTTTAATAAATCTTGTTCTTGTTTCAGGACATTTGAATATTTTACAGGGTCATTTTTTTAAAAACCGATTTAAAATTACCTAATACTTCTTATTTATTCTCCTTCCCCAATTGCTCTATTTTGAACAAGTATTTTTTTCTGATTTTCTCACTCGAACTCTTTATAGGGGCGATATAATTTAACTTAACCGGGCTAACACCACAAAACTGAAGGGTTCCTTTTTTAAACTGATTCAATGCCGGACTTTTCATAAAAAAAGATCATACCACTTTGGTGTATCTGCCGTCATAATGATCCTGGCTGTTTTTCCTTTTAATGGCTTTTTAAGGACCGTCTTTCCCGGTTCGTATTCAAACATAATTCCGGGTAAAAAAGTCCGATCAATAAAACCTTTCATCAGTGCAGGATAACCATACCACCACATCGGGAAAACCCATACCAGATGATCTGCCGCTTTAATTTTTTCTATGGAAGACAAAAGATCTGGCTCTAAACTTAACCGCTTACGATAACCGAATTGGAGATTAGGATTAAAATCCAACTCCCGAATGTTAAGCGGACTTACTAATGCATCTGATGCTTCCGCTCCTTTTTGGTAAGCTGCTACCAATGCGTTATTAAAACTTTCCTGATCTGGGTGCCCGTTTATAATTAAAACCTGTTTATTTTTCATATCCTTCTTTCTTTGATGCAATACTAAAAACGTCAGGAAAGTGTAGAAAGGACAAATGTCTAATTATGAAAGTTGACTTCGAAGCCTGCCTAAATGTCTTTGGGTGATCCCAAGGTAAGAGGCAATATACTTTAAAGGCACCTGCTGAATAATTTCAGGATGGTTTGCTATTAAATCGGCATAGCGCTGTTCGGCAGATACCATTTGCAACATCAATAGGCGCTCTTCCATTAAAACATAAGATTGTTCCGTAAAATGATTTGAAAACTTAAGCCATCCGTAACTAGAACGTATTAATTCCTGATACTGCTTTTTTTGTATCACTAATACCTCAACATCAGTTAAGGCCTGAATATATTCGAATGTCTTTTTCCCGGTAAGAAACAGAAGAATAGGCCGTAATAAATGTATCGGAAAAATTTAAACAATAAGTAACCTCTTCATCCTTGTTGGAAAAATAGTAGTTTCTAAGCGTCCCGGAACTTATAAAAGCGATCCAGTCGCAAGTTTTCCCGGCTTCTATAAGCAGTTCATTTTTCTTGTAAAATTTAGGAGTAAAAACCGCTAAACCTCGTTCTATATCATCTTCCGATAAATCATTAAGAGATCTAAAAAAAATTTCCAGCATTTCTTTCATCCTGATGGTATTTCGATTAAAACGAACCTTTTTGGACTACTTTTATTGATTTAAACACATGTTATCATGAGCCTCGCCATCTGAATTTTCAATAATTATTTATTCTACTCTTTATATACATTAAAATCGATAACCTAATTTAATCCCATAGCGAATAAGCTGGTCATGATCCGTTTTATCAGCATTAAAAAGTTGTCTTCCATAACCAAAATTAAATTCAAAAATAAATCCACTTTTCGTAATCCATTTGCTACCTAGCCCTATACCTAGAGATAAATCATACACATCTGGATTTTCAGTATATGTGAGCGGCTTTTCAGTATCATAGACTTCTTTACCGTCAATTGAACTGAACGTTCCAAAACCTTCGAGGAAAAACCCTGCTGCATATTTCTTACCAAAATACCTTCTGTAATAAGGTGTAAGGGAATAATTCATATCCTCATCAATTTTGTCCGTAAACATATAAAGACCTGAAACCCCTAAAGATGATTTACTATTTAAATTCCTCTCATAAACTGCTTCAACTGATCCACTAATTAAAGGTTGAATTATATCAACTTTTATTTCGTTTTGTTTCTTATACTGATTGTTCGTACCATTCTGTGCATTAGTAGCAAAAAATGAAAATAACAATGCTAAAAAAAATAGGGACTTTTCCATAAAATATGATTTAAATTATTTGAAGGCAAATTTCAAATATCATGGATTAGAAAAGGTTCCAAAAGCTTAAAATTCTATAAATTGGGACTTATTTTTCAGAGTTCTTATACTCATTTGGTGTCTGACCAGTAACTTTTTTAAAAGCTTTGTAAAAAGTAGTTTTCGAAGTAAACCCAGCTTCTAATCCTATGGCCAACAAACTATAGTTTTCATATTCAGGATTTGAAATCATTTCCTTTACAGCCTCAACTCGATATTGATTGATGTAAAAAGCAAAGTTGTTCCCTGTTACCGTGTTTATAATTTGTGAAACATATCCTGTACTTATACCTAGTTTTTGAGCAACTTTTTCTCTATTTAATGTATTATCGGTATAAATGTGATCATCTTTGCAAAGTATTTCTAGTTTTTGAAAATAAAGATTATCTGCCGTCATAGATTCCCTATCTGTATGCACCCCACTAAACCCGTCTTGACTTCCTTTTTTTCTGATGCTAGCTTTGCTGCTCTAAAATAATATTTATCATGAGTAAACGGGAAGAAATGTACACTTTAGTTAATGAATATCGTACTAGTGGCCTTTCAGCA
>NZ_JBSXOK010000041.1:0-70525 GCF_056859415.1 Zunongwangia sp. L-65
AAAATGAGAGAAGCGTTAAAATTTTAGGCTGTTTGAGCGAAGCGAGTTCCTAAAATTTAGCTTCCGAATGTACAATTTAGAGCAAGGTTCGTAAGCCTAGACTTTTTTGTTTCTTTTTTCGTCAATGGAAAAAAGAAAAAACATCAATAGAAGTTGAAAGTATCAAA
This sequence comes from Zunongwangia sp. L-65, assembly GCF_056859415.1. Taxonomy (NCBI): domain Bacteria; kingdom Pseudomonadati; phylum Bacteroidota; class Flavobacteriia; order Flavobacteriales; family Flavobacteriaceae; genus Zunongwangia; species Zunongwangia sp. L-65. The sequence continues at coordinate 168 of NZ_JBSXOK010000041.1, forward strand.
GTTAGAACCTAGAAAAGAGAGAATAGACAAGAGAATCAGGAGACAAGATTAAAATTTTGAATTTTAAATGCTGAATTATGAATGGCTGTACAATGTAAACTGTATATTGAAAACAGACTTCTCAATACAACAACTTTTAAACCTTAAACATTGCATTCTAAAGGTTGTCATTTCGACTGAAGCGAAGCGAAATGGAGAAATCTAGTTGATTTAGATTTCTCGACTTCATTTCATTGCGCTCGAAATGACAAAATCTTAGGAATTGATAATTTGTATCCTAAATTTAGATGCTCCGCTATTAGAATAGGGAAAATAGACCAAAAGAGACAATACGCAAGAACCAGGAGTCAAGATTAAAATGTTGAATTTTAAATGCTGAATTTTGAATGTACTTCTGAAATCTGATTGCTGTATACCGTAAACTGTAAAGTTCTAAATATAGACCTGCTAGACTGTTAGAATCTAGAATCTACAAGACGCTGGATAAAACTTTAAAACCTTGAACTTTAAACCTTAAACATTGCATTCTAAAGGTTGTCATTTCGACTGAAGCGTAGCGAAATGGAGAAATCTTTTTTTAGTGAAGAATCTAGAAAATATACGAGAGAATCAGGAATAAACAGGAAGGAAGTTTTTAAATTTAAACCACCCGTTAGTATTGGATAATATGAAAACAGGAGAAGAAACAACTACCAAACAAAAAGTGATTAAAGGAATTACCTTTGGGATTTCCTTTATTGTGGCTTATTTTGCAGTGCAATATTTATTTTTTGATGCTAATTTAGAGGATAAACTTAAGGATGCTGCCCAAGAACTTAATGAAATTTCTCCACAGCAAATAGATCAGGATACCCGCCTGGATAGTGCTTCGACGGTTTCAGATAAAATTTTTAAGTACCACTATACTTTATTGAATTTGGAAAAAAGCGAAATAAATTCTGAAGAATTTAATAACTACATGAAACCAAATCTTACGAAAAGTGTAAAAACTTCTTCTGATTTAAAAGAATTTAGAAAGCATAAAATCACGATGAGTTATAACTATTTCGATAAAAATGGTGAATTTATAACTAATATAGATGTTACTCCTGCTATGTACGAAGGAGAATAAACATTCATTACTATTCTTCTAAAGCTTTTTTACTGCGACCTGCGGCGAGGAAAGAGGCAAATAAACCAAGTATACCAATAGTAAGGATGACGGTTAGAATATTACTGATTTCAATAGTTACGGGATAAGCTAAGCTTGGGGTAATCATTACCAGATCAAACTGCATCTGCAGGTAGATAAGAAAGATCGCACATAAAAGTCCGATAGCCCCACCAATACTACACATTAACATGCCCTGGGTAAAGAAGATATTTTTGATTTGGCCTGGCGACGCGCCCAGACTTTGCAGGGTTTTAATGTTCTCTTTTTTATCGAGAATAACCATAATAATCGATCCTACCACATTGAACAATGCGATAATTAGAACCAGTGTAAAAATAAGGTACACCGCAAGGTTTTCGGTATTTAGCATTTTGTAGAGCACATCGTTAAGCTGCGCACGGGTTCGTATTTCAACCGAATTGCCAAACAATTTCAAGATCGCGGCTTTTACTTTTTCGGCGTCAGCTTCCGCGGTTAATTTAATCTCTATGGCGCTGTAGGTGTTTTTATCTAAATCTAAAAGGCTTTGTGCAAAAGCGATATTCGAGAAAACGTATTTATCGTTAAGGTCTGAATTGATATTATAAATCCCACTTACCACCACACTTTTTTGGTTAAAAGCATCGGCAGGATTGGTTACCTGTCCTTTTCCAGGTTTAGGAACTATTAACCGCATAGGTCGGTTATAATTAAAAATCCCGGGATTTAGTTTTCGGGAAATATCCGCACCAATTACCACCTGTGGTTCAGAAGAGGTAAACCAGGTACCGTCTACCGAGCTGTCGATAACCGTAACCTGTTGATACCTTTCATCTACGCCTTTTATAAACGCCCAGGCTGTTTTTTCTTTATATTCCAGGAAAACCCGTTCTTCGATTGTTTTGCTATAGTTTGCAATGCCCTCGATTTTAGAGAATTCTTCTTCCATATTTTTAGAAAAAGTGATGGTTTTCCCTGTTTTAGGAATCACTTTTAAGTCGGGATCAAACTCATTGGCAAAAGCAAGACTAAATTCCCGAAGTCCAGAGAATCCGGATAGTACTATAAATAAAGAAAAAGCACCGGCAAAAACGCCAATAGCAGCGATTATGGTGATAATATTAATCGCATTATTACTGCTTTTAGAAAACAGGTAGCGTTTGGCGATGTAAAAAGGGAATTTCAAGCTATGACTTTTTCCTGCGGTCTAATAGATCTGGATTGCTAATTGGGTTCTCATCGCCTTTCATCGATTTTTCGATGTTCTCGATATATTCTAAAGAGTCGTCGATAAAAAAGCTAAGATCGGGCATTTTACGTAGCTGATTTTTGGTACGTAATGCCATTTGATGTTTTATTTTAGATTTAACTTCGTTTAATTCTGTTAAAATATCACCGGCGTGTTTCTGCGGAAATACGCTTAGATAGGCTTTGGCAATGCTAAGATCTGTAGTTACTTTAACTTTAGAAACAGAAATTAAAATTCCATTGATCCCGGCATCCCTTAAATTGTTATTTAAGATTTCTGCCAGATCTTTCTGCAAAACGCCTCCTATTTTTTTCTGTCTGTTTGTTTCCATGTTGCAAAAATAGTACTTTAAACTTAGCTGTAGATTTATTGAAGATAAGAATAATTATTTTAGTATCATCTTTGCTCGATAATCGAGATTAAATATACTGAAATGAAAAAGATTGAACATATAGGCATTGCCGTGAGTGATCTTGAAGCTGCCAATAAAACCTACGCAGCAGTAATGGGAAAACCACATTATAAAACCGAAGCCGTACTTAGCGAAGGGGTAAATACTTCTTTTTTTGAAATAGGGGAAAGTAAGATCGAATTACTTGCAGCAACATCAGCCGATAGTGCCATTGCAAAATCTATTCTGAAAAGAGGGGAGGGCATACATCATATTGCTTTTGCGGTAGATGATATCGAAGCAGAGATCAACAGATTAAAAAAAGAAGGCTTTCGGCTTTTAAATGAACAACCAAAACAGGGAGCAGATAGCAAGCTGGTGGTCTTTATGCATCCTAAGGATGCCAATGGAGTTTTAATCGAACTTTGCCAGGAAATCCGCTAATTTTTTAGCTGAACTCATTTCCTGACACCTACAAAAGGCGATAATCTCCTGAGGCTTGTCTGGATATTGGAAAAAGTTTTTAGGTTTTATAGCGTGAGGGATTGCGTCTAGGTTATTTAGTATCAAAACATTAAATATTTATTGGTGAGTAAATTAAAAAAATGTTTGGCGTATAACGGGGATTTATCTAAATTTGCGCACCCATAATTAATTTATGGACTGGTCCTATAGCTCAGCTGGTTAGAGCACTTGACTCATAATCAAGGGGTCCCTGGTTCGAGCCCAGGTGGGACCACTGATAAACAAAGGCTTCACGAGGTTTTCCCCGTGAAGCCTTTTTCATTTGCACATAATTTGCACATACAGTTTCTTTAACTTTATTTTAACGTCAAAACGTTCCATTTAGAGCCAAGAATTATTCTAAACCTTAATGAGATTGTTTCTATAAAATCCTATCTTGGAATTATTTGAGAGATCTATTTATGCCACGGAGTGTAAAAAATTACGAAAGAGCATTTTCAAATGCAATGCATTTGGATTCGAAAGAATTTCAAATTAAAAGAAGATTTAAGAATGATAAGAATCAATCTTGTTTGGTTCAATCGGATAATGGTGTTTTTATAATAAGCAGCCTTGAAGATCTTTATGAATTGGCTGAAACTTACCTAACAGACAATGATATGGCAATGTATCTGGATGATCTTGCCGCTAGTGAAGCTTTTGAAGAGGTTCATTACAAAATTGAATTTTATGATAAGCTGTTTACTTATATAGAAAAAGAAGATTGGCCGGATTTGAATATGGCGCTTAATCTTCATAAATTAACTGAAATTGACTTTTGGAATGCAATTAATACTTATTGTTCTCCTGAAGTATTTGGTTTTACTGTAGTTACAGCGGCTAAATTCTTTAATTTAGATATTCTTAAAAGTGATTTAGTTGAATATATTATCGAAAACGGAGAGGAACTTCTTAACCATTTCCAGGATGGTTTTTTTAGTTAGATAGAAATAGATGATCAATCATTTTATATTTATTCAGTTGATTATGATTTTGCTTAGGAAGAACACCCATTTCTTATGACAGATTGCTAATAAAATTAAGTTCTATTTTACCTCATTTTTGGTTTTTACCCTAAATGATACTAATAAAATTTTTGACTCTATAATTGAATTTCATGAGCTTGCCATAGTCAGCAGCCAAATAGGTTTCCAATTGGAATATGTTTGTATCCGTCTTTTTAAAAGTTAAACATTAGTTTAGTCAATAGAATTCTTTTAAATTTACAAGAGAGCTATACTTAACGGTCAGACAGAAAGAATTGATGAGTAATTGTCATCGCTATATTCTAGTTTCTTCTATTTTTGCATCACTTTTATCAAACAAATGGGACAGATTGATTACATAAAAGAAATTGCTAAATATGGTCTAGAAAATGATCAAAAGAACTTATTAGATTCTCTTCAAAAAATCATTTCCTATTATAGAGATAGTAAGCGTGTCAATATGGCTTTGCAGTTACAGTCATTGGTAAAAGATGCTAAACGACAATCTGGTCAATTAACCAGGGTTGGATCCGATCATTATTTCAATCAGCAGACTCAAAGAGAAATTGATGATTTAGTAATTGATAAACTACGCTCTGAATACAGATTAAAAGACTTGGTGGTTTCTGACGATGTCAAAGAGAAATTAAATCATTTTATCCGAGAGAATTTATCAGTTGAGTTTTTACAACAATTCAATTTATCGATATCTAACAAGTTGCTATTACATGGACCTTCTGGATGCGGTAAAACTTTAGCTTCCTATGTTATAGCTGGTGAGTTGGAAAAGCCCATGTATATTGTAAGTCTTGGTGCGATTGTTTCTTCAAAATTAGGAGAGACAAGTAAAAACCTAATGAAAGTTTTTAAAAAAGCTACTCAGGAAAGCTGTATTATATTCATAGATGAATTCGATTCTATTGGGAAGATAAGAGACTATAATCAGGATCATGGCGAGATGAAAAGAGTGGTGAATACTATACTTCAGTTATTTGATTATTTACCACCCGATTCCATTATTATTGCGGCGACGAATCAAGAGAAAATGATTGATGAAGCATTGGTAAGAAGGTTTGATCTAAACTTGGAATTCGAATTGCCCAACGGTAAACAAATAGAAGAATTGATTGAGCTGACCCTACGGAACGGACAGTTTCGTCTACCGAAAGACATTCATATGAGTACTATACTCAAAGCTTGTTCCAGTTTAAGTTTCTATAGTATTCAAAAAACTCTAATTAATGCTATTAAACGAACATTATTTAACCAGATGGATGATAAGAACATCAGTAAAGTAGTTGATACCAATATTTGGCTGGATCTGATCCAACAGGAGAAAAAAGCGCTAAAAAAAGATTAATTTTCTGCTTCTAAATCAGCATCACCCATAACTTCAGCTTCTGGTATTATTGTTAATTCGTTACTAACCAGCATTTCATCATAGAGACTATGATCTGTCTCATTATTTATTTCTTCGGTTACTGTAATTATGAGGGAAAAAGGATGATCTGCATTTTTATAATGCTGTAACAATTGGGTATCAATGTTAGACTTACTGATACATCTAACAGCGATAGCCAGTTCACCTTCCAGTCTTTCAATATCTGCTGGCTGTAAACGATATTCTTTTTTTTGAACATTAGAAAATAAAGCATTCTCTAAACCGTAATGATCTTCACTCCAAGAAAACGTGGACTTGCAACAAAAATGTGGACTTTAAGTTGAGTGACTATGCTGCCAGTTTGTGATTATACATATCTAATTCAAATTCTTTAATAGTCCTGTTTCCTAAATAGGAATGTCTTCTTCTGGTATTGTACCATGTCTCGATCCATTGAAAGATGGATAGTTCTGCCTGGGACCTAAGGTTATATTTATGCCAGTACACCCATTCCACTTTTAAGGATTTAAAGAATGATTCTGCCACGGCATTGTCCCAGCAGTTCCCTTTCCGGCTCATGGACTGTCTTATCAAACCCTTATGGTTTTTGAGGATACCGGTAAACCTATGGCTTGCATATTGGACACCCCTATCGGAATGGAATATCAGCGGTTTTTCCAGTACTGTGTTCTTTACGGCCATATCCCAAGCTTTTACAATGGTTGCTTCAGTAGTGAGATTGTCACTTAAGGCCCACCCAATAACCTTTCTGTTGAACAGATCGATAATTACCGTTAGGTAGTGCCAGCCCTGTCCGGTCTGGATATAGGTTAGATCACTTACCCATACCTGGTTTGCCCTATCTACTTCAAAATATTGATTCAGTAAATTAGGGGCTATCGGATAATTATGGTTACTCTCAGTAGTTGCTTTAAACTTTCGTTTTCGTTTGGCGTATAAACAGTTTGCTTTCATAATACGGGCTACCCTTGACCTGGATATTTTAAACCCCATGGCTTTCAGTTCCGCTTTTATCCTTGGGGCTCCATAGCTTTGATAACTCTGCTCGAATATGTAGGTGATCAGGGTGGAAAGTTTCTGATTCTCGTTCCAGCGCTTACTGGGGCCTGACTTTAACCAATGGTAATAACCACTTTTACTTACCCCTAATACGTTGCACATCTTCTCAACAGGAAATTTCATAAGGTGCTGTTTTATGAACCGGTATTTTTGCTGTCGCTCTTGGAGAACCTGCCAGCCGGCAGGCTGGGATGCAAATCGCCTTTTTTAAGATATCCCGTTCCATTTCAGTATCCTTTAGCTGTTTTTTCAAAAGCGCGATCTCCTTTTGTTCATCGGTCATCTTGGGATTCCCCCGACCGGGAAAACTGTTCTTCCCATAGTCCTTTTGTTCTTTACGCCAACGGTAAAGTACTGCGGGTAATATATCCAAGTCCTCACAGACTTGTGCCACACTACCTTTAGCGTAGCTTAATTCTACTGCTTTTTGTTTAAATGCTAAGGTGTAATGTTTTGGTTTTCGTTTCATCTTGGTAAAGATAATAACCAGCAAATTTTAACTCAACTTACCGTCCAGGCTAATATAGTAAGTCCAGATCCTATACTGTTTTTATAGTGTACGGGAAGTTAAGCGTAAAGTAAAAACAGCATAGGGCGCTACCTACTTATTTTTACGAAACCAGTAAATTTGAGCCTATTATCAGGGACATAGAGCCCATTTCCCGGAATATCCACTCACTATCCACTGATCTAAACTTACTTTTATTTTTTACTAAATTTTTGCCGCAAATTTCAATGGGTTTATTGCGGATTTCAGGGCATTTGACGCAAATTTACTGGTTTTTTCAAGGAAAGCATTTGTCATTACAAATCCTAGTGTTCAGCCTGTAGCCACTATTTGAATCCTTGGTATCCATCCGATATCCACTCACAGTATGCCTGGTAGGTTTCAGGATATGCTGCAAAATAATCTTCATAGGACATATTCTGTGATTCCATGATCGTCCGGTAAACTTCAAAGTTTTCCTGCTGGGTATTATTATTGGAATATCCAAAGTACCCTAACAAGCCCAGGGCCAGAATTCCGAGTATTCCGAAAAGGATCAAAAGATAATTGGGTATGATCCTGGCGTGTCTTAACTTCCGGTCAATTTCCTTTAGAATTTCATCTGTTCTTTCTTTTTCTGCTTCCTGCTTTTGTAAGAATGCATTCAGGTTCTTTTCCAAAGCTTCTGTACTAATAGGGATGCTCATTTCAGCCAGGTGCCCCGAAAGTTTCTGAAGTTCCAGCACAGCAGTTTTGAAATCAGCCATCTCATCGGCCATCAGTTCCATAATTTCATCAAGTTTTTTCATTGCTTATAATTTTAATATCCCATACCTATTCCGGTATCCCTTATAATTTTTATTGTTCCTTTTACAAGCTCTTTAGCTATTTTGGTCGACAGGTTACCGCTTAGCCGCACTGTCTTATCCAACACCTGGAAGGTTTTAGGTACTTCTTTTATCATTCTGAAACTCCTGTGTTGGGCGATCTGGGGAATTAACCGATTACCACTCATCGACCGGTGGACCTCACTGGCCTTAAGGTTAACTCCTTTGTATTCCACCCGGAAGCCCTGCAGGTGATTCGCTTTATTGATAGTGGGGATCACTTCCACCTTCTGGGCTTTCATTTTGTTTATATATTCATCCAGGGATTTTGGTCTCGATTGCAGTACCCTGTCATGTATATTTTTGATTGCCTGTCGTAGATGTTTCAATTCATTAAGCTTTTCCTGCTGTACTTCCCGAACCCTGGTAAGCCCTAATTCTTTGGCGACGTTATCGGCTGCTATTTGGCTTCGTTTACCGATAAAGCTGTCATTATAAACTTTACCATCAAAACCAATTCTGTTGGTATAGATATGAACATGGGTATGTGCTTTATCCCGATGAACAAAACCAATGGATTGATTGTTTTGCAGCTTCATTTCCTTTAAAAACTTTTTAGCGAGATCTTCCAGTTCATTTTTGCTTAAATCCTTCCCGTCCTCAATGGTGGGGCTTACGATAAAGCTTAAGGTGTTATTAATGCAGCGTTCATTTTGCGTCTGGATAATCCTAAACTCTTCAGCGATCTCCGCGGGGGTTTCTCCGGCTACGTGTTCTCTGAGCACGACTTCAGCTTCTTTCTCCTGGTTCCAGCCATAGGAGATCGATACCCTGGTGCCGGAAATGGCATGTCCTTTCCCAATCATTTTTTAAAGTTTTTTAAGTGCGTTCTGATCTCCCTGGCAAGATCCTCCACTTCCCTGGCCAGCTTTGGATCCCGTTTTCTAAACATATTGCCGATGCGAGTAAAGTTGTTTTTGTACTGTACCAGCATTTGATAAGTTTCCACTTGTTCTGGGGTGATCCGTTCTACAATATTTTTATTAAAGGCTGTATTTCTTATATATTCTGAAAGGGAAATTCCTGCCCTGGCTGCTCTTCTTTGAAGCAGCTTCTTCTCGTAGATCGAGCATCGAACCTGGATATATTCCCTTTTCATTTTTTCTTTTTAAGACTTTGCAACCACCGGGCGCAAAGCAAGATTGTCATTACAATGACACATCTTGCTTTTCCCTTTCAACTGAAATTTACCGATAGGCATTTATTACTTACCCACTTAGCTTTCTTATTACGTTTTCTTTTTTTTCAACTTCCTTCATTGATCAATTTTTCATTGAGATCGCCATAGCCAGAATAGAAATCGCTACAATCGTTTACGTTATCGAACTGGTTTAAAAGTGAAGCTGTTGCTTTTTTTCCAGCAGGATCATTATCGAGGTAGAGTAAAACTCTTTCATATTTCGGGATCAAAGTCTCGATTCCTTTTATAAAAGCCAGGGAGTTTAAAATGAGACAGTCTGAACTTTGTACTAGATCTTCATCAATGGTAGCCAGGGATAGAAAATCAAACATCCCTTCCGTAATCACCAACTGCCTGGAATCGTTTTTAATAAAAGAATAGGTTTTGGGGCTACTGGAATTTTTGAAGTATTTGTTTCTAAGTTCCCAGCCTCCTTTGCAATTTTGAAGTCCAATTGCATAATACTGTTTCTCCTTCCAGTGATACCATACCTCGTAACAAAAATGCCCGGCTAATTTTTCCGTGATCTTTCGAGTTTTCAAATAGTGGAGTAGGGCTGGATGATCTAATGGGTTTACAGCCGCAATTTGAATTTTACTTTCTTTAGGCCTTTGGTTATTTGGTGAACTGTAAATAGGTATGATGGTTTCTTGATCTAAAAACCGCAAAGCTTCTTTAACCCCACAATCTTGGATGATACATATAAGGTCAATTACATTACCTCCTTCGCCTATTCCAAAGTCGTACCACCTATTGAGTTCTTTAGAAACCTTAAAAGAGGCCTGTGTTTCTGACCGCAAGGGACTCAGAAACCAGGCTTCTTTTTCCGTTCTTCTGCTGGGAAAGTGCCCCAACTTTGCGAGGCTTTTGACGATGCAAATGTTGCGGGCTTTTTCACAGCTTAATCTTCCTGTTTTCATCAGCATTTAGTTAGTTTGTATTGATCCTGTTTATAGTTCTGGATTTTAAGCCTAACTTCTGTCATCATTATTTTTTGATGACAGTTTGATGACAATTTGATGATAGCCAAAACCCTTACTCTCGCTGGGTTCATTTTGTTCTGTCATCATTCATCAAAAAAAAGAAGTATTCAAAATCTTTTTCTTTCAAAAGCAGCTTTCATTTTGATGAAACGATGACAGCAGTCGGAACCCCCCAGCAAATACTAGTGATCGACTATCATCATTTCCTCATCAATTCATCGTTTTTTACTAAAACCCGTCTTTTGACTATGTTGTTTGCTCTGGAAAATTTTCAAGCAGGAACATTTTATTTATAGTAAAATAGCGTCCCTTGGCACCTGTAAGGTTAGTGCTACCATCTCCCCAAATAATAAACTTTTGATATTTATTCGAATTAGGCTGGCTTGAAAGTTTCCAGTCCTTTTTCAGGATTTTCCGGATTTGGGTAAGATCGGTGCGGAGCCTGGTTTTACTGATCGCATTAAAAATATCCATCGGACAAAAGTCAATTGTTTCCAGGTCGTGGTTTTCCATCACCATCATTAGAATATTGGCCAGTTCTTTTTCGATCCGGTTTTTATTATGCTGCACCAGTTTGCGCAATGCCGGGGTTTCAATTTGTGCAGGGCTAAACCACATCCTGGTTTGATGAGTAGAATGAAGTTCTCGATGTTTCAGATAGTAAAGGAATGCCGGAATTTCTTCAGTAAGTTTTTCTAAATATGAAGTCTGTTCTTTTTTAATACCGGGAACTTTTAGCACCCAGAACCGGGTTTCGTGATGGTCTATCTTGATAAAATTCTCTTCGTTGTTGCTGCTTAGTACAAACTTTCCGAAAAATTCTACTTCCCGTTTATCTTTCCCTTTAGCTTCCAGCTTATTAATATTGGTGGTACTTAAATATTTGATCCGTTCGGTGAGCTCCTCCTTGTTGAATAAGACTTCATCGATACAAATTAGCAGTTTATTCGCCCAATCAGAATTAAACTGGCTGGTAAAATTATCATTGGTAAGATAGGTAAGGTTGTTTTCGAATATTTTTTTCAACCATTTCAAAAAAGTACTTTTTCCGGTAGATCGATCCTTGGAAACCAGGCAAAGAATAGGTAGGATCTGGGTCGGCTTTATAAATAGAAGTTGCAGGTAATCCAGGCCGAGGTCGTAATGACCTCCAAAAATATGCCGGACAAATTCCAGTGATATCGGGCATTGATCCTCAAATAACTTATGGCTAAGTGGGGCATAGGTGTTGTAGAAATTAAAGTGGGAATATTTGAAATTGATATGATCAGGGATACAGGTAAAGCCATCGAATTTTGGAATCCCGGCGAGATAAGTTTTTCCGTGGTCCTGCCTAATGGTTTCAATATTCCAGGGAACAAGGGATTCATTAACCTGGCCTGAAATACTAGGTGTTTTTACCAGTTTGTAATATTGAGTCCCCACTCTAATATAAGAGCCTTCCCGTTTCATTTCTTGTTTTTAAACAATGTTTACTTCAGTGATAAAACATCATTTAAATTTAATTAAAACTGATAATAATTGAATAAAAAATATAAAAAAATTATTTTGATTGCGAATAGTGTAATTTGATGTAGGTAAATTTTTAAACCTAAAACCAAGAGCTATCATTTATAGTCAAATGACATACTGGAAAGAAATTTCTTAAACTGGTTATTTTTATGAAAAATATGGAAATTTGGAAAATTTCGGCAGATTTTGGAAAGAAGACATAATATTTATCCAAAAATTAGAAATACGATTTGACTACAGTTTACAAAAGTTTATGTAAAATTTTTTCATTTCCAATTTAAAGCATTCATCATTTTAGATTTTAATAAAGGACAACTCGAGTAATGAAATTATGCTTTAAAATGATAAATAATTGTTTGTAATTCTAACCGATTTAAAATATCAAGGTTTGATTTTACATGGTCTTGTATTGCGTACTGTCCAAAACATTATCAGGTTTTGTTTCAATATTACTTTTCTGTTTGATAAAATTTATCAATTTTTAAATTATTTGATTAGTAATTGATAAAATAATATTAACTAAAGCCTATTAAGTGCTCTAATTTTGGCTCTGATTTTAGAAATAATAAGATAAAAAGTGAAATTATGAGTAAATTCAAGGGCCTTCTTGGGTTATTATTATTGTTGTTTTGTACACAGATTGTAATGGCTCAAACTAAAACTATTACTGGGACGGTCACCGATGATAATGGTATGCCTTTGCCAAGTGTGTCAATTTTGATTCAAGGAACCACAACGGGTGTAACCACAGATTTTGATGGTAATTATAGTATCGATAATGTCAATTCTAACGATAAACTGATTTTTTCTTATGTTGGAATGAAGGAAAAAGTAGTTGAGGTAAATGAGCAAACTACTATTAATGTTGTTCTTGAAAATGATGCCAATGGTCTGGAAGAAGTTGTATTAGTAGCTTACGGGAGTTCCACCCAAAGAGATTTAACAGGAGCTGTGGGTTCCGTATCCAGTGAAGATATAGAAAAGTTTCCTGCAACCTCGGTTAGTCAGGCACTTCAAGGGAAAGCTGCAGGTGTTCAAATAACTCAAAATTCAGGGGGACCAGGAGCTGGGCTTTCGGTAAATATTAGAGGTGTAGGTTCTTTTGGAAATAACGACCCATTATATGTTGTAGATGGTTTTCCTACCCAGGATATTTCATTCTTAAATCCTAATGATATAAAGTCCATGTCGATATTAAAGGATGCTTCGGCTGCCGCAATATATGGAGTTAGGGCAAATGCCGGAGTGGTTATTATTGAAACCAAAAAAGGTCTTAGGGATAGAGTTACGGTTAGTATCGATTCCTGGGCCGGGTTTCAGTTGGAACCGGAGCAAATTGATATGTTAGACGTTAATCAATTTACAGATTTTGCACTCGAAATAGCCGAAAATCAAGATAAGCAAGTTTTAGATGAATGGAGAAATCCGGGAGACTTGCGTAATATCAATTGGCAGGATTATGCTTTTGATACAGGTTTTAGGCAAGGTCATAATATTAGTATTCGTGGTGGAGGTGAAAAAGCTAGAGCTGCTCTGAGTGTTGGAATGGTGGATGAAGAAGGCGTCATTTTAACCTCTTCTTACAAACGTTACAATATTGGGTTAAATGCTGATTATGATATTCTGGATAATTTAACCGCCAGAGCAGATATGAAATATGCATATTCTGAGAGTTATCAGAATCTATCTCAGGGTTATTATGGATTTACAAAATTGCTCACAAACGTGCCTTATCTTGATGACCGAACAGGTACTAACCAACCTTATGACGGGAATGGTAATTATGGAGCTTTTCCTGATACCGGTTTACTTTCAACCACAAATAATGTTTTGGCCAGTGCCTTGCAAAACGACAATGATAATGGTACCAATAATCTTTTAGGTAACCTCGCTTTGGAATATAGCTTCCTTGATGGATTTAAGGCGACGGGTAAATTTGGTTTCCAAACTCAGAATTATGCTGGATGGTCTTTCCTTCCAAGATATAATCGTGGTAATTCTAATGCTGATAATAATCCTTCAGCAACCTATACCATAAACCAAAGCACCTTTAATGAATATCTCGCTGAAGGTTTATTAGAATACAAAAAGACATTTGAAGACCATAGAATTGAAGTCTTGCTTGGAGTTTCTGCACAAAAGAATAAGTTTAAGAATGTATATGTAGAATCAAGAGGGTTTTTAAGTGATGATATTCGAGATCTTGCTGCTGCCGAAGAAGTAACTAATAGGTCTGGTACTTGGGGAACGGCTACTTTTGCAAGTACCTTCGGGAGATTCAACTATACTTTTAAAGACAGATACACCCTTACGGCAACGCTGCGTAGGGATGGGGTAGGAAATAAATTTTCAGAAAATAATTTATATGGAACTTTTCCTTCTTTAGCAGCTGGATGGAATATAGATGAGGAAGCATTTATGGAGAATTCCACTTTTGACTTATTAAAATTAAGAGGAAGCTGGGGTGAAACAGGGAATAGTCAAGGGATTGAGCCTTTCCAGTTCTTTACTTCATATACCGGTGGACCCACCAATGATAATAATGGATATGTTTTTGGTGGACAGCCCGTTTCCGGGTTGGCGCCTTCCACTTTGGGGAATCCTAATTTAGGTTGGGAATCTCAGGTTCAAACGAATGTAGGTATCGATGCTGAATTGTTTAATAGACAGCTTTATTTTACTGTGGATTATTTTCATAAGTCTGCAGAGGACTTTTTGCTAAGGGAAACAACGCCACCGCAAACAGGATTTACTTCAAGAACTGTAAACGCCGGAAATGTTGAAAATAGAGGTCTCGAATTACTTGTAGGATATCGCAAGAATCAAGGAGATTTTCAATTTGATCTATCTGCGAATTTCACAAAAATTGAAAATGAAATTACAGCACTAACAAGAAACCAAGATTTTTTGATTTTTGAGACCAACTTTGTTCCAAATTTTGTGGACAATTGGTTAGGTTTCACCCGCTCTTATGTCGGTGGTAATGTAGGTACCTTTTATGGATATAGGGCAAACGGAATTTTTCAAACACAGGCAGAAATTGATGAATTAAACGCTGAAGCACCAGATGGTACTTATCAAGAATCCACCGGGGAAAATCCTATCGCTCCCGGAGATAGGCGTTTTGTAGATTTAAATAATGATGGAGAAATAACGGCGGCAGACCGCGAAGTTATCGGGAGCCCCTTTCCAGATTTTTATGGAGGTGTAAATTTCAATGGCTCTTATAAAAATTTCGAACTTGGAATAGCCCTTTATGGTTCTTATGGAAATGACATTTTAAACTTTACCAGAGTGGAGCAAGAAACTGCCGGAGGTTATGGTATAAACAGTGCTTACACCAACGTAAGTCAGGAGTATTATGAAAATAGGTGGACCCCGGAAAACCCATCTAATACTTACGCTAGAGCGGTGGTAGAGGATGTGAACCAGAATAACCGGGTTTCTGATCATTTTGTCGAAGATGGTTCTTTTTTAAGACTAAGAAACATCCAACTTGCCTATAACCTATCGCCTGATGTCATAGAAAACATAGGTCTAACAAATGCTAAGGTATACGTTAGTGGGCAGAATTTACTCACGTTAACCGGCTATAGCGGAATGGATCCTGAAATAGGTAGTGTGACTGATATTGATGGTAATGGAGGGGTTCAATCAAGAGGAGTAGATTTTGGTGCATATCCATCTCCTCAGACTTTCACAGTAGGTGTTAATTTACAATTCTAAAATTAAAAGTATGAATTTAAAAAAGCTAAAAATAACCAGTATTTGTCTTTTTCTAACAATATTAGGTTGTTCTGATGATTATTTAATTGATCAGCAATATGACGGAGTAACTGATGAAATAGTATTTAATGATCCTGAAACCGCATCAGCGGTCGTCACAAGTGTTTATGATACCTTTCAAGGTGGGCCAGTAGAATATTTAACAAAGGCGGTATTTTATCCGGCTAATTTCTTAACTCAGGATTTTAAGAATATAGGCTCTGATGCATTTTTTCAAACCTTTCAAATTCCCGTAACCTTCGTGCCATTTAATAATATGTGGACTCAAAATTATATTGGTATAGGTAGAGCAAACAATGCAATTTACAATATAAATTTAATGGTTGAGGAAGGAGATATTGAAGCTGAATACGGTAATAGATTAATTTCAGAATCAAGAGCTTTAAGAGGTGTGCTATATTCTATTATGGCGTCTAATTTTGGAGGTGTACCAATTGTAACTCAAACAGCTGAACGGATAGAGGACCCTGAAGCTCCCAGAAATACACAGGAGGAAGTTTTTCGTCAGGTGATTGAGGATATGGAGATGGCAGCAGAATATTTACCCTGGGAATATCCCGAATCGGAAACTGGGCGGATTACTAAGGGAGCGGCTTATGCCTATATGGGTAGTGCATATATGTGGCTTGGAGAATATCAGAATGCAATTGAAGCTTTTGAAATGTTAGAAGGACATTATACGCTTGAGGACGACTTTCTTGCTATTCATGCAAATGATAATCAAAATAATAACGAATCAATTTTTGAAGTTCAGCTATATGACGAATCTGGTGATCTAGGTTGGGGACGTGACGATAATAAAACGTTTATTCAATCTTTTACGATGCCTAATGAAATTGGAAATGGTGGGGGATACGCAGTTCCAACTGAAGCTTTATACAATTCCTTTGAAGATGGGGACGAAAGAAGGCCTGCTACTCTCATTGGACCTGGGGAGGAACATCCAGATCCCATTATAGATATTGCTATGTATGAAAATGTACAGCAAAATTTTGGAGGTATTAATACCTTAGGTACAGAAGAAGATCCTTGGACGGGTATTGACGGCCTTCCGGGGAGAGAAGGGTATTATGCAGTCAAATTATGGAGAAACCCTATTGTAGACGGTTGGTCAGGACCTAATATTTTTGGAGGTCAAAACTTAATATTTTTGAGATATGGGGAAGTGCTTTTAAGCCTTGCTGAGTCTTACCATAAAATAGGCAACGATTCAAAATCTATGGAATATTTAATGAGAGTTCGAAACCGAGCTGGATTGGAACAACCACCCCAAGGTGAACTTATGAATTCAATACTTGAAGAGTATAGGCACGAATTAGCCGGTGAATTTTCACTCTGGTGGGTTCTAAGACGCTCTGGTGACCATATTGAGTATATTCAAGATCGTTTTGATATTGCCATTCCAGAGGGAAAGGATTTAATGCCCATTCCGCAACAACAAATTGACATAAATCCAAATTTATCTCAAAACCCAGGATATTAATTAAACCATTAAGTTAAATTCAGGGTAAAGGCTCCAGCTAAAATGGAGCCTTTTTTATGCATAGGATCATAAAGTGACGTTAACCTTAAGGTACTAGTCTTAGATTAATAATTAGAACCAAATAGCTACGGGGTCCATTTCAGGTTGACCATAGAAGGTACTGATGCTAAGAATAGAAAATGAATAAATACATTGCATTTCAACCTCGTTCTTACCCATTGTTTAAAAACAGAAAAGAGGGGAGAGGAGAACTGGTTTTTTTGCTAGGTTTCATAGCCGTGTTCGGCTTTATTACTTTTCGGAAGCATTAGGAAAAGTAATATTTAACTTGAGAAATCAGTAGTAATTACTGATTTATTCTTATGATTATAAAAATTGTAGAATCAAAATGGAGCATTAGTTTAATTATAGAGACAATAGGTCATATTCAGTATTTTTTTGATTTACTCTTTGGAAGATGAATAATCAAATTCATAAAATTTCCCAAATCCTTTAGATTTATGCTCATCAGAGACTGCAAACATCCCTAGCATTATACCTGTAAATCCTCCTGCAGTTTCAGAACTTAAGTATCTTACATCCATTTTTTCAATGAAATTATAGTTTTCTCCATCAAGAGAATACGAAAAATCATAATAATCATTACTACCTTCAATATTGAGGTAAACAACTTCTTCGTTAGAAAGCTCAGTTATAAATTTCTCATGGGTTAATTCTCCCAAAATATAGCGTAGCACTAACTGTTGTTTAGAATTATTTTTTTGTCTCAGAAAAGGGTCGTAGTGTGATTGATGATCCATAAAAACTGTTACTCCTGCTTCATCTTTTTCACTTGCATCTAATAGATTCAACTTTACAATAGAATTGAAATTAATGTGTTCCTGGCGTCGTGCAATTAAAGTTGGTGAGCCGTTATCGTTTAAAGAAACGGGAGATACTTTTAGGTTTATAGATCCTTCCTTATCGTTGATACTATAATTATTCATAATAGGGTTTCTAATGTAATTCCATTTATGCCCGAGTTCTTTTTTAGTGAAATCTACTGGCTCCTTTGAATCTTCAAATGGTTGTAATGCTAAAGTTGGAACGTCCATATCAAGGCTAACTGTTCCGCTTTTATTAATTACCGGCCAGTTGTCATTATTCCAAGATGCCGGAGCTAAAAAAGTTTCCCTACCTAGCATATGGTGGTTCCCTGATTTAGGTCTGAATCCCAAAAAAACTACCCACCAGCTTCCGTCCTCTACCTGAACAAAATCTCCGTGTCCGGTGCCCTGAATTGGACTTGTTTGGGTTTCTACACCGATATGGGTTAAGATTGGATTTTAGGATTAGATTCATATGGTCCTTCAATATTTCTGCTGCGGGCTATGGTTACGGTATGTCCATACTCTGTACCTCCTTCCGATAATAAAAGGTAATACCAATCATCTTTTTTATAGATATGAGGGGCTTCGGGATATCTTCCTCCGGTACCACTCCAAATTGGTACAGGTTCTGAAAGTTGCTCAATTGTTTTAGGATTTATTTCAGAGAGGTATATTTGATTATCTGGGTTTAGGTAAAATAACATTTTCCATCCTCGAAAAACAGGGATGGGTCTATTCCCTTTTGTTCTAGCCATATTGGTTCTGACCATTCACCTTTTGGGTCTTCAGTATAAACTAAAAAATTACCTTTATGGGAAACATTTGTAGAAACCATATAGAAGAAATCCTTGTGGTAACGGATGGTTGGAGCATATATACCTTCTGAGATACCTGCATTTTGTAAATTAAGCTGTGATTCCCTTATTAAACAATGACCTATTTGCTCCCAGTTTACTAAATCTTTGCTATGAAAAATTGGTACCCCTGGAAAATAGGCGAAACTACTATTTACCAAATAAAAATCATCACCTTTACAAACACTGGGATCTGGATGAAACCTCTCAATAATGGGATTTTTAAAGTCCTGTGCGTTGCAAAGGGCTATCGCAAAAAAGAAGCAAAGAAGAAAAGGAAGTAGTCTGCTCATCGGTATGTGAAATCTTTAAACTTTTAGATATAATTACTCAGTAACCAAACTTGTAAATCCTGCTCCCTGTAATTGCAATGTAATCGAACCATTTCGCACCGATAATGTGTCCGTTAGTTCGTTTGATTTTTCTTTGTTAGTAAGGAACACCTTCATTTTGCTCACTTCTTTAGGTAAACCTGTTATTGTTACTTTTCGGGTAGCACCTTTATTTACCAGGTGAATAGCATAAACGCCTTTTTCCTTATCACCGTATGCAGCAGCAGTTATAGCATCATTGCTAGTGGTGATGGGAAGTGCGTAAAGGCCTTTTGGCGTATTACCTAATTGCTGAAGATTAAAAAATCTTTGAGTTGGATGTAATTCTTCTTCAGTATTCCCGAAAATACCACCGCCCGACATCGGTGAATAATCGGCGGTAAGCTGCCATTGTAGTATTGTTAAAGGTTGGGCTTTGTTTAATATCTTTAAATAGACATCAATTTCATCTAAAGCATAGGTAGGTTCTTCCAAAATTTGAGGATAACGCCATGCTCCAGCATCTATGCTCCCTTCCCCAATAAAGAGTGGCTTATCTACACGGTTTGAAATATCATACCATTTTAGAAGGTTCTCATCCGTCCATCCACGCCAGGAATGAAATGAAACCCCACCAATATAAGGTCGGCTTTGAGGATCGGTAGAAGCCGTGGTTGTAAAATCCCAGCCATTGGCATCAGCAGTGTCTCCCAGTAAAAATTCAGTTTTCAGTCCATTTTCCCGAAAATAGGCTCCCAATTCTTTAATCATTTCATTGTGATCTTCCTCTGTTTGGCGAACATCAATGCCTAAATCGGCTTCATTAAAAGAGAACATAACCGTTTCTACACCATATTCTTGCTTAAGATATTTAATATAGGATGTAAGAGAATTATAAATTTTCTCCTTTTTTTGAAGGTTGAGCAAATTACCCCGATTTCCATTCATATCTAATCCGCTTGAAGGTTCTCCGATTATTGCCCAACGGGGAGCAAACCAGGCAGCGAGAATTACTGGGATTCCTTTTTTATCCAGGCGTTGCGCCATTTCCATAGCAGCTTCTACCTTTGGATCAAGGTTACCTTTTCTGGCTTCTTCAATAGGATCTTTACTTGCATCAGGATGCCATTCTCTCCAGGGCATTTCAACTCGTGACCAGGCAACTCTAAGATTTTTCAGGCTATAGTCGATTACCTGAGGATCTGTCTC
This sequence comes from Zunongwangia sp. L-65, assembly GCF_056859415.1. Lineage (NCBI taxonomy): Bacteria > Pseudomonadati > Bacteroidota > Flavobacteriia > Flavobacteriales > Flavobacteriaceae > Zunongwangia > Zunongwangia sp. L-65. Next base: position 20,452 of record NZ_JBSXOK010000041.1, read on the forward strand.
AGGGTTTTGCAACCTGAAATTACCACCAATTCCATCGAATTTCTTCCCTTCCTGTTGAGGGAAAACTTTCAGTTCTACAATTGAATTATCAATTTCTCCAGTAGCTTTAATGCTAAAGGTATTGCTGTAGTTTTTCTTTGGCGAAATTTCACCCGAGGCAATCTCAAAATTTAACTGATAAAAACCTTCTGAATTTTTTCTGATTATAACCTTAGTTTGATGTTTAAAATCAATTACAAATTCTCTTGAAGGAACACTTACCACTAAACCTTCGGTTGGTGCATTATATAAACCATCCAAATTTCCAGAAAGATCATTACTTGAAAGTGATGATGGAGTTCTAAAGTCAAATTGAGTTTCCTTTCCAAACTCTTCAGGCAATTCTATTCGAAAAAACGCCCCATTGAGATATAGAGAATCGGGAGAACTGAACTCAACTTTTATATTAGCTTTTCCTTCTTTAACATCGCTAATTGTTTGTTTCCAGTTGATGCTATCCATTTGATAGCTGAATGTTTTGATACCCTGATTCCTTTTAAAATCTATATCTTGGCCTTCTTTTCTGGTAATCCAAGCATTATCCCAATTAGATTTCATTAATACAAGGCTGGAATTAAATTCCATTAATTGATTGTCGACCCTGATGCCTGTCATATTTCCCCAGGTTGTAAATTCGGCCTGTGCAAGAATAGAAGGCGCCCCAATTAATATAAATAAGATGGTAAATAGATTTTTCATTTTTTCATTTGAGTTTTTTGAATTGCTGTTTGATTTTATTTCCTTTTATCTGTTTCTCTTGAAATAGTCTTTTCGAAATTATAAATAGCTTTTACGTTTTCTTCTGAGTTTGCGGTCTGTAACCAATTTGACCATACCATAAACCAACTCCATTGCGGTTGAGCTTCCAGTATATTTGGTTTTGGTAATTGACCCACTTCGCCAAGAGCAATTGGCTTCCCGTCTGAAAGTTTTAAAAGCTCTTTATAATCTTTTTGCTCATAATCAAAGTGATAAATATCAGTGGCAAGGATGTCAACATATTCATGACCAGGATAAAATTCCTGATATTCAAAAGCCTCGTCTTGTGGTATATCCCTTGGACCATTAGCATTCCACACCCAGATAAGATTATTTAGGTTGTGGTGATTCGTATAACGTTCGTACATTAGTTTCCATAATTTTTGATAACCTTCGGGACCTCTTTTATTTCCCCACCAAAACCATACACCATTCATTTCATGGTATGGTCTCCACAAAACCGGAACATTAGCTTCCTTAAGTTTCTTTAGATGGTCTGCAACATTATCAATTTGATCCAACCACTTTTCGTGAAGTGTAGTGCCTGGAGTTACTAACTCTTCCCAATCGGCATCGCTAATCTCGTTTTGTACACTATTAGCCCAGCCATATGGAGGAGTATCCTGAGGTCTTCCTACATGCCACATTAGTGTTATTATAGCTCCTTCCCGGTGTTTTTTGATAGCCGCCTCTACAATCCTTTCTCCTGGATCGTTTTCTCCATTCCAGTAAAAATCAGTTCCCCAAACCGCAGGGAATTTTCCGGTAATGGCTTCAACTTGATTATAAAACTTATCAGGTTCCTCATTATAGCTGTGCTGTCCGGATAGTATATTATCGTCTAAAGAATATATATAATGCAATAATTCCTTAGCTTCCTGGGTGGCATTTTTGTTCACCGGTGCTTTTTGGCTAAATACATTGCTAAAAAAGATAAGACTGATAAGCGTAACAGCGAATTTCATGTAATTTATTTTTAGTTTATTTATTCAATAGCTTGTCTGCCGCCAGTACTAAGAATAGGTAATCTGTAGTACCTCCTCCCAAAACATATTCGGTTTGTTGCCATAAAAAAGGCCATTCCAGCAATTCCGGAAAATCGGGACGAATTAATGCTGTTCCCGAGCCAATTCCGCCAGGAGTAAAAGAGAAATCGCCCCGGTTCATTCCATAAGCCTGGGTTAAGGAGCGAGAACCAACCCCTGATGCGAAAGAAGACGTATTTACACCGGGATGCGTCCCTAAAACAAAATTGAGTGCGTTTAGCATATATTTCTTCGGAAAGATTTCAGGAAAAGCGGTATGTAAAAAATACTGTTTCATCCCAAAATTCTGAATTCCCCATCCTGCACCCCAAATATCGGGTTCATAAGGCATTCCGTAGGGAGTTTGCGCTCCTAATTTTTCTACTTCCTGGTAATAATCTTCTACAGAAGCTTTTATTTTATTTCTGAAATTTTCATCTTGAATCTCATCAAAAACGGGTGCGAGAACCCAGCCGGTTTGCGCAATATTGTCAGCAAAAATTTTAGCATTTTCTTTTATGAAATCTTCATATTTCGCGTTAGAAGTACTTCTAAAAAGTTCTACACTTAAGCTGAGTTTGTGCACGGGATTATCTGTAGAGGTAGTTTCCCAGGTTTTTTTAGCAATTTCCAGGGCATCTTCAGCAAGTTCAGGATTAAAATCTTTTAGAGACCTGTAAGTGGCAGCCAGGGCCGCTGCACTTTGTAATTCCCTACGCGGATTTTCTTCGGTAAACACCCAGCGATCATCTGGCGCGCCTTCCCGGCCTAACGGAATTTCTTTTGAAGTACTGGTTTCTTTATAAATCTCGCCATCAGAATGGTTTACCGGGTCGCCCAACAAAACATATTGGTCTAAAGTAGGCACAATCACCCCACGATAAAACCGACCCAAAGATTTATAGCCATTTACAATATGTATGGTGCCGTGTTCTATTTGCTGAAGAAAATCTGGCTTTCCATCGGGTTGCAAAATATCTACGGTTTTTGTTTCCTGGTTTATGGTGGTATTATCATAATCTTCCTGAAAAATCTCATAAATATGCGAAAGTCCGTGGATGGTAGAAGCCTGGGATTCTATTCTAAGATCGTAATCTCCGGCATCGTGCCAACCACCGGCATCTAGCCCCGGTACGTGTTCGCCAGGTTGAAAATTGGTAAGGGTTCCAGGGCCTTGCAGGTAACCATCAAAATGATTGGTATCTACCGGCGCCATTCTCGCATCGTCTAAATGACAACGGCCATGCCATATTTTATATCTATCGTTTACCAACATATGGCACATTTGCACCGGTAAGAAATATTCTAAAGTGGGTTGCCAAACCTCACGTTTATAAACATCTTTGCTAATTTGAAAAGCTTCTGTAGTATAATCGCCGTATTTTACAACATACATTCCGGGTTCTTCGATTTTGGTAAAATCCAGCTGATAATATTTATACCTGAGAAATTCCCCCCAATTTGAAGGATTTTCTGAAAGAACTTCGGTAAAACCACCTTCATTATTTATCCGTAATAATTTCGCCTCTTTCAGGTTAGTATCATTTTTATCGGTTTCTATCACGGCAATTTTTTCCTGAGCGGGGTGATAACCAACCTGGGAAATTTGAACTACGGGATCGTATGTATAATCTTCCAGGGTGTTTGGTGTAATAAGCCATTCAATAGCATTTTTGGTGGCTCCTGAAGGCACAAGTGACCTAACCACAAACCAGCCATTACTATGCTGTGCACGGCCATCTATTAACTCTAAATTATTTTCTTTTAAGTTTTCAATTTTTAAAGTTTGCCTGGGCGTCCCGGGGGCAATCACCAATTCTTTTCCCGCAGCCATAGGCTTTATTTGGTATTCATCGTCTTCATCATAAGATCCCGGGCCATTTGCCTGCCGGTTAAAAAGACCAAATTCATTATCCATATAATAGGATTTTCCGAAAAGGTAGCCGGGGAAGAATTCGATATTCATACCTACTTTGCCGATCCATTCTTGGGGCAAAGCTTCATCAAGATCGACTACAATCTTAAAGGATTTTCCCTGAGGGATAATTTTTAGATTATAAGAAAACTCCAGGTCGGGATATTCAATAGGATTAAATCCTTTTCGATTTTTGGCTTCATCGGGATAAGCCATTTTTACGCTAATTATATTTTTTTCTCTGTCCACGACCCGTTCTCCAACTTTTGGTACCGGTTGCCATTGCCCGGGAGTGGGTTCCAGACGTAAATCTCCGTTGGTGGCGACTCTAATTCCATTTTGAATAATTCCAACCCCGCCCTGATGGCTTTCAGGATAAAAATCGTGCGCAAGCATCACATTTAATCCGCGCATTTCAAGGTATTCCTCATCGTTAATCCTTAAACTTTCGCCCTGGTTTTGTGCAATACCAACTTTCGTTAAAAAGCAGCACATTATAAAGGTGTATATTTTTAATTTCATTCTTATAAGATTTAGCTATAAAACTATGGAGATAGGTTAATAAGGATTTATACTATTTTATCAATTCATTATATGAATTTTTCAAAAGTGTATAAGGCAATGGTTTTCTTTTATCTTTAAATTATCAAAAATGAAATTTAACGATATTAAAAGTTAACAATGAAAAAAATTATCCTATTAGTGAGTTGTTTTAGTCTTTTGTATGCCTGCAATTCAAATAAGTCGAAAAAAGATAATAATGAAGTAGAAACAGAAAATTCAAACCAGGCGTTAATTGCTGAATTTGAAACTGCTGCAGATAAAGATTTATTAAAAAAATGGTATCCATTGGTAATAGATAAAGAAGACGGGGGGTATTACAGTCAGGTAACGCACGATTTTAAACTAGGTGAAGAGCATAATAAAATGGTTGTTACTCAGGCGCGCCATATTTGGACAAACGCTAAAGCTTCAAAACGAAATCAAGAAGATTCTTCTTATCTAAAGAATGCGGCCCATGGGTTTGAGTTTATGAGAGATATAATGTGGGATGAAGAAAATGGCGGGTTTCATAACCTAGTGAATAAAAGCGGAGAGCCTATTATTAAAAAAGGAGAAGCTAAAACCGCCTACGGAAATTCCTTTGCCATTTACGGTCTGGCAGCATACTATGACGCTTCTGGAAATGAAGAAGCACTTGATTTAGCGAAGAAAACCTTTAGGTGGCTTGAAGAACATAGTCATGATAAGAAATTCAAAGGGTATTTTCAGCATTTAGAAATGAATGGTACACCAGTTATAAGAACTGCCGAAATGGCTTCGACATCAGATATTGGGTATAAAGATCAGAACAGTTCCATTCATTTATTGGAAGCATTTACTGAATTGTACAGGGTGTGGCCTAATGATCTTGTGGGTGAGCGTTTAGAAGAATTACTTTTGATCATTCGGGATACTATCGTGAATGACGATGATTACATGAACCTATTTTTTGAGCGGGACTGGACTCCAGTATCCTTTAAAGAAAACTCTAAAGAAGAAATTAAGAAGCATTACTATTTAGATCACATTTCTCCGGGTCACGATGTGGAAACTGCTTTTTTAATGTTAGATGCTTCTGAAGCTTTAGGACTGAAAAATGATAGCCTTACCTTGCAAACCGCGAAAAAAATGGTTGATCATAGTTTAGAAACCGGTTGGGATAAAGAAGTAGGTGGCTTTTATGATGGCGGTTATTATTTTGAAGGAGAAGATGAAATTACTACTGTGAATGATAAAAAGAATTGGTGGGCACAGGCAGAAGGCTTAAACACTTTATTGATTATGGCTGAAAAATTTCCTGAAGACGAGACTAATTATCGCAAATATTTTAACGAATTGTGGAGCTATACTAAAACATATATGATAGACCAGGAGCAAGGAGGCTGGTATGAATGGGGAATAGATAAAACCCCAGATGCCAAAATGGCTTTAAAAGGTCATATTTGGAAAGCAACGTACCATAATTACAGAGCTTTAAGTCACGTGGCGGATAGGTTGAGGGAAATGAGATAAATTACCTAGACTATCTCATAAGCTGTGTAAATAGAAAAATAACAGGGGGCGCCGTCCCTGTTATTTTTTGTATAATTTTAAATGTTACACAGTTTGAATAAAGAAGATTTATTCAGTGTTGAATTTATGAAGTAGTTCAAAAAAGTGGTGATGAGCGCCATGGTTTTTTAAAACAATTGCAGAAGCGTGGCATACAGAAAATGTGTGAAGCGGAATTCGATGGTTATTTAGACTCTAAGATATTAGCCATAAGTCCAATACTTCCAATAGCCTCTATTGTTTTGATTAAAAAAGTTACGTGCCTAAAGGAAGCCACTATAATTCGGTCAAACCCTATCAGGAGTTGGGGTATAATCTTAAATCAGTTCCTTAGGTTCTATGAAAAAAGGGTCAGACTTTAAAAAAGTCTAACCCCTGTTATTTTAATTTTACATACTTTACGGGAAAGTGCCCTTCTTTTTTACTCGATAATCGAGATAAAGTGCTCCGAGGCTTGCCTTTAGATAGAATTAAATTATATTTTCCAATCTTAATGCTTCGTGAACTTGCTACGAACTAGTTTACTGATAATATTTATTCTATTCCTTTGGGCTAAGCCTAAAAGTGAGAACATCGTGTGCGGAAATTCGTGCTTTTAATTTTTTGTCTGTATCCTTCAGATTTTTATCTCTCCAGATATCTTCAACTTTAAAAGTTGTTTCGTTGAAATCTACAGCATAATCAAAATCAGGGTCTTCAATTTTGTGTTTTTCCCAGTCAAATTCAACGTTCTTTTCTTCATCAGCACGATTCAGGAAAGTTACTGCCCATTCCCCGTTGGAGAGTGGCTTGAACCAGGTTTCCAGACCATCTTCAGTATTGTATTTGAATGCCTGCACTCCAAGAGAGTCCTGGTTGATAGCAATCATTTTTTCATTGGTCAGAATATCTACTGTTTCAGGAGACATTTCGCGCAAATCATTTCCTGCAATTAAAGGAGCTGCAAGCATGCTCCACATAGTGAAATGCGCACGGTCTTCACTAGTGGTCATCCCATTACCAACCTCCATCATATCTGGATCATTCCAATGCCCGGGGCCGGCATATTTTCTCAGTCCCTCCTGCATATCTAGAATTTTTAGGACTCCCCAGGATGACCAGTCTCCATGATCTTCTTCACAATCCCAGCAATTGTAGATATCTCCAGTTGTTCTCCATGTATGTGCAACATCTTCTGCCCATTCCCAGGGCTGATTATCGCCCCACTCGCACATCGCAAAAAGAATTGGTCTTCCTGCAGAATATAAAGCATCCCTCATGGTACTATAGGCGCCAATTGGGTTAATATTTTCAGTATTACACCAGTCATATTTTAAATAGTCTATTCCCCATTCAGCATAAGTAATGGCATCCTGGTATTCGTAACCGCGACTTCCTGGTTCCCCCGCACAGGTTTCTGTTCCGGCATCAGAATATATACCTAATTTTAGTCCTTTAGAGTGAACATAATCAGCTAGTGCTTTCATTCCCGAGGGAAAGCGTTCAGGATCCACTTGAATAAAGCCTTTTTCATCCCTTTCTCCATGCCAGCAATCGTCAATAATTACATATTCGTACCCGGCATCTTTCATTCCGCTTGCCACCATGGCATCGGCTGTTTCTTTTATGAGGTTTTCATTAATGTCGCAGGCAAAGGTATTCCAAGTATTCCATCCCATTGGTGGGGTATCTGCCAGGTCTTCAGCTTTTTGAGCAATGCTGTTTAAACTTAAAAGTAATGCTAAAAAAATATAAGTGTTTGTTCTTATCATTATTATTGATTTTTTTGATTAAAAAAAATCCCTGAAAAAAAGATCCCAGGGAATATGGCTAATTAAATTTGTATGGTTTAGCGTTCTTCAAAGCGCACATTATCTATGGCAAAATTTAGAAGTGTATCGGCGCCTTCAAAGGCCATCCCAAATTCAGCATCTACCAGGCTGAAATCAGGCTGGTTTAATACAGATGCGGGAATGCTTACTGTTGTCCAGCTTCCATCGGTATCAAAAGCTTCTCCGGTATCGTTCCATGGCTGCCAATCGTAAAACGCGTCAACTCCTGATGTTGCATTAAACCTTATCCTAAATATTCCCTCACTTATTGGTTCCAAAGTATAAATATCAAACTTAAGGTTGTAATTCTCTAAATTTGCACCTACCATATTTGCCCCATAAAAGGTATCATCATTTCTCCAAAAGAGATCTTGCCAGCCGGTTCCCCCAGTCTGGAAATTAGTTCTTCCGTAGTTGCTTCCGTCCAAGCTAATGGATGGATCATTCTCTACAGTTGTATTTCCCCAGTATGGATCCTTACCATCCCAGTCAAAAAAGACAGCTTCACTATTTGCTACCGGCTCGGGCCCGCCACAACCCGGGGTATCGAAACGCACATTATCTATAGCGAAATTCAGTAAAACATCGGCACCTTCAAAAGCCATCCCAAATTCGGCATCTACCAAACTAAAATCTGGGACACCTAACACTGAAAGAGGGATTTCAACAGTTTCCCAACCATCTGTGGTATAAGGTTCCCCGGTATCGTTCCAAGGCTGCCAATCATAAAATGCATCTACTCCGTCTGAATCATTAAACCTAATTCTAAACATTCCTTCACTAATAGGCTCTATTACATTAATATCAAACTTTAATACATAATCCTCCAGGTTATTGCTTACCACATCGGCGCCGTAAAAAGTATCATCATTTCTCCAGAACAGATCCTGCCAACCGGTTCCACCGGTTTGAAAATTGGCTCTTCCATAGCTACTTCCATCTGGGCTGAGAGACGCGTCATTTTCAGAGGTTACGTTGCCCCAATAAATACCTTTATCATCCCAGTTGAAGAAAACAAGTTCTTCATCTCCAACAGGGCACTTTCCTCCTTCGTCTGAAGGTATTCCTAAAACAGGAACAAGGCTATTTGGAATAAGCACTCTATTTATTTCGTGAATTAAGCCATTTGTTGCACCTATGTTGGAATTTACAATTCCGGAGGGTATAGCGTCTTCAAAAGAGGGTCTTAGCCTTGCATTTTCCCCAGTTAAGTCGGCAGTAATAATTTCTTCTTCAAACAAGGTGGTTATTTCCCCGCCATCGGTAAGCTGGCTGCTCATTAAAGCACCTTCACGTAAATGGTACATTAAAAGGTTTGAAAGCGCTTCCAATTCTTCTTCAGATTCAAAATCATTCAAGCTTTCAAAATTTGTAATTTGTGCAAACAAGACTGTAAACGCATCGTTATTTGGAACAAAAGCTGTTAATTCCTGTTCTTCATCTTCTAAAATACTGGTTAAACCAGCTTTTTCAACGGCAGCTAGAAAGAAAGAATATCCCCTGTCTTCACTACGTTCTTTAAGGTTAAGCGTAGCTCCTAAAATTTGTTGAAACACATCTTCTGGCAATAGCACCTTATCTACACCGTGTACAACGCCATTTATTCCCTGGATATCGGTCGTGGTAAAATTGGTATTAGTGTAACTAGCATCAGATATCACTGCATCAGCACTAATTGTTAGAATTTCTCCTTGAAGGGTTGTTTGCTCGGTTTCGGCGATTACCGCTGATAAGGTATTAGCTCCTGAAACCACATGATGTTCTAAAACCTCCTGCAGGATGTCAGCAGGGATATCGCTAAGGTTTTCCCAACCAAAAGCTCCGTTAAGCTGCATCATGAAATTTTCAAAAGCTGCATTTGTAGGGGCAAAGACCGTAAATGGATAAAGTTCATTATCAGTAGCTGTGGTTGATAAAGCTTCATCAAGGCCAGCTAGTTCAATTGCTTCCGAAAGCATTGAGAAATTAGGGTTCGCCTGGGTATGATCATAAACAGTGGGGGGTAGAAGAACACCATCTATTTGATGTAAAACACCATTCGTAGACCCTATATCTGAGGAGTTTGCTATTACCGAAGCAGTTCCATTAAGGGATATACCACCCTCTGTATTTAAAAATAAACTTAGATTGTTCTCTTCCGGTCCTGTAGCCATTGTTGCAGTATAGCCTGTTGATAAAGTGGAAGAGAAATCGGCAGTAGTAGTACTTAAAATATGATTTAGTAAAATATTTTCTAATTCGGTTTCACTTAATCCTGAGATATCAACCTCATCAAAAGCACTGTTATTAGGAGCAAATACTGTGTAGGTCGTCGTACTCCTAAGTGTGGAGTCCAGTCCAGAACTTTCTAAAGCTCCGTAAAGGCTTGAGAGGTTCTGTGTCTCACTTATAATTTCACTTAAATTTCTTGGATCATCACCGAGTTGCGGGTATATCTCATCGTCCTTATCGCAGGAAGCCAACCCTGCAACAACAGCTAGAATAACCAGGTAGTATTTTTTTATCATTTCTATGTGTTTTAAATTCAAAAGCATTAATAGGCTTTACAGAGATTTAATTTCAGTAAAGCCCATTTTTTAAAGGCTACAGGAAGCCAAAGTCATCTATATAGAAAATATACTGAGCTTTACCAGTGCCTGAAGATTCCTGAAAGTCTATGCGATTAATTACCGCAGGTGCTCCTCCATTAGGGAAGAATTCCGAAAGCGGAATAACGTATTTAGTCCATTCTCCGGGAATTAGTTCTACTGTAACCTGTCCTGCAAAATCGTTGATTGCAATATTAACTGAGTCTCCGGGGTCTCCTGTTCCGTACAAGGAAACTGTGATAGATTCGTATTCATCAAAGGCTATGCTAGGCGATAGGAATGTTAATCCGGCCCACGCTTCTCTAACACTTTTTATAGAATACTGTCCGAGAGCTTGTTCTTCGGATTGAAGTTCAAAAGTACCTCCCCATTGGCTCATTTCCCAATCTGGATTTAGATCGTCTATGTAAATTGAATAATTAAACCCATAAGAATCTGATTGTGCGGAAGCCCCCCTTGAAGTTTCTATGTTAATAAATGCCTGTTCAATTCCAGATGGAACGGCAACGGTAACTTCGGTTTCAGTTACTGAGAGAATTTCGGCTTCTCTTTCTACAAGGTTACCAGCTTCTTCTGTTCCTGATGTGAAAATAACATTGGAAGTTTCCGAAAAATCGCCCCCCAAAAGTGTTACGGTCTTTATACCCTCCTCCGTAGTGCTCTCCGTGAAATCGGTTATGGTTAACAGTGAAAAATCATATTCTGTGCTTCCCGAAAGGTTTTCCAGGCGCAAAATATTATCCTGACCTACATAAGGTGCGGTTTCAGGTATTGTCACAAAGGTTAACTCATTTGTGGTTAGTGCGGGGTTAAAGCCTGCCCGCTCGCCATTAAAGTAAATTGCCGTTAATGTAGCCAGGTTTTCTCCTCTTATAATATACGTGTTCTCAAGTACACCCTGGGTAACTGGAACATCTTCACGAGCTTCACTCACACTAGTAATTACTGGGGGCTCATTATTATTCTCAATATCTTGCGTATCGAATTCGTCACTACAAGAGCTAACAGCTAAAAGTAAAATTAATAGCAAGAAAGAAATCGAACCGATTTTTATATTTCTTATATACATAATCTAGTCTTTAAAATTATTGTTCGTCATCAAAATCATATGGTACCGGTGCCTCAAGTAAAGCTGGATTATTTTGAGTCTCATTACTTGGGTATGGAAATGTTAAATCTTCCATGTTTGGAGTAAACATTTCAGAAGTTATGGTAGGCGGAGTAGTATCATTATTAAAAGTTCCTCGCTCAGTTTGAGCTAAGAAATCTAGAGCGAAATCTGGTCCCCTTCTAACTACATCATACCAGAACTCAAATTCAAAAGCTAGCTCAATCCTTCTTTCATGAAAGATATCTTCTATCGTAGGGTTTTCTATATTTTCGAGGCCAGCTCTTCTTCTTACTTTATTTAATGATTCTGTTCCTTCGGCTACTGAACCTCCGCCCATCAATGCTGCCTCAGCGTGAATAAGCAAAAGCTCTGCATAACGCATAATATAGGTGTTATTAGGATAACTTTGCATACCACCACCTCCATTAGTCTCTGCGTTTCCTACTACATATTTCTTAATTCCCACATTAGTTCCCTGGTGATTTACATTTTCGGAAACTGTGTATCCACCATTAAGATCAGGATAATAAGAACCTGGATCCATTATGGTTGCATAATAACGTTCGTCTTCTTCCTGATTCTCATAAGCTTCCTGTAAATCTATTGATGGGCCTATTGCTGAGTAACCATCGGAAAAACCAGTAATTCCTGCCTGTGCAAAAAGGGACTGCAATCCGTTTCCTTCTGAATATTGGCCTGAGGTAGACCATTGAAGTGCGAAAATTGATTCTGGATTATTATCATTTGCTGTTAAGAATAAATCATAATAACTTCCCGTTGGATCACCATCCTCTGCATCACCTCCGTATAATTTGAATTCGCCAGAGTTTATTACTTCATTTGCTAACCTATAGGCTTCGGAATAATTTTCTTCATAAAGATAAATTTTGGCTAACATTGCTTTAGCCGAACCACTTGAAACACGGGCATTATTTTCATAATTGGCGCCCCTTGTTTTTTCATCCAAGTTTTCAATGGCGAATTGGTAATCCCTTTTTATAAACTCATATACATCTTCAACAGGATTACGAGGTACTACCGGCTCCAGGACGTACTCATTGTTGTCTGCAATAATAGGAACGGAACCAAAGATTCTTACCAAGTAAAAGTATGCCGTGGCTCGTATAAAACGTGCTTCTCCGAGTGCATTATTAACTACATCCTGCGAAACATCTTGACTTACCGCATCCGGCAACGTATTAATTAGAGTATTTGATTGTCCAATTACTGCATATAATGACTCCCACGATTGAGTAAGGGTGCCGTGTTCTCCTGTTATGGCAAAATTGCCAAAATCTGAGTTTCTGGCATCCCAGGTACGACCATTTCCTGAACTTAACTCTCCAATGGCCCAGGCTACATTTGTGATAAAATTAAACCATGGTTTGGAATATAAATGATTTGTAGAATTTGTTACCTGATCCTCTGTATTATAAAAGGTATCTGCACTATACGAATCTTCTGGTGGCCGATCGAGGAATTCTTCACTACAAGCGGTGAATAATATAATTGCGGAAAAAAGTACAGTTAATTTTTTATTTATAAGGTTCTTCATCATCTTCAATTTTATAATTCAACATTTAATCCAAGGGTATATGTCCTTGGCGATGGATAACGCCCGTTGTCTAATCCCTGCAACAAGGCATTTTGATTATAGGCGCCAACTTCGGGATCGTAACCAGAGTAATTTGTAAAGGTGTATAGGTTTTGGACACTACCGTAAATTTTAAGGTTGTTTAGCCCTATTTTTTCTGCGAAATTTGAAGATAAATTGTAGCCCAGGGTTATATTTTGAACCCTTAAATAGGAGCCGTCTTCAATATATCGATCAGAAATATTGATGTTAGGGGTATCATTCCTGGCCAAACGCGGCGCAGAAGCATCTGGGTTATCTATAGACCAATAATCCAAAACAGAAGGAGATTGGTTTACATAGTAGAGGTTTGCGGCGGTTAAAGTCCTATCTACTGCGTTAAAAATATCATTTCCATAAGATCCCTGCAGAAAAACAGAAAGGTCAAAATTGTTATAAGAAAGGCTATTCTGGAAACCAAAAGTGAAATCTGGGTGCGGGTTACCTATAACGGTACGGTCATCATTATCTATTACCCCATCGTTATTGATATCCTTGTACTTTATATCCCCCAACCAGGTGGTCCCAAAAAGGGCATCTTCGAATGGTCTTCCAAATTGTACAGCAGCACCTTCAAAATCTTCAGTAGTCCTAAATAATCCCTCTACCTGGTAGCCGTAAAACATACCTACAGGATCACCAACCCTGGTTAGCGTAATGTTTTGGTTGGAATCGTTAAGGCTTATATCCCCATTTATTGTTAAATCTCCTAGCAATTCGTTTACTTCATTCTTATAATGAGAGAACGTAAGGGTGGAATTCCATTGCAATGCTGCTTCAGGAGCGGTACTGTAGGCAATTGTAAGGTCAAGACCTCTGTTTACCATCTCTCCAAGGTTTACCCATGGAGCTGTAATCGCCCCGGGGGAATTTCCGCCGGTAATAAAATCGGTTACCGCTAACTGATAAAGAAAATCTCTTGAGACTTTGTTATAAACTTCTACCGTAGTATTTAATCGTTGGTTGAACAGTGAGAAATCCAAACCTATGTTTGTTTGGGTAGATGACTCCCAAGTAAGCCCCGGATTCTCAAAATTAGCGAATTCAAATCCAGTGCCAAGACCTGTATTAATTGTATTTAACCTAACGCCGTAAGCAAAATTAGGGATAGCCTGGTTTCCTACTTCTCCGTAACCTCCATAAAGACGGATGTTTTGAATGGCATCAAAATCTTGCATGAAATCTTCGTTGGATAATCTCCAAGAAGCTGAAATGGAAGGGAAATATCCCCATCTGTTTCCTTCGGCAAATTTTGAGGAGCCGTCAGCACGTAGGGACGCAGTAACATTGTATTTATTATTAAATGAATAAATAAAGCGCGTGAAATAAGACTCCAAAGCCGAACTTCCGCGGTATTGATCTGTAAAATCGTTAGCATTACCTGTTCCTAAGACCGGCATTTCATTACCTACAAAATTCCCGTCCTGGGCGATAACACCTTCCCATTTAGATTCCTGAACTTCCTGCCCGAACAATGCGGTGATATCATGATTATCTCCAAAGGTATTGTTATAGGTAAGTAGGTTTTTAATGATCCAGAAATCATTATTTTCCCTTCTTACATTTAATTGATTCTCTCCACGATTCAAAGCTCCGTAGGTAAATGTTGGTTGAAACCTATCGCTAATATTATTGCCGAAATCTCCACCAAATTCCGTTCTGAAGGTCAGGTTTTCGTGAAAGGTGAATTCTGCGAAGAGGTTACCAAAAAAGCGGTTTCTAGTAAGGGTGTTATCTATGTTTAATGCTTCTGCTATTGGGTTTCTTATACCGTAGGCGATTTCCTGTTCTGTAACCGGTCCAGCAAACGAACCATCAGGATTATAAACTGCAGTGGCAGGATTGTTTAAAAGGGAAAGCGAAATAATACCATTACTTGCATTATTCAAAGTAATTTGATCGTTCGTGCGGCTACCTGTTAAAGTAATTCCTGTTTTGATCCAGTCGTTTACGGTAGCATTTACATTAGCTCGAACCGTTGTTCTATCAAATGAGGATCCAATCACTGTTCCTTCCTGATCAGTATGGGAGGCTGATAGGAAATAATTGATATTTTCTGATCCTCCGGAAAATGAAAGCTCGTGATTCATCTGAAATGCATTATCAAATATCTCTGCCTGCCAATCGGTTCCCGGGCCCAATAAATCTGGATTTAAAAACTCAATCTGTTCATCCAAACCGTAGATTGCCCCAATAGTATTTTGTAGTGTAGCATACTCCTGGAGGTTCATCACGTCTATTTTATTTGTAGGTTCCTGAACTCCAACATAAGTGTTGTAGGTAAGTCTTCCCTGCCCTTTTTTCCCTTTTTTAGTTGTAATTATAACCACCCCGTTTGAACCTCTGGAGCCGTATATTGCAGTGGCAGAGGCATCTTTTAAAATGTTAATAGATTCAATATCATTAGGGTTTATAGAAGCCAGGGGGCTGACATCTGTTGCTCCGGTTCCTGCTCCAATACCACCATCAGCTGTTGAACGCCCGCTTGTAGCAATATTCCTGGAATCTCCAGATACAGGTACGCCGTCTATAATATATAGAGGTTCACTTGAACCCGTAATGGTATTTACACCCCTAATTTTTACGGAAACTGCGCTACCTGGCTGCCCGGAATTTCGTGTAACCATTACACCGGCTGCTTTTCCCTGCATAAGTTGGTCCACTCCAACTTGCGGAATATTTTTAATGGCTTCCGCATCAATCCTGGAGACCGAACCACTAATTTCCTCTTTTAATTGAGAGCCATAACCTATAACCAGAACTTCATCCAGACTCTCAGAATCTTCGCTTAGAGTAACACTTAATTGTTCCCCACCAGCAACTTCAACCTCTTTGCTTATAAAACCAATAAAGCTAAAAACTAAAGTGGCACTTTCACCGGTATTAATTTCAAAATTACCGTCAAAGTCTGTGGTGGTCCCGTTACTAGTATTTTTTACTAAAACGTTTACGCCTAATAATGGCATACCGTTTTCATCGGTAACTGTTCCGCTTACTGTTTCTTGTGCTTGAATTTGTTGAAATGAGACCCCAAGAAAAAAGATTAAAAAAAGAGGAGGGTATTTTATGAAACCACTCCATCGTTTTAGTAGAATTTTGTACATAAAGACTATTGTTTGAATATTGTTTAAACAATTAAGGTTTTAGAGATTTTGATAGACTTGTATTGAGGCATCTATAAAATCAGACCTAATTTTTTAGCATACTCAAAAATAGCTTAAAAGTTAAGTTAGTGTTAATATTATTTTATCATTTGCTAACAATATTTTTCCATTTATTATGAATGTGCAAAGGAAACCGATTTAAAATTTTGTTATTAATAATTCGAAACAATTAAATTGCTAAAATCTAATTACAATTTCTTAAAAATTGAACTATTAATGATCGGTTGTAGTAAGTATAGTTCTAATGAAAGCACCAGACTCTGACCAGGATTCTTTTTTCCCAATATCTTTTGGAAGGGAGTTAGGTTTTAAAGCGGCAGAGGCTTCATCTTTATCGGCGATAGACCAGTTACACCAAGATATGTTATATCTATCCATAAAATCGAACCATTTCTGGGTATTTTCTTTATAGACTTTACCATCTCCATTTGCTTCTGTTGTGCCAAATTCAGTCACAAAAATGGGCAATCCTGCTTTTATTGCCTTTTCTGCTTTGAGCATCAATTCTTTCTGATGTGTACCAGCATAAAAATGAAGGGTATATGCAATATTATCTTCCTTTATTGGGTTCTTTGCGGCTAAGTCTACATCCTGCGACCAGTTTGGTGTGCCACAAACGATAATATTGTTTTTGTCAAATTTTCTAATCTCCTTTATGATTTCTGTGTGATAAGGTTTTAAAACCTCATTCCAGGAAACATCCAAAGGTTCATTATATAGTTCGTAGATTATATTAGGGTGATTTGCATATTTTTTTGCAGTTTCTTTAAAAAACCGCTTTGCTTCGTCTAAATGGTTTTCGGCATTATGGTCGTGCCAGTCTACAATAACATAAAGGCCTAATTCAATAGCAGCATCAATTACGCGGTAGACTTTCTGTTTTTCCTGTTCTGGGTTTTTTAAAAAACCTTCATGTTCTATCCCCATTGCTGCTCTTACTACATTTATTCCCCAGTCTTCTTTCAGATTTTTTATAGTTTCATAATTATAATATTGAGGCTGCCATTGGCTCCAAAATAAAGACATTCCTTTAAGTTGTATGACTACGTCCTTCTCGTTAAGAAGCCGTGTGCCTTCAATTTTTAGCTGGCCGTTGAGCTTAACTGGGGACTGGTCTTGTTGTGCCTGAAGACTGCTAAAGATTAGAATAGCACAGAGGAAAAAGATGATTTTCTTTGTCATTTTATTTATAGTTTAGAGGACTCTTTTTATTCCACGGAATTCTTCCCGGTACTGGCTTGGTGTACAATTTTTATTTTTTTTAAAGACCCGGTTAAAATTTGCAATGTTATTGAATCCGCATTTAAAAGCAATTTCTGCAACGCTAAGCTCCTTTTCTATTAACCACCTAGCTGCATAGCCTATTCTGGTATCATTTACATATTCAATAAAAGTTTTTCCAGTTCTTTTTTTAATAAAGCGATTGAAAGATACCTGGCTCATATTTACCAATTCAGAAATTTCAGCGAGGGAGATTTTATTATGATAATTTTCCTGAACATAATCGTAAATAATCCTTATCTGCTCACTATTTTCAAAATCTTTGTTATTAGAAGTATATGTGGATAAGAGACGTTGATTTCTAGAAGTAGCTAAATCGTGCAAAATAGAAATCAGCTCGAGAAAGTAATCAATACTATCAATTTTAGATAGCTGAAGAATTTTAGGTTTAATTTCATTCGCGATTTTTTCTGAAAATAAAATGCCGTGAGCAGATCTTTCAAACATATCCTTAATAGGCTTCATAATTCTTCGGCTCAACAACCTAGTATCAAATAAGTCATCGTGAAACTGAATAGTAATTTCGTGAATTTTGTCATTGGTGCAATTATAAAGTTCCCAGCCGTGTTGAAGGTTGGGGCCTACCAGTACTAATTCTATGTTTTCAATTTCCTCAAGACTGTCACCGATAACTCTTCTAACTCCTCTGCCATTCAAAATAAAATTTAGCTCATATTCGGGATGAAAATGAATGGGAAAGTCAAAATCATCTTTAATTCGGTCGAAAACAAGAAAACTATCTTCTGGAGCTAAAGGTGTGATTTCTCGATGAACATCTCTTGTCATAAATTTGATTTTGTTAGAATTGGAAAAAATTTCATCATTAAATGACAAAATCCTATTAATTTGATATTAACAATCGTGCTATTTTTGATTTTTAATAATTAATAGCTGCTTCAAAATAGTTTTTAATAAAAAACTGAGGTTAAATATAAAATAACATTTTTTTAATAATAAAATATTTTGTCATTTTTCTTGCCTTTAAATTAAATCCTAATGAAGAAAATTTTCATATCAGTAATACTTATTCTTCTTTATTTGAGTGTAATTAGTTGCGGAAGCTCCTCAAACCTTGATTTAAGCAATATTAATACTGCAAATGAAAAAGCCACGATAGGAACCAAAATTCTCTACAAAAAAATAGAGGAAATTTCGAAGCAAGGAATAGCTTTTGGTCACGAAGATGCAACGGCCTACGGTGTGGGTTGGAAAGATGATGGCGGGAAAATACAAAGCGATGTAGAAAAAGTAACCGGTAAATTTCCAGCGATACACGGCTTTGATGTAGGACATATTGAATTAGGACGATCACACAATTTAGATACAGTTTCTTTTGAATTAATGAAAAACCATATTAAGAAAATTCATAAAGAAGGGGGTATGATTACCATAAGTTGGCATCTTAATAATCCGCTTTCTGGGGGTAGTTCATGGGACTCAATTCCAGCTGTAGCATCGATTCTAGAGGGTGGAAACCAAAGAAAAAAATATGAATTATGGATAGGGAAACTTTCCAGTTTTTTAAAATCGCTTCAAGATGAAAAAGGGGACTATATACCTATAGTTTTTCGACCTTTTCACGAAATGAATGGTTCTTGGTTTTGGTGGGGAGGAGAGAATACTACACCAAAAGCTTACAAGCAATTATGGAAGGAAACTTATAGTCTTCTAAAGAAACAAAAGGTTAACAATTTATTATTCGCATTTTCACCAAACACTCTGAGTTCAAAGGAAGAATTTGATACGTACTATCCGGGAGACGATTTTGTTGATATTATAGGTGTAGATGTTTATAATCACGATGGAGATGAAGCTTTTACTAAAAGTTTAATTTCCAACATTGAGATACTAAAAAATAAAGAACGAAATTCAAACAAGCCTTATGCGCTAACCGAAACTGGTAATACTAAATTCGGCGAAAACCCAAAATGGTGGACAGAAGCTTTGTATCCAGGAATTGAAGGCACAGGAATATCTTGGGTACTAGTATGGAGAAATGCGCGCCCCAATCATTTTTTTGCTTCATTTAAAGAAGATGTTGCTAAAGAGGATTTTAAAGATTTCGAGGAATTGAAAGAAATATTATTTCTACCTGAAGTTAAAAAAATCGATTACTAATAAAAAATAAAGAATGCTACAGGAGCTTGATATCCTAATTATACTATTATATCTAATTGGTACCATAGTTATTGGCCTTGCCTTGAGAAAAAAGGCCCAAAGAAGTAAAGATGATTATTTATTAGGTGGTAAAAACCTGCCCTGGTACATGATGGGTCTTTCTAATGCTTCTGGAATGTTTGATATTTCCGGGACTATGTGGTTAGTTACATTAACCTTTGTATATGGTTTTAAAAGTATTTGGATTCCTTGGTTATGGCCTGTGTTTAATCAAGTTTTTTTAATGGTATACCTATCAGCATGGCTCAGAAGATCTAATGTAACTACCGGTGCAGAATGGATTTTGTTTCGATTTGATAGTGGACGTGGCGGGAGATGGTCGCATACAATTATTGTAGTTTTTGCTATTTTAAGTTGTCTTGGTTTTCTAGCCTATGGATTTATTGGATTGGGAAAATTTGTAGAAATTTTTATGCCGTGGGAAATTATTTCAGCCTACGTGCCATTTAATGTTCCTCCGGCTTACATACCTCATTTTTATGGAACTATATTCACTCTTTTTGCAGTTTTCTATTCAGTTTTAGGTGGTATGTCTGGAATCGTCTGGACCGATTTATTGCAATATTCTATAATGACAATTTCTTCTATTGCTATTGCAGTAATTGCGTGGCAAGCTATGGGCGAGAATACACTTAATGTTCCCGAAGGATGGGCAAATCCCTTTTTTGGTTGGGAACTTAATATGGATTGGTCTGGAATAATCAGTGAAGTTAATACTAAGATAGCTTCAGATGGATATTCGCTTTTTGGAATATTTTTCATGCTTATGTTGTTTAAGGGAATTCTATCGAGTATTGCTGGACCTGCCCCGAATTATGATATGCAGAAAATTTTATCTACAAAATCACCTTTAGAAGCGGCCAAAATGAGCGCCTTTTCAATAGCGGCTTTAATTCCTACACGATATTTAATGGTAGGCGGTTTTTCAATATTAGGTTTGTTGTTTTACGAAGAATTAAACTTAACCACTGCTGGAATTATTGATTTTGAAAAGGTACTTCCAGCTGCAATACAACAATTTGTTCCTGTAGGTTTATTGGGACTTTTATTAGCTGGTTTATTAGCTGCTTTCATGTCTACATTTGCAGGAACCTTAAATGCAGCCCAGGCTTATCTTGTAAATGATATTTATTTAAAGTACAGAAATCCGCTAGCTTCATCATCAAAAGTGAAAGTAATGAATTACAGCAGCGGAATTGTTGTTGTATTAATAAGCATAGTGCTAGGCTTTTTTGTACAGGATGTCAACTCAATTCTACAATGGATAGTTTCCGCTCTATTTGGTAGTTACGTAGTTTCTAATGTTCTCAAATGGCACTGGTGGAGGTTTAACGGTGAGGGATATTTTTGGGGAATGCTCTCTGGGATTATTCCCGCACTGATTTTTCCAATTTTTACGGATACGCTAGATTTATATTATTTCCCCATAATCCTTTTAATTTCAGTTGCAGGAAGCATAATCGGAACCTATTCGGCACCTCCAACTGATGAGGAAGTTTTAATTAATTTCTATAAACAGACAAGACCATGGGGTTTCTGGAAACCTATTTATAGTAAAATTAAGGCTTCAGAACCCGGTTTCGAGAAGAACACAGCATTTAAGCGTGATATGTTTAATGTAGTGATAGGCACACTTGCTCAAACCCTTTTAGTGATTATTCCATTATACTTAATAATGCACAAAAATATTTCAATGATTGTGTCTATTGTAATTCTCATTATATGTGTGATAATACTGAAGAAAAATTGGTGGGATTATATTAAGAATGAACCAAATATTACCAGAAAATAAGTTTAAACCTATGCAGAAAAAACAAGCAACCTGTAAAATACCTGGTTACGATAAAATTCGGCAAAAGCATCAAGAATTACTTGAAACTCCAAATATGCCGGTAGATGATTCAAATGGAGTATTTATTAGATATCAAAACCCTGTCTTAACAGGAGCCCATGCTCCTCTGGAATGGCGGTACGACTTTAATGCGGCTACCAATCCTTTTGGATTGGAGCGAATAGGGATAAATTCAACCTTTAATCCAGGTGCGATAAAATGGGGCGGAAAATATCTTTTAGCTGTTAGAGTAGAAGGTAATGATCGCAAGTCTTTCTTTGCTATTGCCGAAAGTCCTAATGGAATAGATCATTTCAAGTTTTGGAAAAAGCCTATTGAATTGCCACAGACTGAAATTCCCGATACCAATGTGTATGATATGCGCTTAACCAAACACGAAGATGGTTGGGTTTACGGTGTTTTTTGTACAGAAAGAAAGGATACCAATGCACCTCAAGATACTACTGCTGCGGTTGCAAATGCCGGAATAGTTCGGACAAAAGACCTAATTCATTGGGAAAGGTTACCAGATCTTATTTCTAGCTCTGGACAGCAACGTAATGTTGTGCTACATCCTGAGTTTGTTAACGGAAAATATGCAATCTATACCCGTCCGCAAGATGGTTTTATTGAAGTGGGAAAAGGAGGTGGAATTGGACTAGGTTATATCAGCGATATTACCAATCCGGTTTTAGAAGATGAGAAGATCATTAACCAAAAAGCTTATCATACGGTTTATGAAATGAAAAATGGTTTAGGTCCGGCACCAATTAAAACTGAAAAAGGCTGGCTGCATTTAGCCCATGGTGTAAGAAATACTGCGGGAGGATTACGCTATACACTATATCTTTTTATGACTGATCTTCAGGATATTGATAAGGTGATTTACCAACCTGCAGGTTATTTTATGGCGCCGAATTATAAAGAAACAGTGGGGGACGTCCCCAACGTTCTTTTTGGTAACGGCTGGATTACTGACGATGATGGGAAAGTATTTATTTATTATGCTTCTTCAGATACCAGGTCTCATGTAGCCGTTTCATCTGTAGAGATATTGTTGGATTATGTGATGAATACTAGGCAGGATAAATATACTTCATTAGAATCTGTTAAAGCAATTCTTCAGCAGGTGGAAAGTAATAAGACAATTACAGAAGGGTAATAGAATGCAGGTAGAAGCGGAAAAGTTTCAACATCAGCTAAAAGCTGAACTTCAAAATATTCTATCTTATTGGAGGGAGTATGGTGTAGATGAAATGCATAACGGGTTTTTTGGAAAAAGAGACCACTTTAATAATTTGATTGAAAAGGCAAATAAAGGTGTTATTCTAAATACCCGATTGTTATGGAGCTTTTCTGCAGCATGTAACTTTAATAATGATCCTGAATTAAAAGTTCTGGCTTATCGTGCATACAATTACCTAGAAGCAAATTTTTATGATCATTTAAATAAGGGATTTTTCTGGGAATTAGATTATTTGGGAAATACCGTAAATACTCGAAAACAAATCTATGCTCAGGCTTTTAGTATTTATTCTTATGCTGAATACTATAAGTTATCAGGAGAGGAAAATGCCAAAGAAAAGGCATTGCAAACTTTTGGGTTGGTTGAAAAACACGCGCGGGATTTTGTTGATAACGGTTACCTGGAAGCTTTTCAGGCGGATTGGAAACCTATAGAGGATATGCGACTTAGTGAGAAGGATCAAAACGCTCCAAAAACAATGAACACCCACTTGCATATTTTGGAAGCTTATACCGCCTTATTGCAAATTACAGGTGATATCAGAGTTAAAGAAGCTTTAGAGAATTTGATAAACCTATTTTTATCAATTTTCTTAAATAATAAGACCGGCCATTTCGGATTGTTTTTCAATGAAAAATGGGCATTGCAAAATGCGGTAATTTCTTACGGTCACGATATTGAAGCTGCCTGGTTACTAATTGATGCTGCCAAAACAAGTGGTAATTCATTGTTGATCACTGAAACTACTGAGGCTGCAATTCTTGTAGCAGATACTTTTCTGAAAGAAGCTTATGTAAAAAACAAGGGTGTTATTAATGAAAAAAATGAAGAAACCGGGGAAACCGACTTAGACAGGCACTGGTGGCCACAAGTTGAAGCTATGTTGGGTTTACAATATGCTTTTAATATTTCGGGAGATAAAAAATACCAAGCTGCGATATTGGATATCTGGGATTTTACCCAAAACAATTTAATAGACAGGCAAAATGGCGAATGGTTTTTTAGAATAGACCAGGCCAATAAACCTTATATACAAGAAGATAAACTAAGCATGTGGAAAGCACCTTACCATAATTCCAGGGCGCTAATGATGCTTTTAAAAGAAAAAAGATGAAAAAACTTAGCTATTTTTTATTGGTATTTGTGCTTTTAACAGCCTGTAGTAAGGATGATGAGATAATTAACGAACCAGACGAGGAACAGGGAAACCCTGAAGAAGAAATTCCGGAAGAACCTGAAGAAGAAACTCCAGAAACTTATGCTTTTGCGCCGGAAGAAACACTAAGCTATATGGTAGATGCATCGGCTACTGCTGAAACGGTTGCTTTATTTTATAACCTAAAATCGGTTTCAGATAATCATTTTATAGTAGGCCAGCAGGATGCATTCAGCTCGTTCTTTGATGGAAATGATGGTTTTTCTGATATGAAAAAAACTACACTAAGCGATCCTGGCTTGTTGGGGTCAGACTTTATGTTTATAACCGATGATCAAAACGATGGTACTGCACAGAACTGGTTTTATCAGCAGGAGCAACAAATTATAAATAATGCTTTACGCGCTTATAATAGCGGAATGATTAATGCTTTTACCTGGCATCTTCGGGAACCTTATGAGGGAGAGACCTTTTATTCCGATGAAATGACCGAATTTCAAAGGCAAAATGCTTTTAAAAGTATTCTTCCCGGTGGTGCAAATCACGACTACTATAAACAAAAACTGGACAAGGTTGCTGAAGTTTCTCTAAATATGATAGGAGAAGACGGTACGCTTTCTCCCATTATTTTCCGACCATTTCACGAGTTTGAAAAAGACTTTTTCTGGTGGGGGGCTGCTTACAGTACCCCTGAAGAATTTAAAACTGTATGGCGTTTTACGGTAGATTATTTAAAGAATGAAAAAAATGTTCATAATCTACTTTATGCATTTTCTCCCGATAATTCTTACTTAACCAAATCTGCTTACCTGGAGAGATACCCCGGCGATGAATATGTAGATATTTTGGGAATGGATAATTATGGCGATCTTATTGCCCAGGATGGTTCTGGTTTAAATGCTGCCAACCAAAAATTACAAGTAGTTTCAGATCTTGCCAAAGAGAGGGTAAAAGTAGCTGCCCTTACAGAAACGGGCTATTTTGTAACTCCTTCCCAAACCAGCCTTGCCGAGAAGTTTTATTCTGAAAACCTCTATGGGGTACTTACGAATAATGATGTGAATATTGGTTTTATGATGTTTTGGCAGAACTACGAAGATTCTTATACCGTACCGCTCCCGGGAATGGATGGCGAAGAAGATTTTGTAGACTTTGTAGCAAAGGATGAACCATTATTATTGAATGATATGCACGATTTCTACAGTCTTCCAAACTAATTTTGTGTTGTAAAACTTGAAGCTGGCAAGCCTGCTACGTTAAAAATATTGGAGCTTGCTGTATTCTGCCAGGAGTACCTTACAAACACAGGGTTCTTAACTGCTTTGGCTTTTAAATGAATTATATTGTTTTTAATTTCCATTCTAGCAGGATAGAATTTTTTATCAGATCCGGCAATCTCAAACTGAGATTCGGGATTTTCCCGACCAATTTTTAAACCTTCTGAATACTTAAAATGTACTTTCACTATTTTTCCTTCAGTAGTTATATAATCAAACTGAGGGGCGTGGGCTTTAATCTTTTTTCCGTAAACTTCAGCTAAAGCCAGGTTGGCAAATCTTATTCCAGGTGTGAGTTTATCTTGAGGATGGATGTCGTGAATATTTCCTACATCACTGGTCATCACCATTCCTGTTTTTGATAATTTTAAAACCTTTCGTTGCGCGTCTCTTACCTTTACCCCCGCAAACCCCTCTCCATAATCATATGGAGCAATTTGAGCATAGTAGAAAGGAAGATTTTCTTCCCATTTGCTTCTCCAGCTTTTAATCAAACTGGTAAAAATCTCTTCGTAATAATCAGCATTTATGGTATTAGATTCTCCCTGGTACCAAAGTATTCCCTTAATTTTCATTGAACTTATGGGGTAAATCATAGCGTTGTATAAAAGAGCAGGTTTTATTGGTCCCCATTCATTTTCCTCTAGCATTTTAGCAGCCTTCTTTAAAGTATCATTCTTATTAAATAACACTTCAGGCATCCATACTTCGGCCGGTGTACCTCCCCAACTGGCATTTATAATTCCAATTGGTACATTTAAATCTTCCTGTAATTTTTTAGC
Source organism: Zunongwangia sp. L-65 (assembly GCF_056859415.1). Taxonomy (NCBI): domain Bacteria; kingdom Pseudomonadati; phylum Bacteroidota; class Flavobacteriia; order Flavobacteriales; family Flavobacteriaceae; genus Zunongwangia; species Zunongwangia sp. L-65. Next base: position 46,342 of record NZ_JBSXOK010000041.1, read on the forward strand.
AAAAAAATAGCCTATTGCGCTAAAATACTTCATCGTTTCCGGTGAACTTTCTACCCAATTCCCTTCTAAATCTATTTGTGGTGAATCGGCTGTTCTGTGGTCAACGCCAAAAAACCGAATATTTTTGTTTGTCGAATTCCTAATAGCAGCTATGGCATTGTTTATCCCTGCTGAAGCACTCCATTCCATATTAGACTGTCCCGAAATTAGCCACAGCTCACCTAGTAAAAGGTTTTTTAGGTTTACCTGGTTGTAGCCGGTAATAGTTAATTGGTGGGGTCCTTTTTTTGCGTTCGTTTGTATCTCTATGCTCCACATAGCATTTTTATCGGCTTTGGTGGTGTATATTTTATCACTCCAGGTAGAACTTATTTCTATTTCTTCCCCTGGTTTAGCCCAACCCCAAATGTTGACGTTGGCTTCACGTTGCAATACCATATTATCTCCAAAAACACCTGGCAGACTGACATTTGCAAAAGCTGGCGCTTGAGATAGGAAGCAAAGGCTAAAAAGGATTAATAATTTTTGCATTAGTTATGACTTTAAAAGATTTCTAAAAAAGGGAATGAGTTGTTTTGCCATTGCTTCATGGTTTTCTATATCAGGGTGCCCTGTACAACCTCCTGGAGATATATTTTTAAACTGGAAAATTTTGATTTCCTTTTCTAAGAATTCATTTTTGATCTCCTTAAAAACACCGGACAGAATAGATTTCTGTTCGGGGTTAAGCATTGGGCTATCTAGTAAAGCAATTTTTACATTTGGGTATTTTGAAAAAAGCATTTCAATAAAGTCAATATAAGCAATCGTAAATTTCTCTCGGTTAAAATCTGTACGCTTTCTCTCCCCATCTCCTAACGAAAAATCATTAGTTCCAAAGGCAATACTAATTACATCAGGAGCATTTTCAAAATTTGCTTTTTCCTTCGAGTCAGAATTTAAATAGAGATTCTCATACACATCAGGCATTACTGGCTGGTCCTCATCATTCCAGTTTCGGTACATCCCCATTCCCGAAACACAATTCAGTTTGAAATTGGTATTTAATGCACGAGCTACTCTTGGTCCGTAAGCCATATAGGCGTTATGCTGATCGAACCACTCTCCATTACCACAAGGAATTTCCCGAGTATCTGCACCCATTCCACACGTAATAGAGTTGCCAATAAATTCAATTTCGGGCCTTTTGGGAAGGTCTAATTTATCAATTTCAAACGCTTCAATTTTATTGACAATAATTGCGCCGGTAGAGGCTTCAGTAGCTTTAAATACGGAAATGGAATGAAAACTTGTCCTATCTGGTAAGGGGAATTTCAAGGGAAGACTTTTTTCCACCTTAAAACGGCCTTTATAAGTATCATTAATTTCAAGATTAATATAAGCGTGATCTGTTTCAGCTAATTCAAAATCAACAATTAAAGTATCAGCCTTTGCTTTAAAATGAATAGCTGAAGCTGAATTAATCAAAATTAGGCTAGAATCATTTTTTACGGAAGTTCTGCCAGAAGTGGAAACTAACTCTGTAGAAGCATTATAGGAATTTCGGGATTTATCTTTTGATTTATTACAACTTGAAAGGCAAACAATTAAAACAAGAAAAAGCAGAAATCTATCCATAAAGGTTTTTAAAGCTAATTTAAAGCTTTTAACCAACAGTTATTTGTATGATTTTTTCAATAATTAATATCATTCTTACATTTATCAATGTTGAAAAGAATATTTGGTGCTTCTTGCCTTAAAGTTTGCAGTTTTATATGTTAATGATAGAGAAAATACTCCAAATTTTATTGGATTTAGAGTTGACTCAAAAAAATGTTTTCAAAACCTATTCAATTCTTCCTGGTACACATCCATTAGATTCGATGGTAAAGACTTCAGATAAATTTGGGTAGTATTCAATTTACTGTGTCCTAACATTTCAGATATTGCTATGAGTGGAATATTCTTCAACATAGCGTGAGTAGCGAAGCTATGTCTTGAAACATAAGAGGTTAGTTTTTCGTCAATGCCACAACGTTTTGCTAAACGTTTTAAACCATCATTGTAACGGTGGAGAGCGTCCTTAACATCTTTGTATTGTAATTCTACTTTTTCCCTTTTGATAATGGGTAAAATGAACTCATCCGAACTTTTATCTTTGGTATAAAAATTAAGAATTTCCTTTAAGGGTTCGGTTATCTTAATATCATAAAGTTTTGATGTTTTCTTTCGCTGAAATCGAATACGTCCATTCCTAATGTTTTCTACTTTTAGAAATGCCATATCAATAAAAGACATTCCAAATAACATATAAGAAAGAATGAAGTAGTTGCGGTAGTGAACCATAAAGTCCGAAGGATCAATCTTCATCTCCAATATTTTCTTAACAGATTCCTGCTTTATCGCTCTTTTTGCAGTAGGCACTGTTTTGATCTGATAATTGTAAAAAGGATATGCCTCCCGCTTTATAATTCCTGCTTTAATTCCCCTGTTAAATATGGCTTTCAGGGTGCGCATATAAGAAGCTACTCCATTTATGCTATTTCCGGGTTTTGATAGGTGATACCGTTCAAAATCGACTAGAAACTCATAGTTAACTTCATTAAATTTCACATCTCTCCCTTTAGTGAATTTTCTTAGGACGTTAATTAAATGCTGATAATTTTTTGCAGTTCCAAATCGATTAGTAGCTTTTAACTCAACCACTTTGGCTTCACCAAATTCATAGAAAGAATCGTACTTATTTTTACCTACAAGACGATTCTTTAATTGTTTAATGGATAGGAATTCTAGTTCTCCACTCTCACGTAGCTGATTTATTTTATCTTGATATTGGACTAATTCTTTAAGCAAAAGGTTGTTTAAATGAAAGAGTGCTTCGGTTCCTTTAAAGGACCCCTTGATTTTTTTCTTTCTATCGTCCCAGCATTCCTCCGGAATTGCTTGTCCAGTCGCTATTGACGTGGTTTTTTGGTAGTGACCAAGGCGAATTATAACCGGAAATTTGCCGTCTTTCCGACTCCTTCTTTTGTCCAAACTGAGGGTTAAACTGGTCTGCATCAGGTAAATATACTAAAAAAATTTGCACATAATTTGCACATAATTCGATGAAATCACCTGATTTCATTTGATATCAAAATTTATTAAAATACTCATAATCAATAACATATGCGTTTGTTTGAACCGTTTGATTACCCCAAAAAAATTCTCATAATCAAGGGGTCCCTGGTTCGAGCCCAGGTGGGACCACCAGTAAAATCAAGCCTTACAGAGATGTGAGGCTTTTTTGTTTCTACTCGGGTACAACATTTACTAAGTATTATCAACCTATAAATAGATATATTTATTTTTAAAGTAAAATCGAGTGGAGTGGTAATCAATGAGTGACCGATTTCCTAAAAAGTGTGTAGCCTATTGCTTAAAGTATGGAATAGTTTCACTTATTTTTTAAAAGCGATTGAAAAGATGGATGATGAACTGTCGTATTTGAAACCTGTACGTACTGTAGTGTGAGGGGGCACCCCGTCATTTGTTAGCGGAGTCATCCAATCGATTGTGAGCTGTACAATTTAGTCAGCATTACCCCAATTATCCGTCAATCTGGATCTAGTGTACGAGGTAAGAGTAGGATCAGTAAAATGGGAAATCCAAAACTTATAAATCTGCTTTTCATGTGCAGCTTTACTGCCTGCAAACACAATAAAGCCTGTATGGATATCTATGAACGAATAATAGCCAAGAGTGAAAGTAAGAAGCTTGCGTTTATTGCTGTATGTAATAAACTACTAAAACAGGCATTTGCTGTGGCTACATCAGGTTTACCATACGATGAAAATTATGAGTCAAAATTAGGATTAAATGCTTGGAAATTAGCTTAGTTCTTTATTGGCTTTAGTTTTTTGCAAACTCAATTAAGTTATTATAATTTCCATTATCGGCTTCTTTTAAAGAGCTTATATATTTTTTTCGAGTTTCATTAGCTTTTACCATATTTGATTGATGCCACGAAAATATTTCTTCACCAAATATCGATTCCATAATTATATCAGCCATCATTCTTGAATGTCTTCCATTGCCGTTTGGAAAGCAATGAATTGATACTATTCGATGTTTGAATCTGATTGCTATTTCTTCTGGAGGAAAGGTTTTATTATCAATCCAATATTTCGAATCGTCCAGTAAAATCTTTAGTTCAATCCCAATTTTTGTCCAAGGAATTCCAATGTTTTTTTCAGTTTTTCGAAATTCCCCGGCCCATTTCCATACATCACTATACATCCTTTTGTGTAAGTCTTTTATAAACTTTTCAGTTAAAATTTTTTCAGGTCTTAATTTTGTATGAATAGTCCATTCAACTGCTTTTTCAATATTAAGTTGCTCAAATTCGTCCAATTCGCCTTGAGTAGTAATTGACTTTATTTTTAGACCTTCCTTTTCATCATCATCTAAAGGTGTTTGTCCATCTTTGTAATCAAATTCTAGTCCCATAGTGATTTTCTCATCTCGCGCTTAATCTCATTAGCAAGTTCTTGTATGGTTTTGGCTAATTTTTTTTCTTCAATTCCTTGGTCCTCTAATTTCATATTTTGATTGGTCCTCATCACAATTCTTCGGGCCAATTTCTCTGCTTTTACATTTACTAAATCATTTATGGTACCATCCTTTGGAACCATTGCATAAACCAATTTTAGGTCCATTGCATTAGATACATCCCTAAGAGAATTTAACGTTATAGAGCCATTAGCCTCACTTTTTTCAAGATTTTTGACGCCTTGTCTTGTAATATTTAATTTGGTCCCAAGTTGGGCCATAGTCATATTTAACGTGGTCCGAATTGTATTAATCCATCCACGTTCTGGTACCAGGGCTTTTTTAGTTTGATCAAATGGTTGCAGTTTTTGGTCTAACTGTTCTATTAAAAGTGAGTGTTTGTTTCTCATATTTGTAATCTTTTAACTTTACAAAAAAATATTTTGTAAATGTATTTATTTACAAATATACAAATAAGTTAACATGTCTGTTTACAAAAATTAAAAAAAGTAAACTTGTTAGTTTACGAACACTTAATAAAAAATTAAAGCCAATGGTCTTGTATATGAAAAGTAGGGGATTTTACGCACTACTTTTTCGGATTATAATAGACCTTTAATTTGTTCATTTTGTTTCGTTTAAGCGATTAAACCGCTATTTTTTATATACTTTAGCCACAATGGTATTAAGCTGCCTTATACGGTTAAATACAATGAAGGTCACGGTTTTCATCACGAAGAAAATAAAATAGCCCTATACAAAACCATGTTAGGATTTTTCGCGAAACACCTTCAATAGGTTGATAAAAAAGGCCTTATCATGATATGTTCAGGTACCCCCCTTTTATTCGATAATCGGGAAGCTTCAAAACAAAAAGTGATTTTCTAATAAATGGCGCATTACCCGGGGATGATTTACGTTGTGCCGTTATTTCCGTAGAGCATAAAGAATTGACCATTTATCATATTTCGGCTTATTATTCAGTATTGCCAGATTACCTTTAAACAAAATCAAAAACCAAACAGTTATGTTCGTATTAATCATTGCATTCGTGAATTTCATTATTCAAGCACTATTCAACTAAAAGAAAATCAACATGAAAAAATCACTAAAAACACCGGTAGAAAAATTCAACTATTTATTAAAGGCATCAGAATCCGTAAAGATTTCCGCGATCATGTTAATGGTATTATCGGGAATATTAATATATCAAATGCGGGCACAGGTAACCTATATCATTCCGCTGGCCTTAGGTATTGTAGTGCTTATAGCCTACACCGTCAATAATTTATGGTTAAAAAACTATACTATTGATGAAAAAAACATTCAACTTCAGCTAAAAAGGTATAAATTATACCTTGCAAAGCGGCAAAAATATGAAGCAGGCATTGTCTTTATTTGGATACTTACTGTAACACCTTCTTATCTATATGGTAAAGATATAGATCTGTTTTTATTACTTGGTTTTATGGTATTTACGTATCTCTTTATCGTATTGGGTAATTTTCTGTTTCAAAAAATCAAAAATGAAGTAAAGGAAATAGAATCCCAGGTAAATCATTTAGCAACCACCGAAACATCAATTATTTGAAATTAATTTACTTGAACTCAAAAACAATAGCCTACTGGATCATTCAGATTGTTTTCTGGTCCTTCCTGTCGGGAGTTATGGCCTTTAGTTATTGGGCCGGTAGTAACGAGTTACAATTAAAAGCCTGGCAGGTTGTTCTGGATTTTTCTGTAGTGATTCTGTTATCCATTTTTTTCACCCATCAGTTAAAAAGGCTTTTAAACAAATGTATTCAATTTGATGCGATTCGGTTAAAGCACTTATTTATTAGCCTGGGCTTCCTGTTAACAACGACGGTTCTTTTCTACCTGGTTTACGAAGTATATATAGAACTTATATATACCTATGTTTATAACAGGACAGATGTGTTAGAACATCCCTCTCAGGGTTTAAAAAACAATATGATTTTTATCCTGAACTATTTTATCTATTTCACGATTTGGACGGTATTCTATGTGGCGATAAAAGGACTAATGGAACTTAACAATAGCAGGGAGATTAGATTGAAACTGGAATCTAATCTTAAAGAATCTCAATTAAATACCCTTAAGGGACAAATTAATCCGCATTTTATGTTTAACAGCCTAAATAATATTCGTGGTTTAATGTTAGAAGATGTTCCAAGAGCCAGAAATATGCTTACCAGCCTATCAGAAACCTTACGCTATTCTTTAACCAAAAGCAATGTAGATGCTATAGCATTAGAAGACGAATTAGATATGGTTAGAAATTTTATTGCCATCTCCAAAATTCAGCTGGAGGATCGTCTTATCTTTAAAGAAGATATAGACAAAGCATCCTTAACGAAATTAATCCCTCCTATGATTATACAGATGCTTATCGAAAATGCCATTAAGCATGGAATCTCCAGTTTAAAAGAAGGGGGGCTAATAGTGCTTTCCACTTTAATAAAAGATAGCCAATTACAAATAAAAGTGACCAATACGGGAGCAATAAGAACCGGCCATAAGAGCACTCAACTGGGTTTAGAAAATATAAAACAGCGCCTGGCATTGCTCTATGGTGAAAAAGCGACCTTTAATTTACAGGAGATAGAACATAAAGTGATAGCCTCAATTAACATCCCAATAGTATGAAAACCTTAAAAGCAGTTATTGTTGAAGATTCTCGTTTAGCTAGAAACGAGCTAAAAGAACTTCTAAATTCCCATAAAGAAATAGAACTTATTGGTGAAGCCGCAAATGTAGATGAGGGGTTTAGTTTAATCACAGCAATCAATCCAGATCTGCTTTTTCTGGATATCAATATGCCAGAGAAAGATGGGTTTGAGTTATTAGAAATGTTAGATGAAGTGCCCGTAACTATTTTTACCACCGCATTTGATGAATATGCGATCAAATCGTTTGAGTATAATACCTTTGATTATTTACTAAAACCCATTAACCCTAAGCGTTTTGCGCTGTCTATAGAAAAAGTGCTCGAAAAAGGGAGGCATAACGAAACCTTAGATCCTAAAAATGAGAATGCTTTACGCCTGGATAAGCAAATCTTTATAAAGGACGGAGAAAAATGCTGGCTGGTAAAAATTCAGGATATCTTTATGTTTGAAATTGTGGGAAACTATACCCTTGTTTTTTTTGAAAACAATAAACCACTCATCTATAAATCGCTGGGTAAAATCGAAGAAAAATTACCAAACGATATTTTTTTTAGAGCCAACAGGCAGCAGCTAATCAATATCAATCACGTTAAAAAAGTGGTCTCCTGGTTTAACGGAAAACTAAAAATCGAAATGAATTCCGGAGACGAAGTGGAAATTTCAAGAAGGCAGTCCTACTTATTTAAAGAGCAATTAAGCCTTTAAAGCAAATGAATTTTACCGGGCAAGAAGTAAGGATCTTCGGGATAGGCCCACGAAGCATTTAATTTGAATAAGAAATTTTTAAAACGAGACATTCCGATAACTATCGGCATCAGCGCATGTAATCTCGATTAGCGGATAAATCCTTAGCTAATAAGCTTAAACCATATTTGTTTTGTATTCCAGGTACCTTCAACAGCATTATTTTATAACTCCGGTAAAAATCAAAATGAGTATAAAGCGCTGAATGATAAGAGCTTATTTTTATGCAGCTGCGTCCCATCCTCCCTCCTTAAATTCCCCGATTTTCCCTATTTTCGTTATCAGGCTAACAAGTAAGAATAAACTACCGGTACTTATAATGGAAATGCATCAAAAAATTAGTCAGTATTTAGAAAGCATCGAGCAAGAACATCAAATAAAAATCTTGTTGGCCTGTGAGACCGGTTCCCGTGCCTGGGGATTTCCTTCGCCCGATAGTGATTTTGATATCCGAATTATCTATATCCATCCCAAAGACTGGTATTTGTCGCTGACCGAGAAAAAGGATAGCCTGGATTTTATGTTCGAGAATAACGAGATTGATATCACCGGCTGGGATTTACGCAAGTCGTTACGACTTCTCCAAAAGTCCAATCCGCCTTTGTTGGAACGGATTCAATCGCCAATTATCTATAAAGCCGATAAAGACTTTGTAAAAGAAGTTCAGCAATTGGCCGGTAGCCAGTATTCCAGAATATTCACGATTCATCATTACCTGAGTATGGCTAAAAAGTTCCTGGACGAGCTGGAAAGTACCGAAAGCTATAAACTTAAAAAATTCTTTTACGCCTTACGTTCGGCAATGGCCTGTAAATGGATTGTTGAAAAAGAACAAATCCCGCCTATAGAATTTAAGAAAATGCTGGCAGGCTTATCTTTAGAAAAACAGCTTGTTAACAGGATTGAAGAACTAATCGCCTTAAAAGCCACTCAAAGTGAAAGCTATTTGCACGAAGGAGAAGCGCCCCTCTTTGCATTGATGGATTCCTGTGTAGAACGTGCTGAAGCCCAGCGAAAATCCTTACCGGCTTCCAACGGTAGTTTTAACGAGCTGGATGCGTTCTTTCTAACAATGGTACACCGGTATGACGATTGAAGATTTAAAGCAACAAAAGCTTATTATCTTAGAATGTATTAGCGGAAGCAGGGCTTATGGGTTAGATACATCGGCATCTGATACCGATATTAAAGGCGTGTTTATCTTGCCCAAAAAAGATTTCTATGGATTGGAGTATATCCCGCAAGTAAGCAATGCTACCAATGATATCGTGTATTACGAATTGGGGCGTTACCTGGAGTTACTTTCGGTGAATAATCCCAATATTTTAGAACTGCTGAACACGCCGCCATCTGCCGTACGTTATAAACATCCGCTATTAGAGCGGATTGATGCCAAACGTATCCTGTCGAAACTTTGTAAAAACACCTTTGGGAAATTTGCCATTTCCCAGATAAAAAAAGCCAAAGGCCTAAAGAAAAAGATCGTTAATCCGGTGGAAAAAGAACGCAAGAGCGTCCTATCTTTCTGTTATGTAAATTACGAACAGGGAGCGATTCCCTTACTCGACTATTTAGCCTTAAAAAATTGGAAACAGGAACATTGCGGACTCATCAATATTCCACATATGAAAGATATGTGCGGCTTATTTTACAGTGAGCAGTTAGGTTATAAAGGCATTATACAGCACGAGCAATCCAACGAGCTTAGTTTAAGTGCTATTCCCAAAGAAGAAAAGCAGCAGGGGCTGTTGTACTTTAATAAAGACGGCTATTCCAGTTATTGCAAGGAATATAAAGAATACTGGGATTGGGTAAAGTACCGAAACGAGGTCCGCTACCAAACCACCCAAAACCACGGAAAGCACTACGATGCTAAAAATATGATGCATACCTTCCGATTGTTAGAAATGGCGCTGGAAATCGCCAGAGAAAAACAAATCAACGTACAACGTCCCAACCGCGATTTTCTTCTGGAAATTAAAAGCGGAAAATTTGCTTATGAAACCCTTTTGGCTCAAGCAAATGAACTACAAGCTCAACTGGAAGAGGCCTTTAAAAAATCCGACTTACCCGAAAAACCGGATCTTCATTATATCAATCAATTAGCTTATGAGTTACGGGAAGAGTTTTATAGGGAAGGTTTTCATTAAGAATAGTTTTTCAGTTTATGGGTTTCCGTAAATGACTCGTAATGAAATTTGTAATTTTGAAATCATCGGAGATAGTCTGAAAAGGAGTCATAAATTTTTATTGTACATTGATAACAATAAAATAAATTTGCTGTATTTATTTAATTATTTTATGTTTGTACAAGGATAACAATAAAATAAATGAAAATTAAGCAGATTTGTTCTATTACTTCAGGCATTAACAGTCGGCGTCATCCCCAAGGTACAGTGTACTTTCTTGGAGCGAGTGATTTTGTAGATCCGTATACAGTAGATTCATTTATGACTCCTGGTTTGTTAGCTTCTTCAAAATTAGAAAAGCATTATCTACGGGCTGGGGATGTGGCGGTGTTGGCTAAAGGGCATCACGGTTTTACAGCTCATTATATTAATGGTAGCTTACAACCGGCAGTAGCGTCTTCTGTTTTTCTGGTATTACGTGAGATACAGGCAGAGGTTTTACCAGAATATCTCGTTTGGTATATTAACCTGGAAAGTACGCAAAGCCAACTAAAAGCTTATGCCAGGGGTAGTGCATTACCTGCTATCAACCGTACTATCTTAGGTGATTTAAAAATTGATATGCCTTCGTTGTCTATACAGCAGGATATTGTTTCCCTAAGCCGATTAAAAAAAGAAGAATCCCGGCTTATTCAAAAATTAGATGATTTAAAAACTACACAACTTGAGTTCTTGCTTAAAACTAAAATCCAAAACAATGAAAAATAAAGTACAGTCGGCAGATATCAATCGTATCATTTGGCAAGCCTGTGACACCTTTAGGGGTGTTATAGATCCAGGTCAATACAAAGATTATATTCTGGTTATGTTATTTTTAAAATATGTTTCTGATACACATACAGAAAAGTATGAGCAGTACTTAGCGCAATATGATGGTGATGAAGCAAGAGCAAAGCGTGCGATGTCTTCTGAACGCTTTATCATTCCGGAACATAGTCATTTTAAATCTTTATACGATAAACGTAACGAATCTAATATAGGAGAACTTATTGATATTGCTCTGGCTGATCTTGAGGAGGCCAACCGTGAAAAGTTAACCAGTAGTGATGGCGCGGGTATTTTTAGAAATATCAGTTTTAACAGCAGTAACCTGGGAGATAAAAAAGATAAAAACGCGCGTCTTAAAAATCTGTTGACCGATTATAATAAACTCGATTTAAAACCTTCATCCTTAGATGGTCAGGATGTCTTAGGAGATACCTATGAGTTTTTGATCGCCAATTTTGCCAGTGATGCCGGTAAAAAAGCCGGAGAGTTCTATACGCCTAAGGAAGTTTCTACTTTATTGGCACGCTTAACCAAATCTAAACCTGGTGCCCGTATTTACGATCCCACCTGTGGTTCTGCTTCACTTTTAATCAAAGCCGGGCAGCAGGTTGATGGTAAGGACTTTTCACTTTATGGCCAAGAGGCCAATGGGAGTACCTGGGCACTAGCGATGATGAATATGTTTTTACACGGTTTTGATAATGCTTCCATTCGCTGGGGAGATACGTTGCGTAATCCAAAACATACGGAAGGTGATAACCTAATGAAGTTTGACACCGTAGTGGCAAATCCGCCATTTTCATTAGATAAGTGGGGTCAAGAAGAGGCCGAAGATGATAAATACCATCGTTTTAACCGGGGCGTACCTCCTAAAAGTAAAGGAGACTGGGCGTTTATATCGCATATGATCGCAAGTGCTTATGAAGCCACCGGGATGGTTGGGGTGGTCGTTCCACACGGTGTATTATTTAGAGGAAGCGCAGAAGGGCGTATTCGTAAACAAGTGATTGAAGATAACCTGCTGGATGCAGTGATTGGTTTACCGGCAAACCTGTTTTTTGGGACGGGTATACCGGCAGCTATTCTAATTTTCAATAAATCCAAAGCGCAACGGACAGCTACCTTATTTATTGATGCCAGTGAGGAGTATGATAGTGGTAAAAACCAAAATGTGTTAGCCGAAAAATACATTAATCGAATTGTAGAAACCTACACTCGTTTTAAAGAGAATGGGATTGCTACAGGAGTGGTTGATGAAAAATATAGTTATGTAGCCACTCTAGAAGAAATACAGGAAAACGAATACAACCTCAATATACCGCGCTATGTAGATACTTTTGAGGAAGAAGCAGAAATTGATGTGACGGCAGTACAGAAGGAAATTGATACCTTAGAAACAGAATTGGTTGCTGTACGAGAAAAAATGAAGGACTATTTAAAGAAACTGGAACTATGAAAGAATTTAATAAAAGGATTAGTGAGATTGATAGTCGCATCAAAGAAGTAGTTGGAAATACAATTAAGAGTATCGGGGTTGATGTTGAATTTGAAGGGTATTATATTGAGGATAACGATTATTCATATAGTATGTCTCCCCAACCTATGTATTCAACCATTAAAGAATACGTGGATGATAATCCAAAAACGGGTAAAATCACGCATATTCGATATTTCTTTAGATTGAAGAAAAGAAACAAAACTCACCAGATGTCTCTGACCATTGACGAAAGAGATCCTTTTTACTATGGTTTTTCTATAGGCGAACTTGCAATAGGTGTAAAAGCTGAAGAGATCGGTGAATTAGGAACTAACTGGCATTTGAAAATGATGGTCTACAAAAAATTTAAAGATGATATATTTTTACTGATAGATCAAAAGAAAATTAAAATTGACTCTTTTGGAAAGCTTTCTCCTGATGTTTTAAATAAAATAAATTTTAAGTTCAGATTAGATTGGAATTACTATAGTAATAAGATGGAAGGAGGTACGCTTACTCAGCCAGAAACAAGACAAGTTATGGCAGGGGTTAGTGTTGGCCCGAGACCAATAGATGATGTTAAAGAAATGGAGGGGCACGACAAAGCCGTCCAAGAAATTTTATATATAGCAAAGGGCGATTATCGCATATCAGAAAGAAGGATAAAAGATTTTCACAAGTTGATAATGAGTGAAAGTAATCCAGATAAAGCTAGGTTAATAGGTGTTTGGAAAGAGGAAAATAATGAAGTTATTAATTATAAAGGTGAGAAACAGGCATTTGAAGACTATAGTTTAGTCCCAGAGAAAATACATAGTATTTTAAATAAAGTTAATGCTAGACTTGATGCTTTTTTCTCAAATAAAAAAGAGGCAATACACCCTCTTAAAATAGCTGTAGATTTTCACCTTGAATACCTTTATCTACATCCGTTTTATGATGGCAATGGTAGAACTGCAAGATTACTAACCAATCTTATCTTAATTTCCTGTGGTTATCCACCAATCATAATATCAGATAAAACCAAAGAAAATTACTATAGATTTATCTCAGATGTTCAATCCTACGGAGGTGATAAAGATTTGTTTTATCGTTTTATGGGAGAAAGAGTTTTAGAATCACAAGAAATTATATTAAATGCTATAAATGGTATTGATATTACAGGAGATAATGATCTTGATAAGGTATTATCAATGTTTGAGCAACGCCTAAAAATTACTGAAGAAAAGCACAAAGTAGAACGTCGCAGTAAAGCTAAAGTTCGTGAGATTTTAGAAAAGGCGTTCATACCTGTTGTTGATGAGATGTATACCGCCTGGAAAAGATTACTGCCACATTTTACCACTGGAAAAATTCAGATACAAAAAGATAGTGATTATCAGAATTACGAAAATCTCCCTCAAGATTTAGAACTGATTTTAGAGGATATTGATTTAAAGCAGATGAATAGGCTGGAAGTTTATTTTGATTTGCACCGCCTTAAAAAAGCCTTACCAAAAGAGATTGGCAACAGTATGAATGTGCATTTACAATTTCAGCAAGAGGAGTATTTTCTTACCTATAACTTTAATGAAAGTTTAGAGAAAAAACTCTTTTATGGCGATGAGGTAAATGAAGAAGCGTTTAGACAAGAAGTACGTCCTCTAATAACCCAATGGGTGATGCAGTTTATGAAAAACTCGAGAATTTAAAGAATTAGAAATGAGCAAGCAATTTCAGAACTGGTTGATCGAGCAAGATCAAGCTATTAAAAACGGAGTAATTAGGAAGCCAGCTACTCACAATGTCGATGCAAAATTTGCTGGCTATTATTTTGAAGATAATAATTTAAGAGGTACAGGTATTGGCGGACCCGTATATAAATCATTTTCAGACTATGATGAGCAAGTTCCGAATACGATGTTTGTTGAATACGTCCGGTATTGGTTTAAGCTAAGTTATGATGAGCGAGAATTTATGGCTTCGGTACATATCCATGAAAAGTCGACTAATAATATTTTATTTTCTATTGAAGAATTGGCTGAAAGTAATGAAATTAAAGATAAAGTAGTTAGTGAATCAGCTTTTGGGACTTTTGAACAATTATTGCTAAAAAAAATAGGACAAAAATGAGGAACACTATTTTGAAGGATAGCGATAAGATAGAAACAAAGCAAGGCTATAAAAAAACCAAAATAGGGTGGATTCCAAAGGATTGGGATGTGTTTAAATATTTGGATGTATGTGAATTTATCAATGGTAAATCTTACAAGAAAAGTGAATTATTAGATAATGGAAAGTATAAAATTCTAAGAGTTGGAAATCTATTTACTAATGAAAATTGGTATTATACTAATGACGAGTTATCTGAAAATAAATATGTTTTTGAAAATGATCTTATGTACGCTTGGAGTGCTTCATTTGGTCCACACTTTTGGAAAGGAGAGAAGACTGTATATCACTATCATATATGGAAGATAATCGTAAAACAAAATTTTTCTAAATTCTTTTTGTTTTATGCTCTTGAATATGATGTTTATAGAATAAGCTCTAATAAACAAGGAGGTACAATGTTTCATATAACAAAAGGAGATATGGAAAACCGCCTTTTAAAAGTTCCTATTATTAATGAACAAAAAGCCATTGCCAACTGCCTCAGTACCTGGGATGATGCTCTTGTAAAATTAGACCAACTTATCGCTGCCAAACAACAGCTTAAAAAAGCTCTGATGCAGCAATTGTTAAGCGGTAAAAAACGCTTACCCGGTTTTAATGGGGAGTGGGAGGAGAAACTCTTTTCTGATATTACAGAACGTGTAAAGAGAAAAAACACAGAGGTTAACGATACTGTAGTGACTATTTCTGCTCAGCGAGGATTTGTGTTACAGGAAGATTTCTTTAATAAACGTGTAGCTAGTAGTACTTTACTCAACTATACATTAGTGCATAAAGGTGAGTTTTGCTACAATAAAAGCTACTCTAATGGTTATCCTATGGGAGCATTCAAAAGGCTTGATGACTTTGAAAAAGCTGTTGTTACTACGTTATATATCTGTTTTGGTTTAAAGGATAGTGTGAATTCAGATTTTATGCTTCAGTACTTTGAAGCAGGTAGAATGACACCCGGTTTAATGCGCATTGCGCAAGAAGGAGGTCGAGCTCACGGTTTATTAAACATCAGTTTACCTGTTAAAATACCGCAACTAAAAGAACAAACCGCAATCGCTGAGGTACTAAACACCGCAGACCAAGAAATTGAATTATTAAAAACGCAGCGTAAGCAACTTCAGGCGCAAAAGAAAGGCTTGATGCAACAATTGTTAACCGGGAAAAAGAGATTGAAGTAAATTAAAGAATAATTATGAAGTTTAGAAGAAAAGACATAGATCTAGCATATAGAAAACTAAAGAGTAATGTGTACTATGATAATTTCTCTTTACTTCTTAGGCAACAGATAGCTGAATTTGAATCAAAAGAAAAAGAGTTTGAACAGCGCCTTGAGCGATTAGAGGAATTTTTAAAAGCTCCAGTTAAACATAAGAAATACTTTGAGGACTGGTTAAAGCAAATATCTTATACCGTTGCTCCAAAAAGTTTTGCTCGCGAAAATTATAATTTTGGTGATAATATAGTCTCCAACAATTTTACACAACCGCATTATAACCTGAAGAAGGTAAACTACTTC
Organism: Zunongwangia sp. L-65; assembly: GCF_056859415.1. Taxonomy (NCBI): domain Bacteria; kingdom Pseudomonadati; phylum Bacteroidota; class Flavobacteriia; order Flavobacteriales; family Flavobacteriaceae; genus Zunongwangia; species Zunongwangia sp. L-65. Next base: position 62,383 of record NZ_JBSXOK010000041.1, read on the forward strand.
TTTGAAGGTCCGATAGAATTACATCTTATTTCACTCCTATGGATTATTCACGAAGGTTATGTATTGCATAAGGATTATGCCAAAGATAATTATGCCTATTCATTAGAACTTAATCCGGAAAACGGGAATGTCGTAGATGGCTTAAGATTATTTAAACCTTATTTTGAACAATATCAAAAATGGCGGGATACGGGTGTTGATATAGCTCAGAATATAGTTGCTGGTGGAACAGATGTAGTCATTTTATCTTTAGATATTAAGGAATATTACTACAATGTTAGCTTTCCACCAGAAAAACAAAATGCACTATCTAAACGTATAGCTGATGCTCTTGATACTAATAAAACTTTCTTAACTGATTATGTTTTTCGTATCAACGAGATTTATCAAAAAGTTTGTCCTAAAGATTCAAAAGGAATTTTACCTATAGGTATTTTATCTTCTGCACTATTAGCTAACTGGTATCTCAAAGATTTTGATGCTAAAATTAAAGAACAACTTGCACCTGCCTATTATGGTAGATATGTTGATGATATTGTGATCGTTTTAAGCAATACCAAAATTTCTAAAAAGTTTGATAATAAGTTTAATTCTCCCTTAGAGGCTTTCTTAAATAGATTTTTTGTTGAGAGAGACATTTTTAAATCTATACCAGATGACCCTGATAAAAGTGTAAAAGAGAGGGAACTTACTTATCAATATAGTGAGGACAGCAATATTCAAATTCAAAAAGAGAAGATTACTATCTATTCTTTTGAAAGTAAAGAATCTCAAGCAGTCTTAGATATGTTTAAAAAGCGTATTGAGCAGAATTCAAGTGCTTTTTGGTTTTTACCTAATGAGAATGATATTAACGATGATTTTGACGAAAGTGTGTATGAACTCACTTATACAGATACCGTAAATAAGTTACGTAGCGTAGCAGATATTAAACAAAGCAAATACGGAGCTTCCGTATTTCTTGCCAAGCGAATAAAAGTTAGTTTACTTTCAGATGTAGAGGAAGACGATAAGACCACAGACCAAATTTTGACCTTCTTTAAAGGAACAGTTAATCTCGAATTTTCAAATTTATGGGAAAAAGTCCTAACTTATTTCGTGATTACCTACGATAAGCAAGCATTTTGGACCTTCTTTAAAGAAACCTGTAGATCAATCGACTTGATAAGATCTGATAAAGGTTCAGGTTTAACATTAAAAAATATTGAAGAGGTTAAAAAATATTTAGGCAGGTATTTGATGAATTGCTGCGCTATGGCAACAGCTTTAAACCCTTCTTTTGTTAAAGAAAACTGGTGGGAAGACAGAACTAGAAATTATCATTACAGCTGGCTAAACCCGAGTTTCTATAAAAAGGTCTTTGCCGTAAAAAATGCTTATATAACGTCTAATTTATTAAGACATAATTTTGTTGTAGTACCGTTATTGAATTATTTGAATCTTACCTCAGATAAAAAAACCAATCTGATTAAATATGATTATCTGCGAAAGATTGAGTTGAAAAATGAGGGTGATAAATTGAATTTTGATGATAGAAAGTTACTTTACTCGCCGAGGTTCATCTACTTGCACGAATTTAATTCTATTGAATATTTAAAAAGGCTAGTGCAATTAACTTATTGTGCTAATTCGACCTTTCAAGGTATGGATGAAGAGAGCATTTTGAATGAAAGCTTTCAATACTTTTTTAAAGTAAACTATGAGTATAGAAACACCTATTACAAAAATCAAACAAAAAAAGAAAACGAAAAGCACTGTGAAAATCTAAAAGATTATTATTTCCAGTTAGAAAAAAATACAAGCTCATCTAGCCTTAAATTAGGATACAATAAAGTTAGCATACCACAATCTAAAAAAATCTATAGTGATTTAAAAATTGCCGTTGCAAATACTAAAGTTCAGAAAAGTAATATATCTAAGTCGCTTTTTGATATACCCAATACTAATGCAGCACGAAGAAAAGAGTTTATTAATATTTTAAATGATGCTGAACGCTTAAAATCAGACATACTTATACTCCCTGAAGTTAGTACTCCTTACAGATGGTTACCACTTCTTGCTGATCAAGCTAAAAGAAAGCAAAGAGCAATCATAGTAGGATTAGAACACTTAAGAATTAATGATTATTGCTATAATCTTATAGCCACTTTGTTACCATTGGAACATAATGGTATAAAAGACGTAGTCATTAATTTGAGGTTAAAGAACCATTATTCACCGGGAGAAATAAATAATATAACTAATAGAGGGAAACTTGTACCAATTCCAGATATAGCAATGTATAATTTATTTAAATGGGGAGGTATATATTTCAGTAACTACAACTGTTATGAATTGGCAGACATCAATCACCGAGCACTGTTTAAGTCAAAAGTAGACTTATTATTTGCTTCAGAATATAACCAGGATGTGAACCATTTTTCAAACATCGTAGAAACAGTTTCACGAGATGTACATTGCTATTTTGTTCAGGCAAATAGCTCAGATTTTGGCGATTCAAGAATTACTGCACCTAGAAAAACAGAATCAAAAGATATATTACGACTAAAAGGAGGTGAAAATAGTGTTGTTCTTTTAGGGAAGCTAAATATAAAAGAATTAAGAGATTTTCAAAAGACTCGAGTTCCTGGGCAAAACACAGCTATTTTTAAAAATACACCACCCGATTTTGATCACACTAACCCGGAGAATAGATAAATATTAAAAACTATGCAAGCACCCTCGTTTCAAGAAGATCATATTTCGCAAATCCCGGCGCTACAGCTGTTAATCAATATGGGCTATACCTACCTCAATCAGGAAGAAGCTTTAGCCGCTCGAGGTGGTAAAACTTCAGGTATTCTCTTGGAAGATATTTTAAGAAGCCAATTGCATAACATTAATAAAGCTCGGGTATCTTCTTCAAAAGCAGTAGCCTTTACAGAGAACAATATAGAAAATGCCATCATCGCCCTAAAAGATGTACCTTTAGTAGATGGTTTTATGACCACTAGTGAAAAACTGTATGAGCTGCTTACCTTGGGGGTTTCGCTGGATCAAAGTATCGAAGGTGACCGCAAAAGTTTTGACCTTCAATACATAGACTGGAAGTATCCTAAAAATAATACCTTTCACGTCACCGAGGAGTTTAGCGTACTGCGTAGCGGCTTAAAAGACCAATACCGTCCAGACATCGTGTTGTTTGTAAATGGCATCCCGCTTTGTATAATAGAGTGTAAAAGACCGGATATGAAAGAACCTTTAGCTCAGGCCATCTCCCAAAATCTACGTAATCAAAAAGAAGATGGTATTCGTCCGCTTTATGCGATAGCACAACTCGTTATTGCCCTTACCGTAAATGAAGGCAGCTATGCCACCTCGGGAACTCCAGAGAAGTTTTGGGCACAGTGGCAGGAGAACTTTGTGAAAATCAATGGTGCCATAGACATACAAAAGAAGAAAAACTATTACTCCACACTGGCAAAACTCAAAAATACCCCTTTGCCTACGGAAGTGAAGGAACGTATGTTTAATGAGCGTTTTCATTATGTACGGGCCTATTTTGATGCGTTAGAGCAAGAAGATATAAAAACCACGGTTCAGGATGAATACCTGTACAGTCTATGTAGAAAAGAACGTTTACTGGATTTCATCTTCAATTTTATCCTGTTTGATAACGGAGCTAAAAAAATAGCTCGCTACCAACAATACTTCGCCATTAAAAAAGCGATGAAGCAAATCACAAAACTTAAGGAGGGCAAACGTACCGGAGGAGTGGTTTGGCATACGCAGGGGAGCGGCAAGTCATTAACAATGGTAATGCTGGCGCAGGCTATCGCGATGGAATCATCAATTGTGAATCCTAAGATTATTTTGGTGACGGACCTTACCGATCTGGATAGTCAGATAACCGGTACTTTTAGAAAGTGCGGTATGGAGGTAGATAATGCCAAAACAGGAGCCAAGCTGGTAGAATTGCTACATACCGAAAGTGATGCGGTGGTCACCACAATTATCAATAAGTTTGAAACCGCGGTACGCAAGATTAAAAATCCACTTACCAGCGAAAATATCTTTGTATTGGTAGATGAAGGGCATCGTACCCAGCACGGTACATTTAACATTGAGATGCAAAAGACCCTGCCTAACGCGTGTTTTATCGCCTTTACAGGAACACCCTTATTTAAAAAAGACAAGAGTACACTTTCTAAATTTGGTACGCTCATCGATACCTATACAGTAGATCAGGCGGTAAAAGATAAAGCTGTGGTTCCTTTATTGTATGAAGGGCGGCACGCCATTCAGGAAGTAAATGCAGCACCGCTGGATACCTTTTTTAATATGGTATCTGAACCCCTAAATGATCTCGAAAAAGCCGATTTAAAAAAGAAGTTCTCCAGGGCCGATCAGCTCAATAGTGCAGATCAAAAGATTTATGCCATTGCCTGGGATATAACTAACCACTATGTGAGTAATTTTCAGCACACCAAGTTCAAAGGGCAATTGGTCTGTCAGTCTAAAGCAGCAGCGGTGAAGTATAAAAACTATCTGGATGACATTGGCAAAGTGACTTCCGCATTAGTGATTTCTCCACCTGATGAACGCGAAGGAGAAGAAACGGCTTATGGTAAAACCAGTGATCTGGTAAAAACCTTTTGGCATCAAATGATGGATGAACACGGCATCGCTAAAAAATACCAGAAAAACATTGTAAACCGTTTTAAACACGACGAGGAACCCGAAATTATAATCGTAGTCGATAAATTACTTACCGGTTTTGATGCGCCTAATAATATTGTGCTGTATTTAACCCGTAAATTGATAGGGCATACCTTGCTACAGGCTATAGCACGGGTAAACCGGGTAAGTCCCGATAAGGATTATGGGTATATTATTGATTATTATGGCGTACTCGAAGAATTGGACACTGCACTCAAAACCTATTCTACCTTTGAAGATTTTGATGAAGAGCAGTTAGCAGGTACGCTAACTAACATTACAGAAGAAATTGAAAAATTACCTCAGGCTCATAGTGAGTTATGGCAATTGTTTTCAGGAGTGGTCAACAAAAAAGATGCTGAAGCCTACCAACAGCATTTAAGGGATGAAGCCTTAAGAGATCGGTTTTACGATCATTTATCTAAATATGCTCGTATATTAAAACTGGCGTTATCTTCCATTGATTTTCATAAGGAAACTGAAGAGAAACAAATATCAAGATACAAAGAAGATTTAGCGTTTTTTATGAAACTGCGGACAGCGGTGGCTGCCCGCTATTCAGATAGAATAGATTATAAAAAGTATGAAGGTCAAATTCAGAAATTAATAGATACGCATATCCCAACATCAGATGTGGTACAGCTTACAGAACTCGTAAATATTTTTGATAAAGAGGCTTTTGAAGAAGAAGTCGAAAAAACCACCGGTAAAGCGGCTAAGGCAGATAAAATACTATCAAGAACCTCGAAGCACATCAACGAAAAAATGGATGAAGATCCTGCCTTTTATAAGCGCTTTTCGCAATTGATAAGAGAAACCCTTGATGATTATTTACAGCACCGTATTAATGAAACCGAATACCTGCAACGTATGAAAGATCTTATGGAAGCTGTTTTAAGCCGAACCGATAGTAGTATACCCAAATCATTAGAAGAGAAAGAAGTGGCAAAAGCTTTTTTTGGTATTGCTGCTGAAGAATTTCAGGCGTATACCAACGACACTAATCAAGTACAAAAAATAGCAGAAGAGCTTGCTTTAAAATCTGACGAAATTATTTTGGACTTAAAGCGAGTGGATTGGTCAAAGAGCATAGATGTACCCAAAAAAATGATATTTTTAATAGGGGATTATATCATAGACCATATACGAGATACTTATCAGCTTAAAATTAGCTTTCAGGATATTGATAAAATAGCAGAACGTATGGTAGAAGTAGCAAAAATAAGGTATAAATAATGCAGCGTTCTTTTAAATATGGTTCAGAAGAGATTACCTATACGTTGAAGTATAGTAATCGAAAAACTTTAGGAATAGCTGTGCATCCTGATCGTTCCACAGAAGTAAATGCACCCGAAGGCAGCAGCCTGGATAAAATAGAAGAAAAGGTACGTAAGCGTGCCGCTTGGATTCTTAAACAACAAGATCATTTTTTGGCATTTGAACCTCGAAATACAGAGCGTAGATATATAGCTGGGGAATCTCATTTATATTTAGGGCGACAGTATCAATTACAAATTATGGAGAGCGACCAAGAAAGGGTAAAACATACCGGACGCTATTTTGAGGTGAGGACCCAAGACACTAAAAAAGCTAAAGCCTTAATGGAAAAATGGTATTTGGAGAAGGCAAAAATATGGTTTGGCAAGCTGGCCGAACCTTTGATAAAACGTTTTGAGAAATATAAAGTGAAACCCTCAAAAATAGAAATACGAAAAATGAATTACCGTTGGGGCTCGTGTTCTCCAAAAGGTAGAATTTTGCTCAACCCTGAATTGATTAAAGCACCTAAAGCATGTATAGAATATGTGATTGTTCACGAATTGTGTCACTTAGTACATCAAGATCACACCAAAGCTTTTTTTGATTTACAACAACGAGAATTTCCAGAATGGAAAAAGTGGAAGGATAAACTGGAACAGCTTTTAGCTTGAGGATTTTAAATAGTATTAATAACTTATAAATATTTGTTATGAGAGCATTTATATCATATAGCCATCAAGATCAGGAGTATTTAAATATGCTCTTAAAACATTTAGCTCAGATTAAAAGAGAAGGCTTGCTTGATGCTTGGACAGATCATGAAATTGAAGCCGGAAAATCACTTCATGATGAAATAGCGATGGCATTAGATCAATCAAGCGTGTTTTTTGCATTATTGAGTCCAGATTATATCAATTCGAATTATTGTTATGAAAATGAATTTAAAAAAGCACAAGAATTAAGCAAAGCTGGAAAATTAAAAATTGTTCCTATAATCGTAGAACCTTGCGATTGGCATAACACACCTTTTGGTGAACTGAAGGCATTACCAAAAGATGGTAAACCGGTAGCTGATTGGAGTAATCCTAATACAGCATTTTTGAATGTCATCACTGAGGTTAGAAAATTATTAAGTAAGTCATATCAGCAATCAGATTTTATAAAACCTCAAGGTATAACGCATTCTCAAAATAAATATAGAGCTCAAAAAGATTTTGATTCCATCGAAAAGATGGAATGTGTAAAAGAAACTTTTAATGAAGTATATTCAAAGATTAAAGAGTATTTAAAAGAAGTAGTAGAAGTTGAGGGGATCAAGGCTAAAATTTTAGAGGAAGGCGAAAATACCTTTAGAGCTATTCTGGTCAATAAAAATAAGATTGGGGTGGAAACTGTCCTTACTATATCTACTTCCGATAGAAATGAACAGACAAGAAATGTGATGATGCTTACACCAGCATCAAATTATTTAAAGTTTGAAATTTCAGGTTCCAGACAAGGGAATGCACCTAGAGTATTTGAATTAGATTATGACGATTTTCACCTTTATTGGAAAGAAGGAGGATTTAATCAAAGAAATAAAGATGAAGAATTAGAAGTTGACAAAATTGTTGATCTAATATGGGAAGACTGGTTGCATAGTGTTGGCATAGAATTTTAATTAGTTAAAGATATTTATAACAAACCAGAGCGTGACCTGCATCCCGATGAGTATAGAGAGGTTGCCGAGGATGCTGTTAAATATGGGAAGGGATGAAGGAAATTATAAGAAATAGAACGATTAGACCAAGTACCAGAGCTAAAAATTCGGCTTATCGCGTTAAAGTAGAGAATGCCCAAAAAGAAGATAGAATAATCATCTTTATAGATCATGAGTCAAGAGATTTTAGAAAGATCTATAAATGTACAGGCGAGTTATTTCAGGATTCCGACTCGATATATTTTAAGGCAGAAGAAGAAGGAGAGGGTATTACTATTAATTGGAGAGGGGAAGTTATTCCAGAAGAGATTATTGGAAAAATATTCTAATGATGAGACTGGCTTAAGTGCAAAAAACGGTCATAGTATACCACCCTGGCCGGGTTAAAGTGAGCCACCCTGGCCGGATCAAAGTGAACCACTTTAGCCGGAGTAAAGTGAACCACTAAAAAATCGATTCTATTTGTAAGAAGCCAAATGTCTTTTT
>NZ_JBSXOK010000042.1:0-13970 GCF_056859415.1 Zunongwangia sp. L-65
CACTATCAATCATAAAAACCTCCGGGATCTGTATCCACAGAATTATAAAAAACTAAAGAATACCTAATAGATCTTCACCGCTAAATTCTGTTATAAGTATATTCAGATTAACTTCCTAGATGTACTTGGTGGGGTGCATACACTAGTGCTAAATCTGGTAAAGTAAAAGAACTTGGAAGAAAAGTCAGAAATTTTAATCAAGGAATTTGGGAGGAAAATCGCTTTGAAATTGTAGTAAGAGGTAATTTTTACAAGTTTAGGCAAAATAAAGAATTGTCAAGATTTTTAAAAAATACAAACGACCGGGTTTTGGTGGAAGCTAGTCCTGTTGATGGCATTTGGGGAATAGGGCTTGCTCAAAACGATGAGAATGCTAAAATCCCATATTTTTGGAATGGACTAAATCTACTGGGCTATGCATTAATGGAAACGAGAGACCTGCTAAATAACACTAAGCATTGAAATAGCTTCAGTTTGAACTAAACAAATCGTTTAGACCGCTAAAATCTATGCAAAAAATATTGTAACGAAGTTTCGATTTTAGCAGCATTACAATATAAATTCCTCTAGTTCCGTAGCAGGAAAATTACAAGTTCATCATGCTTCAGATTTATATTCAGAAGGGTTACTGCCGTATTTCTCTTTAAAGATTTTCCTGAAATATTTAATACTGTTAAAACCAACTGCAAAAGAAGCCTCAGTCACCGAATAGTTTTCCCGGTAAATTAGGTCGGCTGCTTTTTTTAACCGAATATCCCTAATTAGTTCATTAATATTAAACCCGGTAAGCGCTTTAACCTTTCGGTAAAGCGGAGTCCGGCTCATCCCCAGTTCTTTGGCAAGAAAAGTGGTATTCACTTTCTTTAAATGATCAGGATTTAATACGATAGCTTCGATACTTTGCAGAAATTGTTTTTCAGAATGGATTAAATTAGAATTGATTTCTTTATCATCTTCTATTTTCAGGTTATGAGAATAGGAAAAATAAGAACGTAATTTTTGCCGGTTAGTAAGTAAACTACTCACCTGTGCAAGTAACACTTTTGGTTTGAAAGGTTTTGTGATATAAAGATCGGCACCACCTTTGTACCCAGAACTGATACTTTCTGTATTTTCCCTTGCTGTTAGCAATATGATTGGAATATGACTGGTTTCTATATTTTCTTTTAATTCTAAACAAAGATCTATACCATTTTTTATCGGCATCATGACATCAGATATAATAATGTCTGGAATATACTTTATCGCTTTACTAACCCCTTCACTCCCATCCTGGGCAAACAGTAAATCGTATTCCTCCTTAAAGATATTTTCTAAAAAAAGTCGGATTTCAGGGTTATCGTCTATGACCAAGATGATATTTTTATTGCTTGCCGTGCTAAGACTTTTTTGATGTTCCGTATTTACGGCTTGGTAAAGTTCCTCTTTAGGAACTTCCGGTAAAGGCTCTGTTAGATTTTCTATAATCTCTTTATCGGCTACCAGAAATTTCTTTGGAATACAAAGGGTGAAAATGGTATTTTTACCGGGAATACTTGTAACGCTAATCGTCCCCTCATGAAGCTCGGCAAAGCTTTTAGATAAGGCTAATCCAATACCCGTTCCCATTTTTTGGCGATGTTCCCTGGCACGGTAATACCATTCGAAAATATGGCTTATTTCCTGCGGACTAATTCCCTCTCCCTGATTGCTTACTCTTATTTTTAGATCATCATTTTCACAAAAAACCTTCAGTTTAACTTCAGTTTCTACCTCTGAATATTTTACCGCATTCGATAATATATTGTTGATAATTATTCCAAATTTCTCGATATCACAATACAAATGCTGTTGAGCAATGGTATATTCTAATGTTAAATGTACTTTTTTCTCTTTAGCCAGTGGCTGAAAATTGGTTAACCAGCGCTTTAATTCGTCTTTAATATTATAAGTCCCGCAATGAAGTTCACTAAGGCCTTCTTCAGACTTCCTGAATTCTAATAATTTATTAATAGCCTGCTGTAGGCTATTTGCATTACGTTTAATAAACTTTAGATCCTCCCTTGAATCTTTTTGTTTGATCTTCTCCAGTAAATTATCGATAGGCGCTAAAATTAGAGTCAGCGGTGTTTTAAGCTCGTGCGAAAATCCGGTAAAAAACCGCAACCGTTCTTCGTTTAGCTGATGCTCCAGTTGATATCGTTTTTTTTCAAAAGCAATAGAATTTCTTAATTTAATTCGTTCACTATAATATCGGGATATCAGGTATATAAGTAAGATCGAAAACAGTATATAGAGAATATAAGCAGGCCAGGTACTCCAAAAAGGCGGGGCGATAGTAATTCCCAATTGTGCCTGTTTTATTTCCTTTAATCCCGACTTACTTTTTACCAGAAGCTGATAATTACCGGGAGGAACTTTTGTAAAATTTGCCGTACCCGCACCATTTGCAGCTATCCAAATATCACTATAGCCTTTTAATTTATAAATCAATTCTGTGTTTTTTACGAAAGGAAAATTTAAACTATGAAAATCTATAGAAAAAGAGTTTTCCTTGTAAGCCAGATTGACATCTTTCTTAAAAACAAGGGATTTATCAAGGATTGCATCCTTGCTATTTTGAACACTGACTTTTTGATTTAAAATTTTTAAGTTTTCAAAATAAATAGAGACCTGGGTATCCTCTTTTAATATTTCAGAAGATTGGAAAAAATTCAGCCCATTATTTCCCCCAATATAAATTACACCGTTCTTACTTCTTGTAATAGCTCCTATATTGAATTCCCCATTTTGTAAATTGGTGAGTGAAGATATATTTACGACCTCTTTATTTTCTATATTAAACCGGTTTATACCATTAAAAGTGCTTAACCAAATATATTTATTATTGTCTTTAACCATTCCTACTATAGAATTGTTGCTTAATCCATCTATTTCAGAGATCCGGTCAAACCTGTTTGTCACAGTATTTAAATGTACCAGCCCTTCATACCTTGTTCCGGCATAAACGTCATTTTCTGCTGTACACAATACACTAAATATAATACTACTGGGAAAGTCCAGTCCTTCATCGGTAGCATAGGTGGTGAGCTGCTGAGTTTTAGGGGTATATTTCTTAAGTCCGGATCCGTATGTGGCCATCCATAAATTGCCTTCCTGATCTTCGTCTATATCACGAATATCCAGCTTTTCCAGAGCTGGAACATGCTCAAAAATTCCGGCATCTTCATTATATTTAAATAATCCACCCCGATTGGTCCCCACCCATATTTGTTGATGATGATCTTCAAAAATAACACGTACATCACTACCTTCAGAAGTTGTTCCCTGAAGATAGTGCTTAAAACTCCCATTGTACAGGCAATTTAAACCCTCACGATAAGTACCTACCCATAATCTCCCTTTCGAATCTTCCAGTAACGAAAGAATATAATTACTACTTAAACTGTTTTCATCAGTATTTTGGGCGTAATGTTTAAAAACCTCTGTTTCAGGATCGTAATAATCGAGTCCGCCGCCATCAGTACCAACCCAGATATTTCCATTTTTAGAACTTGCAACCGCTCCTATTCTATTATGACTAAGGCTTTGATCAGTATCGTTCTTATGCTTACGAATCCCTACTATTTCTCCAATTGTCTTCGTAAAACTTATACCCGTAGGAGTACCTACCCACATATTCTCTTCCTTATCCAGGTAAAGAACAGATACGGTGCGGTTATTTATACTTTCTGAACCTTCTGAAGGCAAATACCATTGTATATCCAAAGGTTGCTCCTTCTGTAGATTATCCATTTTTATAAGATTAATCCCTCCATTGCGAGTACCAACCCACATGTATCCATTGTGGTCTTCCTGAAAACATAATACATCATTGTCGCTTAATCCGCCTGCTGAATTAATTCCTTGCTCTATTCTAAGAATAGTATTGTCTTTTGTAATGATCACAATACCGTTTCTGGTGCCAATCCAAATATTATCCTTACGATCAAGATACGTAGTATTTATTGCTCCTAGTTTTAAATAATCTGCTTTTAAGGTATTAGTCTTTAAGTCGATTTGATTTAAGCCATCATCAAAAGTTCCTACATATAAATAACTGTCCCGCTGAATTATCGAGGATACTTCTTTGGAAGATAAATACTTATTTATTGCAGGAGCTTTATGAAAAGAATTTTGGTTCAGATCTAAATGTTGTAAGCCCGCCCTATATATTCCAATATCTAAAATATTAGCATCAGGCCTTTTATGAAGTGCACTTATACTATTTCCCAGAATATCAGAGTATCTCGTATCAAAGAGTTCTATAGACTCATATTTTATATCGTAAATATTTAACCCGCCGTCAGTACCGATATACAGCTTGTTTCCAACAATAGTGATATTCTGAACGTAGTTATTGGAAATATGATAATACGGATTTCCACTTTTAAAAACTTTGAAGTTATTTCCGTCATACCTGTTTAATCCATCATTGGTAGCTATCCATATATATCCCAAAGAATCCTGGGTAATATCATTAATCAGATTACTGGACAATCCATCCTCGGTAGTAATATTATAGAAATGAAAAGAGGGTGATTTTTGTGCAAAACAATCGCTGGAATAGAAAAATTGCAACACTAAACATATAAACCCATATAAACACTTACGAATTCTCATTTAGACGAAAGTAATTTTGTTGATTTTTCAAAAACACACATTAAAGATCAGTAAAACAATAAATTGAGTCATTTATCACCTTGCTTTAAGTCAATTACCACCCCATAAATTCCTGCTAATTTTAGGAAAATTGTAACAACAAAAAGAAGCGAAATCGTTTTCAAACAATTTATTCGCACAAAGCTAACTTTTATTTAACAATTAACTAAAATTACAGTATATGTTTAAATTTTTACTAAACCTGGGCAAGTCCAAACCCATATTGTTGGTTTTATTAATGGCAAGCTCAACACTTTTAGCCCAGCAAATTGAAATTACCGGGCAGGTGTTTGATGAAACCGGCCTTCCTTTACCAGGAGCCACCATAGTTGTAAAAAACACCTCTAATGGAACGGTAACCGATATGGATGGAAAATTTTCTTTAGAAGTAAGTGATCCTGAAAATGCCATATTAGTCATTTCTTTTGTAAGTTTTCAAACCAAAGAAATTGAGGTTGGTGATCAAAAATCCTTCGCTATTACATTAGAGAATGACACCGAATCCCTTAATGAAGTGGTCGTAGTTGGGTATGGTGGGCAAAAAAGAGCCACGCTTACGGGTTCTGTATCTGAAGTAGAAGGTGGCGATCTGGTAAAAAGTCCGCAACCTAACCTTTCCAATTCCTTTTCTGGAAGGATTTCTGGAGTCATCGCCAATAACCGTGGTGGGGAACCAGGATATGATGATTCGAGTATCAGTATTCGTGGATTGGCAACAACTGGTAATAACGATGTCTTAGTGGTTGTTGACGGTGTACCGGGACAGGTTGGAGGTCTTTCCAGACTTTCGCCGGAAGATATTGAAAGTATCACAGTACTTAAGGATGCATCAGCTGCAATATACGGAAGCCGTGCCGCAAATGGTGTGATACTGGTAACTACTAAAAGAGGAAAAACGAACTCAGCCCCATCGGTATCTTATAAATTTGATGTAGGATTTTCCTCTCCTACGCGATTACCCGATATGGCTGATGCATCGACCTATGCCAAGATAAGAAATGAAATCGCTTATTATAACAGTCCGAATGATGGTCTGAATCAGGTTTATTCTCCTGAAGAAATAAATCTTTTTGCTAATGGTAATGATCCTTTAAATTATCCAAATACCGATTGGGCAAACGCGGCTCTTAGGGATTATGCTACCCAAACGCAACATAATCTTAATGTATCCGGGGGATCAGAGAAAGTTAATTATTTCTTCTCTTTAGGCAAAACATCCCAGGAAGGTTTATATAAAAATGGGGCTACCCAATATGACCAGTATAATGTTCGATCAAATTTAGATGTTGATATTTCTGACAGGTTAAGCGTTGGTCTTTCGCTATCAGGAAGAAAAGAAGACCGGCAATTTGCAACCGAAGGGGCTGATTATATTTTCAGATCGATATATAGAGCTTACCCTACAGTAGCCGCCATATATCCAAATGGTTACCCATCTACCGGTATAGAAAATGCAAACCCGGTAATTATGGCTACTTCTGTGGGAGGAGTAAATAATCAGCCAAAATATGTGTTTAACGGAATCCTTAAAGCAAAATATGAATTACCATTTCTTGATGGATTGTCTATAGATGGTTTCTTTTCTGTAGATGAACTATCCAGTAGAATTAGGAATTTTAAAACGCCATATACCCTCTATAATTACAATAGGAATACCGACGATTACAGCCCAGTGGTTATTGGCGGCGGCCCAGATGAACAGGCTTCTTTAGAGGAGGAACACTTCAGTCAGTCCAAAACGGTTGGTAATATTAAGCTGAACTTTAAAAGAAGATTCGACAATCACAATATCGATGCATTTATAGGCTACGAAAGAAGTGAAAACAAGGATCATACTTTAGGAGCGTCAAGGATTCATTTCCCAACCACGCAAACTCCTGAACTTTCTCAGGGAGGAGGAGCAGCGACCGATAAAGATAATTATGGCAGTAGTTATAACTTTACCAGAGAGAGTTTCCTTTCGAGAATAGCTTATAATTACAGCGAAAAATATCTTGCCGAATTTCAAATGCGGGTAGACGGATCTTCTATCTTCCCTAAAGGGAATAGATATGGTGTTTTTCCTTCTATTTCTGCAGGTTATCGAATTACCCAGGAAGACTGGTTTAATGTAGACTTCTTTGATGATTTGAAAATTAGAGCTTCTTACGGTGTCTTGGGGAATGATAATGTGGGGCAGTTTCAATATTTCGACAATTACGCCATTAATAATAATTATGTAATTGGAGGGAAAGTCGTTACGGGTATCGACCTTATAAGACTTGCTAACCCTAATATAACATGGGAAGTAGCGCAAAAAACTGATATTGGAGTAAATTTTAAATGGCTGGATCATTTTAATACCGAAGTCATCTACTTTAGTCAGGATCGAAAAGATATTCTGATTAACCGTAATGCATCAATCCCAGGAACTACGGGAATTGTAAATCCATACCCAACAAATGATAACGACCCATTGGTTCCATCTGAAAACATTGGAGAAGTGAAAAGCCATGGATTTGAGGCAAGCCTGGGTTACGACTTCAAAGGGGAAGGTGATTTTAACTTTGGAGTACAGGGAAATTTCACTTATGCAAAGAACGAGATTGGTTTTATTGATGAGGCCCCTGGTGTTCTGGATTACCAAAAACAAACAGGACGTCCTCTTAACACCTATCTGTTATACAATGCTATAGGAATTTTTAGAACACAGGAAGATCTGGATAATTATCCACATGTTGAAGGCGCAAGATTAGGTGACTTAATCTATGAAGATCTTGATAATGATGGGGAAATAACTCCAGATGACATGTACAGAAGTGAATACGGAAACATCCCTCAGATAACATTTGGGCTTGTTTTGGATGCTAATTATAAAAATTTCGATTTCTCAGCTGTATTTGCCGGCCAGGGTCAGGTAAGACAATATGTGCTTCCGGAATCTGGAACTGTTGGTAACTTTTATAGCAGCTGGGCCGATAACAGATGGTCACCGGATACCCCTCAGGGAAGTTACCCCAGAGTAAGTGAACGTGCTTCTTCTGCAGTAAGCGGAGGAAGGTTCAGAAATGATTTCTGGCTAAGAAATACAGCCTTTGTTCGTCTTAAAAATATTCAATTAGGATATACCCTTCCCGCAACATGGACAGATAAACTAGCCATAGGTAATGCAAGAATATATGCCAGTGCATTTAATCTATTCACTTTTACCGATGTAGAGGATTTTGATCCTGAAGGTAGTAGCGAAAGCGGACAGTTCTACCCACAACAAAAGATTATCAATCTTGGAATTAATGTTCAGTTTTAAAAAAAGGATTTATGAAATTTAATATACTAAATACAAAAATATTCTTATTCTCCCTATTAGGAAGTTTTATTTTGATAGGATGTCAGGATGATTATTTAGAGGTAACCCCAACAGATCGTGTTTCTGATTCGGCAATACTTAACGATTCCACCTTATTTGAAGGTTATGTTATTAACAGATACCTGGGCGTTCGTCTTACTGATAAAGAAGGCGAGGGAAGCCGTCCCGGCTTTGGAAGAGGCTTTGAATATGCAATGTGGAGTTCTTTGACTGATGAGTCTATTTATAACAATGATGATAATACCTGGCTCATTCAGCAGGGACAGTTAGCCCCTGAAAATACGGGTATTGCAGGAACAATTTGGGGACGTAGCTATCGTAGTATCAGAGAGGTTAATTATGCCCTCACCAATATCGAAAATTTAGCGATGAGCGACTCAAAAAAAGAGGTTCTTACGGCTGAATTAAAATTTATAAGAGCCTATAGATACCATGATCTTATTAGAAATTATGGCAAAGTAGTCCTTATGGGAGACCGGGTGGTAGAACTTGGTGACGATTTAACCGATCCTAGTTTATTCGAGAAAAGTACGATATCAGAAGGATTAACCTATACCATAAACGAATTAGACGCTGCTATTGATGGTCTACCTGAAAATCATTCTAACACCTGGCAGGAAGGTAGAGCGACAAAAGGTGCTGCCATGGCTCTTAAAGCCAGATTATTATTATATGCAGCCAGTCCGTTATATAACAACAATGCCAGTGATCCTCAAAAATGGGCTGAAGCGGCTAATGCTGCTAAGGAAGTTATGGATCTTGGAATGTACAGCCTATATCCTGATTACCAAAAGCTTTTTCTGGAATCTTTAGGGAATAACGAAATAATATTTGCGCGCTACTACAATCTTAACGCCTTACATACCGCTCTTGAAATCGCCAATGGTCCCAACGGATATGGCGGCTGGGCAGGTAATGTGCCACTACAAAATTTAGTAGATGACTATGAAATGGCTGATGGATCTGAATTTGATTGGAATAACGAATCACATGCGCAGGAGCCTTATGAAAATAGAGATCCAAGATTTTACCAAACCATTTTATATAATGGCGCTGAATACCGTGGAAGAGAAGTAGAGACATTTGTGCCCGGCGGTTTAGATAGTCCGGATGGACCTTCAAACTGGAATACCAGTAAATCAGGTTACTACCTGAGAAAGTTTATCGATGAAGATCTTCCAATTATTAATCCATGGGGAGTAGCAGGTACACAAGATTGGATATATATACGATATGGTGAAATTTTACTGAATTACGCTGAGGCTCAAAATGAAGCTGCCGGTCCAGATGAATCGGTTTATAATGCCATAAATCTAATCCGTTCCAGAGCTGGTATGCCAAATATAGAGAGCGGACTAAGCCAAAGTGAAATGCGTGAAAAAATTCGCCATGAAAGAAGAATTGAGCTTGCGTTTGAGGAACACAGGTATTATGATGTAAGACGATGGATGATCGCAGATGAGGTAGAAAACCAACCTGCTTTGGGAATGAGAATTACCAGAACAGATGGAGATTTAAATTACAGTACTTTTACGGCGCTTGATGGAAAAAATTTTAAAGAAAGAAATTACTGGTTACCTATTCCAAGAAGCGAAATATTAGCTTCTGATAACCAAATAGAACAAAATCCGGGATATTAAAATCATTAAACCATATTGCCAGTTGGCAATATGGTTTTTTATTTCCGGTCTTTTCTAAATATAAATTTTCGTTATCCGCAATAATTCAGGTTTACGTACCACATTCCAAAATATGTGCAAAAACTATAACCGTTAGGACCATTTACTGGTAACACTATTACACTCATTCGATGATAAAAAACTTTCAATCTTATTTTTTACTAATCACATTCCATTTGTTTTTTATTTCCTGCCAACATGAAAATAATGATGGAGAAAAAAAAACTATAGAGGAAAACAGCGATAAGGTAATAACGATAACAATTGAAGATAACGTCAGTTTTCAGACGATAGACAATTTTGGTGCATCTGATGCCTGGAGCATACAGCATATCGGCAATTGGCCGGATCCTAAAAAACAGAAGATAGCACAACTCCTTTTTAGTCAGGAGTTGGATGAAAATAAGCATCCGTTAGGAATAGGTCTTTCCTTATGGCGATTTAACCTGGGGGCAGGCAGTGCTCAACAGGGTAGTGATAGTGGTATCGCAGATGAATGGAGAAGAGCAGATTCATTTTTAGAACTTAATGGTACCTATTCTTGGCAACGGCAATCGGGACAGGTTTGGTTTGCAAAAGCAGCCAAAGATTATGGTGTAGATCAATTGCTTGTATTTCTAAATAGCCCACATGTAAATTTCACCAGAAATAAGAAAGCATTTAGTACAAGTGGCCAGCAATCCAATTTAGCAGAAGCTAACTATCAAAAATTCGCAGACTATTTAAGTAATAGTATAAAAGGGATGAAAAAACTAGGTCTTACAGTAGACATTGTAAGTCCGTTTAACGAACCGCAATGGGATTGGGCAGATGGTGGACAGGAAGGCAGTCCTTTCTGGAATGATGAGATAGCAGCGATTACCAGAATAATAAATAACAGTTTTACCGAAAACAATATAGCAACAAAAATTGATCTTCCTGAAGCTGCACAGCTCAACTATTTATTCGAAGACGATAATAAACCCGGAAGAGGTTCTCAGCTTAACTATTTTTTTGATGAAAATTCACCAGGTTACATTGGCAATCTTGAGCATTTAGGTCAGGTAATTTCAGGACATAGTTATTTTACCACTTCTCCTAAATCTAAATTAGTTGGAGAACGAAAGAAACTTAAACAAAACTTACAGAAATTTCAGAATTTAAAATACTGGATGTCTGAGTATTGTATTCTTGGTGATAATGATGGAGAAATAGAAGGAAACGGCAAAGATCTGGGGATTGCTCCCGCGCTTTATATGGCTAAAGTGATACATCATGATTTAAGTATCGCTAATGCTTCAGCCTGGCACTGGTGGACTGCAGTATCGGTTTATGACTATAAAGACGGATTAATTTACGCCGATAAAAATAAAGAAGACGGAAATTTTGAAGCCAGTAAAATGCTTTGGGCGCTTGGAAATTATAGCCGTTTTATTAGGCCTGGAGCTAAACGCATTCAAATTAGTACAGAAAATGAATTGCCTGAAGGAGTTCTGGTTTCAGGCTTTAATTCTCCAGATAATCAGGAGCATATTCTAGTACTTATCAACCCTCTGGACAAAGCAATTCAGGTTCAGTTTAAAAATGACGAAAAGTCCTTAACCCCCAAATCATCCTATGTAACTTCCAGTGATAAAAACTTAGCTCCTGTAGAATATGGTGCTAAAATTTTGCTAGCCGGAAAATCAATCACCACTTTAATTTTTTAAAAATGATATGAATATAAATTTTTTAAAAACGCTATTGCATTGGCAAAAAATTCTCCTTTTGCTTGTTGTAAGCTTTCCGTTAGCTATAAGCGCACAGGAAAATTCTAAGATGCTATTTAATGAATCCTGGCAGTTTCATTTGGGAGAATTAACAAATAAAAGTGATGTGAACTGGCAAAATATATCACTTCCTCATGATTGGAGTATTCAAAGTGATTTCGATCCCAAGTGGGCAAGTGGAACGGGGTTTCTTCCCGGTAGTATCGCCTGGTACAAGAAAAACTTTGTTATTCAGGATTATTCTCCAAATAAAAAATACAGTATTTACTTTGATGGTGTTTATAAAAATAGTGAGGTATGGATAAACGGTCATTTTTTAGGTAAACGACCTAATGGATTCATACCTTTTCAATACGATTTAACGCCATACTTAAACGAAACAGAAAACGAAATACTCGTAAAATGTAATCATACCGATTATGCAGATAGCAGATATTATACCGGCTCCGGAATCTATCGGAATGTTTATTTAATTCAGCAAAATCCCATTCATTTTTCACAATGGGGTGTTTTTGTAACGACCCCAAAAATAGAAAAAGATGAGGCAGAATTAAATATCCAGCTGGAAATTGAAAATTTAACCGGACAGCTATCCCCCTCAACTATCATCATCAATATAAGCGATAACGAAGGTGAAATTGTAGCCACGAACACCTCTACATTACAGTTGTATCCTAATAGGGAAAATTATAACGAACTGCATTTAAAAATAGATACTCCGAAACTGTGGGAACCAGATACCCCTAATCTTTATGATGTAGATATCCGTATAGAAGTAGACGGTAAATTGATGGAGCTATGGAGTGATAAAATTGGAATTAGGGATTTTAAGTTTGATGCTAATAAAGGCTTCTTTTTAAATGGAAAAAACATGTTGATTAAAGGGGTCTGTATCCATCATGATGCCGGAGCTCTAGGTGCTGCCGTCCCTAAGGAAGTTTGGAAAGAGCGGTTAAGAACCCTTAAAAAACTTGGTGCAAACGCTATTAGAATGAGCCACTATCCACATCAGGATTATATTTATGATCTTGCTGATGAAATGGGCTTCCTGGTTCAGGACGAAGCCTTTGACGAATGGGAATTTGGTAAAAATAAGTGGATTGAAGGCTGGAATGAAGGAACACCCGGTAAAGATGGTTACCATAAAGACTTTGAACAATGGGGTGCTAAAGATGTAGAAGATATGGTTAGGCGGAATAGGAACCATCCATCTATAATTATGTGGAGTATAGGCAACGAAATTGATTATCCTAATGATCCTTACACTCATCCCGTTTTAGATGAAGGCCGAAATCCTCAAATTTACGGCAAAGGATATATGCCCGATCACCCCCCGGTAGATCAATTAGGTAAAATTGCAAATGAACTTAGTATGGCTGTCAAGAAATTTGATACCACAAGGCCTGTTACTGCGGCACTTGCTGGTGTAACCATGTCTAACTTTACAGCCTACCCTAAGATCCTGGATATTGTGGGATATAATTACCAGGAATTTAGATATAAAGAAGATCATGCCAAATACCCCGAAAGGATTATCTATGGAAGTGAAAATGGGGATGCGCTTAGTGCCTGGAATGCCGTAAAAAACAATGATTTTATCGCTTCCCAGTTTTTATGGACAGCATTTGATTTTATCGGGGAGGCTGGAAAATGGCCTTATAGAAGTAGTGGTGCCGGAATTATTGATCTTGCGGGAAAACCAAAACCGGACTTTTATTTTAGAAAAAGTTTATGGAATGATGATCCTATGGTTTTTATGGGAATAACTGAAACTGAAGAGAATGTTATCAAGAGACGCCATATTTCAACTAGCTGGAGCGGATCTGAAAAGGATGTAAAATATGTGAGCGCATATACTAATGTTGATTCGGTTGAGCTTTTTTTAAATAATAAATCCTTAGGAAAGAAAAAAGGCGAATACGATGGAAAAATGATCTTCTGGAAGGTGCCTTTTAAAAGCGGAGCGTTATTACTTAAAGGTTATAATAAAGAAGGAAAAGAAATAGCGACTCATACATTACACACACCTGAATCGATAGCAGATTTTAAAATCACTTATAACAAAGAAGATATTGGAACTGAGGTGGATAATATTCTTATTGTTGATATTGATTTGATAGATAAAAACGGGACACTTATCATAAATGATGATCGCCCGGTGACTTTTGAATTGCCATCATCAATAAAAGTGCTGGGATTAGAAAGCGGAGACTTGAAAAGTCACGAAAATTACCAAAGTAATCAGCGAAGTTCTTATCAGGGAAAATTACGAGCATATCTTAAACTATCAGAAGGAACAAAAAATCAGGATGTTTCAATCAATGTTAAGGTAAAGGGAATTGGTGAAAAATCATTCACCTTAAATGAAAGATAAATCTAAAACTATGAAAAAGACCTTTTTAAGCCTACTAGGATTATTATTGTTTACGGTGGGCTATACGCAGCAAAACGAGTGGGAAGATCCCACTAAAGTAGACCGCCATAAGCTTGATGGCCGTAGTGATTTTGTACTCTACA
>NZ_JBSXOK010000043.1:0-4448 GCF_056859415.1 Zunongwangia sp. L-65
TCTTCCAGGGTCATCTCGGAGACCTCGTACGTTGTAAACTGGTAACTCTGAAAAAAACCGATGTATTTAGTAATGGTGTTACGTGATAAACCCAACCTTGAACTTATCTGCCGTTTACTGACGCCCTGGCTGTACAAGCTAAAAATCTGTTTTAGTTTTCGCATATCTATCTGTTTGTTGGCCATGGTCTTTTTTACAAAAAAAAGACATTTGGCTTCTTACAAATAGAATCGATTTTTTAGTGGTTCACTTTACTCCGCCTAAAGTGGTTCACTTTGATCCGGCCAGGGTGGCTCACTTTAACCCGGCCAGGGTGGTATACTATGACCGTTTTTTGCACATTAGCGAGTTCAATAGAAACGGTTGGATTTTATAATGTTGATAATATTGTCGCAAGAGATATAGATAATGGAAATTTCGTAGTTGTTGAAGGAAACAGGAGAACTACAGCTATTAAATACCTGATTAATCAATATGATTTAGGACAATCAGTTCTTGATGAAGAAACAATACTAAAGCTAAAGAGTATAGATATTTTAGTAATTGAGGGGCAAATTGATGATGTTGAAGAAGTTGGTAAAGTTATTCAAGGTATTCGTAATGTCTCAGGGATAAAAGAATGGGATGCTTATCAAAAGGCTCAATATATAAATGATTTAATTGGTAAGGGAAAATCTCCTGCAACAATTTCAAAAATGATTGGAATGTCAGTTCGTGAAATCAATCGTTACTATAAGACTTTTAGTGTAATGTCACAATTCAAAAAAGATGAGGAGTATTCATCTTATTGGAAACACTCTTTCTTTAGTCATTTTGATGAGGTTTTAAAAAGACCAGCTCTAAGAAGTTTTATGGGATGGAATGATGAAACCTACTTATTCGAAAATCAGGAAAATACCAGAAGGTTTTATGAATGGTTAGCTCCAGATGAAGAAGGAAAAGTCGCTTTATCAGATGCACATAATGTTCGTCAATTGGTGCACTTAGTTGCTGAGCCTGTGGCCTTAAATTATTTGGACGATAAAAATTTGCAAAAGGCAATGAATTATATTGAACAAAAAAATTTCAATGCACAAAAAATAACTTTGCCAGAATGTATGGGGAAAATTTCAAATGCTATTGAGGCTTTTAAAAATATAGTAGCAGAAGGCTTAGAAGCTGAAATGTCGAATGAAGAAGTTGCTGATCTAAAAAAGTCAGTTCACGAAATGAAAAACCAATTGGATAGAATTGCTGTATTGAAACAAGCAGACGTTGTATGAACCGAGAATTATTAATCGAAATAGGTTCTGTAAATTCACAAATTAATTTTAGAACATTAGATTTACTCAACGAGTATTACAAAAAAGAAGGTTATAATATGTTTAAAGCGGCTGAATTAGCTGAAAATAATATTCAAAATTTTGTTACTTATGCTCGCAATGATATTAACCAATCACTATCAGACAACACTTGTAGTTTGTTTAATAGTGCTGACGCTTCTATCGTATCATTCAATTCTAATTTTGAAATAGTAAATTCTATTTACAAATCACTTAAATATATTAGTTGGCAGGATTTCGAGCATTTTTGTGGTTATCTTTTAAAGAAATGTTTTAACGCTATTAAGGTAGAAGTTTCTCAACAATCAAATGATGGTGGTGTAGATTTCTCTGGAATTATGCCTTTCAAGTCTAATTGTTCTTCAAATACTTATGGTAAAATAGAATTATATGGTCAGGCAAAAAAATATTCAGGAAATGTAGGTAGGGTTGATATTGACAAATTTACTGCATTTGCAAATCGTCAAAAACGTGATAACCAATATCCGGCTCAATTATTTTTGTTTTGTACAACATCTGGTTATAATAATTCGGCAATGAACGAAATAAGAAAGAATAACTTTATTGCTTTAAATGGTCAACAAATAGCCTATTTAATTTTTCAATATCTTAATCCTAAGGTAGAATCTACAGATAATTATATTGAATTATTTATGTCTGAAGTATAATTGGATATTCCCCACCGCACAGCCATTTGCTTCCAGTAGGTTTTTTTCGTTCGCTCGTACCTCACTTACTCTAATTACCCACTTCCTGCAACGCACAGCAAGAGAAGTCCTTCATTCCTTTCCGTTGCACTACAATCCATTCAGTCCTGCACTTGCTTTTATGCCCAGCTATTATACAAATTACAATTAAAATCGGGAATAGTGTCCAATTTAAATTAGCGCCTTAATCTTCCCATATTATACTCAAAGCTTTATCCTTGTAAGGAATACAATGTTCATAAAAAGGTCTTTCTGTATCTCTATCTTTCACATAATTGAACCAGTCCATCGCCCAAACCTGTTCTGTTTTATAGATATCTTGTGTATTTGATTGCAAGAAGTATTCTCCCATAACCGTATTTGTCGGAACGGTCCGATCGTTGAGCAACCATTTATAAGGGAAATCATCACTTTCTAGCTTCCATTTGACAACTCCTCTCTCTGCATATATAATCATTATGGGGTGATTACCTATTTGGGCAAAGCGAAACGCACAAGCAGTTCTACTTACTTTGTATTGAGTACATAAACTATCAATTAATTGAAAATTGAATTTTTTCTTGAAAATGTCCTGTTTGAATCTTGATTCAGGCATTAGAAGGCATGACGCAAAATAATCAGCTTCCCTTTCAATCGAGTTGAATTGCTTTCTATTAATTAAAGAAGGATGGGGTTCTAAAATTCCTTTTTTTAGACCAATTCTATGAGTATCAATAAAATAATGTCCGAGTTCATGAGCCAGAGTAAATCTGCCCCTTTCAGTGTTTTCCCTGTTACCATTGTCTGTATTTAAGTGAATATAAAAACAGTTGTCGGCATAAACAGTCATTCCATCAAATGTTCCCTTTTCATATGCATCATAAAATAGTTCTAACCCTATATCTTTAGCTATTTGATTTACTGGTGTTATTTTTTCTTGGTATTGAAATGCAATATACTCGGCAAGGTCTTTAATATAATGTAAGGATGTATTATTTATCATCCTTGTTGTGCTTTGCCTTCATTTTATCTATAATATGCTGTGGAAGATTATTACCTTTTCTAGCCACCATTCGTAATTCTTCAATTTCATTATTTAAAGAATTTTCGGTATCCGTCTGAATTTCCGTCAGGTTTTGCAAGCCTCGCTTTAGTATTTTTTCAGGGGCATCCCAATCAGTCGGTTCTTCTTCATCAGGAGTATTAAATAATTCGAATTCTTCTACTTCTTTCTCTGTTTCTGGAAAAAGTAATCCCTTAGACTGAAATAAATCGATTATTTTTTTTCTATTTGACATATTTCAAGGGTTTTAATTGAGTATTCTTTGTAAAGTAATCCACGATCTTTTTTTCACTTCGTTCTTTAATTTTCCTAATATTCACGGGTGTCGTATCATACATCTTGCACAACATCTTTAAAACGTCTGATGGTGTATTTTTACCTTCTTCATAATACAGATATAAGGTTAGGAGTATATGTCTGTCCCTTTCTGATAATATTTGTAATGCATCATCAAGGACTTTAAAGTTAACATTTCTAAAAATTTCTTCAGGCAAATCATCACTCTCTATGGCTGGTTCTACACTTAGTACTTCTAAAGGAATCGTATCTTTGTAATACTCATTAAATAAGCGTTTTAATTCATTTTTAGCAACTTTTGACAACCAGGCTTTGAACCCTTTGTCATCCTCTGCTTCCTTTCTAAAAGAAAAAAGTAAGGGGTTTTCATACAATTTATAAAATGTGTTACTGATTACAGTGTTTAATATTTCTTCATCATATACCCCTCTGTCTTTTAAAGCTCTAGAAACAACTGAATTCAAGAACTTACTATAACCACGATACAGATTTGTAAAACTTGCAATAGCAGAATCTTCATCGTAGTCTTTGTCTGAAATAACGAGCAAAATATTTTCAATTTCTTCTATTGACATTTACATAAAGCATAATAAAATTCCGTGACAAATTACAAAATATATTATTATGTCACGCTTTTGACTTTATACTTATGAAGCATTAATTTTCATGGCAAAGCCTTTATGCCAGTAAGTTAAAGGTCTAAGTTTAATATAATTCGTAAAAAGATGGCTACAAATCCACCTAAAGACAATGCAAGGAAAGGTGCTGTTAGAGATCGCTCTCAAACATACAATCCGAAAATAGATTCATGGATTAAACGAGATGCTAATACAGGTAGGTTCATGGATGTTAAGACCTCGGACAACAAACCTTTCAAAGGGGTACGCAACGAAAAATAGTTGTTGTTCCTCACTCGTAAAACGGAAAGGGGGGGGAAGCCCCACTAGTGGTCGGAAGAAATTCCGGCCACTTTAAGTTTTAAATAATTTGTTGGGATCTCCTCCGGAAAAGGTCACTATCATTGCAATAATTAAATTCCTTACTTCCATTTTAAATCTTCTCTTGGCTGTTTTATAACCG
>NZ_JBSXOK010000044.1:0-15538 GCF_056859415.1 Zunongwangia sp. L-65
CGTACTACAGAAATACCGATTTCTATCATTAGCCAAAAATGCGGTTTTAAAGATCACTCTCATTTTTCCAGGAAGTTTAGGCTTCAATACGGGAAGACCCCTTCGCAATACAGAATAGAAAATTTCTGGTCATCATCATAATAGAATAGCTTTTAGGCTTTAGCGACCATTTTATTTGAGGTTATTTGATGAAATTTACTAGTGTAAATGATCGTAGCCTTTAATAGAAACTACTTTCTTTTTCCAGTGATGCGCTGGAAATTTACACCCAAGAAAAATTAAAAATCTTTTTGCGCAGAAAGTAGGAGAAGCCGAAAATCCTTCAAAGAGTAGGTATGTATTAAAACTTAAAACCATGAAAAAGTTAAAAGTAATTTTACCGCTGTTGGCAATCATTTTTGCCATAGGATTGACCTTTGCAAGCGTTAGTCCAAAGTCTGATCCAAATGTTCAGGCAAATGATTATGTTCTTATCAATGGTAATTGGCGTGCTATAGATGAAACACCTTGTCAGGCCGGTGATGAGACCTGTAGGGTTCAATTTGGAGAAAATGGTCCCGTGTATGATGTTTATGACGAAATGGATACATCAACATTAAAAGAAAGTGACTCTGAAGATCCAATTATCTTAGATCCATTATCTTAATTTTGAAATTTTTTAATCCAAAGCACATCGCCTATTGCGATGTGCTTTATTATTTAATTTACCCTTTCAATCTAATTACCTTTTAGTTCAAATTTATTAGAATCAATAAAATATTCTTTTGCGGTCTTTTGAATCTCTTTAGAAGTGAGCGTTTTTAAAAAATCAGCTATTTCAGATCCTTTTATGATTGGCTCGCCAAATTTATAATGTCTATAAAGCGATTGATTCTCCCACTGCATTTGCTTCATGGTTTCGTATTTAATGGCCATTTCCTTTAAAATTATTTGTAAAAGGTCTTCATTAAATTTTCCTTCTTTTAAATCCCTGACCAACTTATTAGTCTCTCGCTCGACTTCCAAGAGCTCTCTTGAAGTGCAATTCAACCTAAATTCGATTTCGTAACGATCCAAAGCACGATTAAAATTTCCCCCAGCAGAAAAATAATACAACGAAAGCCCCTTTTCATATCGAAATTTTGTTAGCAATCTATCGGCAAGTTTTCCTAATACCATCACTTTGAACTCCTCTTTCCAGTCGTCAGTTTTATTTCGTTGCTTTATAAAGCCCAAACCATAAAAAGATTTAGCCGGGTTAGAAGTTCTTGATGAAATTAATTCGTCATTAAAATTCTCTGATAAGCTTATGTTTTTAGAAATACCAGCACACTTAATTGTAGCGTTGTTTTTTAGATTTCCTAAATACTTCAGAAATATCGGGAGCAATTTTTTTTCTTCAAAATCGCCAGTTATTATGAAGGTGAATGCAGCTGGATCACCAAAAAATTGCTTATGAAAATCAACTGCTTTGCTAAATTCAACCTTTTTTAAGCTTTCGGTTCTCATTTCACCCACCGGTATAGCGGATATATCATCGATTTTTTTATGGAAAAGGTCCATTAAATCATTCACATTGCTCGTAGATCTCGAAGAGAAATCCAATTGTTGGTTTTGCCACGCCTTAAAAGCGCTATAGTTTATTTGGGGTTGGGTTGCGAACAAATAAAACAATTGTAGGAAATCTTCAACCTCTTTTTTATCAACTATAGTTTTGACACCAGATTCAATATAATTGATATAGGGATGAAAGCCCATTTGAAATGATTGACTGTTTTGATAAAAACGTTCTAATTCAAACTTATTTAGTTTACCTATTCCAGAATTTAGAATTAGAGATGGTGCATAAATGGCAGAATAATAATCCTTACGAGGAATACAGGATGCTCCATTTGAAGAATACCCTCGAATTAGAAGATCGTCTGTTTTTGAAACCTCTTTCATGGGGTTTAAAATTAGTTTTACCCCATTTTTTAACATTAAGACCTTAGTGCCTAATTTTCCCTTTTTTACAGATACTGGTTCTTCAACGTCTAAGGTTTGTATTTCCTTTGTAGCCATAACTTCAGAAATTACCTTTGGTTCTTTGTAAGGCGGCACGGTCTCTTTAGAGAGTTGAGCGATAAAGTTCCTGGTAAATGTTTCCGAGTTTAGCAGAGTTTGATAATTTTTTGGAATAATGATACCAATATCGTTGGGAGGCGTTGATAATAAATCACGGATAACCAAATTGACCTCTTCTAGTGACACATCTTTTAAGAAAGATCTTATAAGGTTGTTTTTAGTAGCGGGAAGGGGTGTATTGTCAATAAAATGGTTTTGAGTTTCCCTTATCCAATAGTCGGTGGGATTACTTATTTCAGCTGGAAAATTAGTTAATAACTCTCGTTTCGCCTTTAAAAATTCGCTCTTATTTATACCATGTTTTTTTAACTGGTTCATCATTAAAATGCAAGTTTCCAATGACTTTTTTTCAGAGTGCAGGGCTGATTTCAGCATAACTTTAAAGGCAAAAGGTGGTTTGTTTAAATGCTGATTTCCAGAAATACTGGTATGCACACTATAAATATTTGTAGGATTATTAAAAGATTTTCGTGCTTCTTTAAAGCGGTCGTTTAAGACATGCATTAGCAGTTGAACCTTAAGATCTCTTTTCATTCCTTCAATTGTACCCGCTAATAAATTATTTGTAGCGTCCCTGTAATATAAATTAACAGTTATTGGTTTAGCGAGGTTTTGATTTAGCATCGAATCGCTTTCAATAATTTCGAATTTTCGATCACTTTGAAGGTACTTTTGCCAGGGCTCTTCAACCCCCTCTTTTGAAAAATTTTTAATTTCACCGCTAAAATTTTTTTTAATAAGGTCAATCAGATATTCGGCATCATCAATATTTCCGGCGATGCATACAGCTGTTCGTTCCGGTTTATACCATTTATAGTAGTAGGCTTGTACATCCTTTTTAGAAAATGTTTTATTGATCTCCAAAAAGTTGGCCCTATCGGATATCCAGGGGAATAATTTGTTGTTAAGTGCTCGCTGAGGGATCCTGTTACTATCCTGTTTGGATAATTTTTCTTGCAAAAGCACTCCGCGCTCTGTATTGATCCTTTCTTCGGAAAAATCTAAACCAAAAAGAATATCGCTAAACCATAGAATCCCTTTTTCTATACTTTCCTTTTTGTTAGAAGGTAAATAATTATAAACCGTTTTTACACCACTGGTCATTGCACTTACATCCCTTAGGGACATTCCTAAAGATGATAACGTACTAGAATCACCTTTTATCCCTTTCGGAAAATTTTTAGTTTCTCTAAAGGCAAGATGCTCAATAGCATGAGAAAAATCAGCTTGCGAAGGTTTTTCATAAAGAATACCTGTTTTTACGATTAAACTCATTTTGATAGGGCAGTGCTCTTTTTCTATTGGTTTAATATAATAGGTGAACCCATTATTTAATTGACCATAGATGATACTCTGGTCAAGCTTAACGGTGGATTTATTAGGAATAGTTTGTCCCAGGATTATTGGGCAGTTAATCCAATAGCTACATAACAGGTAAATACTACAATAGATGATCTTTTTCATTACTAATAGCCGGGATTTTGGGAGAGATTAGGATTTTTAATTCGTTCTTGCTGGGGGATAGGATATAGTACATCGGTATTTTCCCAGCTGGGATTGCCAGGACTCAATATCGCTTCACTTCTTCGGGTACGTTTTAAATCCAACCAACGATGTCCCCATTCTGTGAAGAATTCTTTTCTACGCTCTTCCAACACTATATTCATTAAAGCATCGGCCTTTATATCTACCGTATTGGAAGAGAGTAGTTCCAGGCCGGCCCGTTTTCTTATTACATTGATATCGGCCATAGCCCCGTTCAAATTCCCCTGGTGAATTCTTGCCTCTGCCCGGATTAAATATTGTTCGGGCAGTCTTAAAACCGTCGAATATTCTTTTATTGGAAAATCACTACTGTTAATGACTTTGTACTTTTTAGCAAAGTAAACTTCAAGAGATTCATTATACCCAATCCATTCCTGTAAACGCTTATCCCCTGGTTCAAAAACTTCAATTAGGCCTTCGGACAGTTTTACCGTAGCAAAAAACCACAGATCGGGATCAATATTTTGTATGGCACCATCCCATGTATGTGTGGTCATTTCACCGTCACCTAGTGGAGAAATTTGCCAAATAGCTTCGGTGCTGTTCGCCAGGAAAATCTCTTCTAAGTTTTCCAGGATTTCATAAGTGTCAGCCTCAATTACTTCATTACTTAGCCTTTCTGCGTTGCTCCAATCTTCTAGGTATAAATACATTCTAGCCAATAATGCAGTTGCAGCATACTGGTTTACCTGCGTTTTTTCGCCATCTGAATAGGTGGCACTCAAGAGTTCCCTGGCCTCTTTTAAATCTGAAATTATTTGATCGTGAATTATTGTTTCTTCCGTACGGGAGGCTAACTCGTTGTCCCGGTAATTTGAAGTTAATATCAATGGAACATCACCATACAGGTTTACTAAATAGAAATAGGCAAAAGCTCGAATAAACCTGGCTTCTCCTTCTAACCGGTTGGCGATTTCAGCACTTAATCCTTCTGCTGTATAAAGCCCTTCCAAAAAGGAATTAGTGAGATAAATGATATGGTAAGCTCCTTGCCATAATTCAAAATTGTTCTGATTATCCGGCGTTATTTCATTCTCCTGAAACTGCATCCTTGGGATATTAGAGGTCGAAAGGCTTTGTAAATTATCTGCCGATAGTCCACAAAGTACACTAACACTGCTTCTGCTCCCATTACTGAAGGCCGCCATATACAATTCGTTGTATATCCCCCTCATTGCACTTTGGGCGGTTTCATCACTTTTAAATACCTCGCTTCTAATGAGCTTATTGTTAGGGGCATCTACAGTTATAAATTCTTCGCAAGCGATAAAGTGGAAACTTATTAGTACCAGTGTGGCATGATATATAATTTTTTTAATTATCATAAATTTGAGTTTAAAGGTTTACTTGAATACCGGCTGTAATTGATCTTAAGTTGCGAAATCCGGAACCTGAATTTGATTCATCGGGATCAAGACCGTTATATGATGTGAGCGTAAATAGGTTTTGGCCGTGTAGAAAAAGTCTTATGTTTTCAAGGCCAATCTTTTTAGAAAAACTATTCCCAAGATTATAATTTATGGATACGGTTTTTAACCGTAAGAAAGAGGCGTCTTCTACCGGAAAATTGCTGTTTACAATGCGATTAAATGCCGTGGTCGCCCGGCTGGTTTGTGAATATTCCTGATAGCGCTCATTTGACAATACCATTGCAAGAACATTAGCATCCCTTCCGGCATTAAAGAGCGTATTTTTACCTTCCTGTTTTACAAATTCCACTAAGCATTGCAGTGAAAAATTTTTAAATCTAAGATTATTCGTAATTCCACCGTAATATTTACGATTTAAATCCTGAATGATTATTCGGTCTTCATAATCGTAACTTCCATCGTCGTTGATATCCTTGACGGTGTAAAAGCCTGTCTCAGGATCTAGCCCGGTATATTCATATAATAATGAAATATTTAATGGATGTCCCACGCGATAGGTGTTAGCATAGGATGATTGTTCGATGCCGGGGTAACTAATTAGTTCATTTCTTGGAAAACTTAAGTTAAAGGAGGTTTGCCATTGAAAATTTTTGGTGGTTATAGTATTACTGCTGGCTTCAATTTCCCAGCCCCTGTTTTCTACAGTGGCGGGTAAATTAGCCTGAACGGTTGTAAAACCGGTGATATAAGGTAGTGGATAGCCAACAAGCTGATTGGAGGAGCGGTTTTGATATCTGCTGATGGCTATTCTAAACCGATCTTCTAAAAATCCCAATTCCAGTCCTACTTCTAACTTTTTATTGACTTCCCAGGAGTAATCAGGGTTAGCCAGGGCGGTAGGGTATAAGCCCCCGGGACCGGTTGTGGCTTCATAGGCATCTAAATACCCATAATCGCCAATCTGATCATTACCGGTTGTACCATAACTTCCTCTTAATTTTCCAAAACTTAGAAACGGAAGCGCGTTTTTAATAAGGTTCTCTTCGGTAAAAATCCAGGCTGTACCAATGGCACCAAAATTTGCAAATCTATTATTTGGACCAAAACGAGAGGAGCCATCACGCCTGCCCGTAAAGTTTATATAATATTTTTTATCGTAATTAAGACCAATCCTAGAAAACAATGCATTGTAGCGGTATTCGCTTTGCTGATTTCTGGCATTTAGAATATTTTCAGCAGCAGCTACATTTCCTATTAAGGTTTCAGATGCATAGCCACTCCCCTGAAACCTAAGCTGTCGTCCTGAGTTATCCTGGAAGGTAGTCCCCAAAAGCGCGTTAAGGCTTAGCTTACCAAAATTAGAAGTATAGATCAATTGTGGTTCTATAATCCAGGAGGTTCTATTGGAAGTTGAATGTGTCGACATATTAGGAAAACCATCACTTGGGCTATATGAGCGTTTTGGCTGTTTCCACAGTTCTTCGCTGTTATAATAAGAATATCCCAGACTTGTTTTAAACTCTAGCCCTTTAGCAACCTCATAGGATAAGGTAGCATTGGAAATAAAATTATTGGTTTGGGTTTCAGTGGTATTATAATATCCTTCCATGGGATTGGTTAAGCCTGCCAGTGCCCAGTCTTCCCAGTTTAAAGTTCCGTCCTCATTAAATATGGTTGGTGCGTTTGGTGGCAATCGTGAGACGGAAGAATTTAGATTTAAATTTCCTACCAAATTATTAACATCTACACCATAATTCACCGCAAGGTTTATATGGAATTTACCATTTGTAGAATGATGATTTAAATTGAAATCACCGGTTACTTTTCGATAATCGTATTCTCCCGGGTAGACGGTACCTTGTGAGAAATAGGAACCTCCCAATCTGTAGGAAGTGTTTTTTTCTCCACCCGAAAAAGTGAGATTGGCATTGGTAGTTTCCGCAGTGCCACCAAATAAAAAATCCTGCCAATCGGTATACCTGTCCTGATCCCATAGTAGCAAATCATAGGCATTACGTTCGGTAGGTGCAACCCCATCATTTTCAAAAGCCTCTTTTCTTACGGCCAGGTATTGCTGGGTGTTTAATAAATCCAGCCGATTAGGAACTGTGGCTACGCCGGTATAAAACCTGGCTTCCAGCCCAGTACCGATTTTCCTGCCTTTTTTTGTAGTAATCAATATCACTCCATTAGCCCCTCGCGACCCATAAATGGCTGTAGCATCGGCATCTTTTAATACTTCTATACTTTCAATATTGGAAACACTAAGATTATTAAGGGGATCGATACCGGCACTTCCAATAACAGAATTGGTTTCGATGGGAGTGGAGTTAATGGGTACCCCATCAATAATATATAAAGGCAGGTTTCCTTCTTGCCGTAAACTATTTGTACCCCTAATACGAATAGTTGGTGCGGTGCCGGGATTACTTCCACCCGGTATGATTTCTACTCCTGCCATTCTCCCTTGCAATGCCTGTAGCGGACTAATGACAGGCTGGTTTTCTATTTCCTCGGTCGTGACTCTCGCAATATTTCCTGTGCTTTCCCTTCGGGTGGTATTATAATAGCCGGCATTGATTTGCACTTCGCCCAGGGCGGCGATATCTTCTTCGAGTTGGATGTTGATTACCTCTCGCCCGTCTATGGGTACTTCCCGGGTTTTATAACCGATATAAGAAAAAACTAAAGTAGCGTTTGCGGGGTTGGTAATACGATATTCCCCGTCTAAGTTGGTGACCACACCCCGTTTGGTATCTTTTAAAATAATGCTCACGCCCGGAATGGGAAGGCCATTTTGATCTGTGACCGTTCCGGTAATTTGTTGTTGTTGCAGTATTGGATAAGTAGGGTTTGTCGCATGTGCAGCTTTGGGCAGACACAAGAGTATCCCGCCTATAATTATTAGCGCCACGTATGTATGGCACGAGTAATTATTTTTCATAATTTTACGTGTGATTTAAATGAAACAATGTTTTATTTAAGCTTAAGCCTTCCCCGTCCAGACGCCAATCTCACGGGGAAAAGCTTATGCTAAGCTAAAATCAAATTAATCCCAGCCCTCTGGATAAAGGACTAGGGCATGACAGCTCCCTATAGCCGAAAATGCCATAGTAACAATGTTCCCAAAGCCCTTAGGCTTTTCCCAACCCACACTGTACAAAATAGGGT
This sequence comes from Zunongwangia sp. L-65, assembly GCF_056859415.1. Taxonomy (NCBI): domain Bacteria; kingdom Pseudomonadati; phylum Bacteroidota; class Flavobacteriia; order Flavobacteriales; family Flavobacteriaceae; genus Zunongwangia; species Zunongwangia sp. L-65. Next base: position 8,190 of record NZ_JBSXOK010000044.1, read on the forward strand.
TAACAGCACCCACGGGATGATGTAAATTTTAGCCTGTCCCGCAACAAGCTTACCATTAGACATAAGATGTGATAACCAAAACTGTATATTTTGGGATTGCGAGACTTAAAAATTATAGAAAATCACTTTGAAAATTATGAAGAGAAACGGCCCGATGTGCGAAAATAAAAAAGGGCGTGGCTCAACTTATTGACTCGAGGCCTGGTAAAACCTAACCACAATAAGTTATGTAAAGCCCACGCCCCGGGTCGTGAGCATTAACACTTATCATCTCGTGGTTTGTTGAAAATTACCAGTTTTCGAGTCGAGATTCAAAGCGAATGCTTCTAATGTTTTTACTTAAGAAGTTTCGCAAATATAATAAACTGAGATAAATATAGAATAATTTTTCGGTACGCCAAAGCGTACCGAAAAATATTTTAAGTTATAGTTAATTGCATTTATGGAAGAAAAAGCAATTAACCATATCAAACTTAGGGCATCTTTAGCATTAAATAAATTGCTTTTACAGAGTAAACTTTTTAAGGATTTGGATTTTGACGATACTACTAAATTTGCAAAAAGCTATGGTAAGATTTCAGCAAATGCTGATTTAAGAAAAGCAACAGTTTCAGATAATTTTAATGCTAAGAGTGATGTAAGGTTTTCGACTTTAACTTCTATAGTTGAAGGTATGGGGTTTACATTAAGCGAATTTGCAAAAATATATGATTCAATTAAAAAAACTGAAATGGATCAATTTGCTGAGGCTCTAAATAATAAGAGTAAATAGTAATCTACCCAAGTTTGATTTCTCCTGATTATAATTATCTTTTTTCTCCATTTACGGTAAACCGTATTTTTTCTATAAGCGAGGTTAGTATATTTATAGCGTTGATATCCAAAAAATAGTTATAATAAATGATTATTTTTATATGGATATAACGAGTTGGCAACCATTTTTCAAGAAATCTAACTAACCTAAAATCAGATTAATGCAATTTGTATACATTGATGAAAGCGGAACAGGTGATGAACCTATTGGAGTAATGGTAGGAATTTTAGCTGATTCCTATAGAATGAGACCAACAAAGGAAGATTGGTTAAATCTTTTAATAAAATTGAGTTCCATTGTTGGAAGAGAAATTGATGAAATTCACACAAGAGACTTTTATTCAGGAAATAGTCCTTGGCGGGGATTAAGTGGAAAACAAAGATCAGATATCATTTCTGCCATCATTGATTGGCTTCACGAACGAAGACATTCAATCGTCTATACAGCAGTTCACAAAGAAACTTTTTATAAACTAAAAGAAGAAAATGAAAAGTTACAAGAGATTGGAACATTATGGAGGTTTATGGCTTTACATTTAGCTCTATCATTACAAAAATTTAATCAAGGATCAGCCCGTGGTAAAAAAAGAAAAATTAATGCTAAAGGTTCAACCTTATTAATATTTGATCACGAACACAGAGAACAACAAAGGTTTACCGATTTGGTGCTTTCTCCTCCTGATTGGACTGATACTTACTATGACAAAAAGCCTAAACAAGAAAAAATGAGTCAAATTATTGATGTTCCACATTTTGTGGATTCTAAACAAGTTGGCTTAATTCAACTCGCAGATTTTCTGTGCTTCTTCCTTCGAAAACATATAGAATTAGAAGAAGGTTTTGTAGATCCTTCTTATGCAGATGAACTGGACAAAGTGAAAGATTGGACAGAGCAAATAATTGCACGTTCTATACCTAAAAGTAATATTTTACTATCCAGAGGAAGGTGTGATTGTGCAGAGTTATTTTATGAATGTGCACCAGAATCAATTAAATAATAGAAATATGAAATTAGAAATCGACAACACACCAATGATGTCTGAAATTTTTAAAACTCAGGCATATATCAAAACTTTTGCTTCTATTCTTTTATCAGAAGAACAGAAAAAAGAATTTGATGAAAAATTTGCGGCCAACTATAAAAATGTGATCTCAGAATTTTTAGAAACATTCCCGAACTCAATTGACAATGCCGAAGAGCTTAAAAATGCTCTTTCTGATAATTCCTGAGTAACAGAAAAACGATTACCAACATCGGTTAACGGCCAATATGCGGTATTCGAACAAAATCGCTAATTTAGAACACCTAACAATAAAACCGTAAGCCGACAACTCCGCGTGCTAATTTCCGCACACGGGCGTTAACCGTAACTGTTACCTGCAATTATTAAGAAACTACAGCATAATAAGACAAAAGTAGAATGAAGTATAAAAATATCCGAGAAGAAGAACTGAAAAATAAAGTTGGAGTTGACTACTTTAAGCTATTTGACACAACTGAAATCCTTGGTAATATTGACTTTACAGTTTTTCCCAAACAAGACAGTTTATTCGGACGAACACCACTTTTATGGGCAGAAGCTAAAACTGGTAATTTTGACATTCCGGCTATGTTTGTTCAACTCATTTTGACAATCGGGAGGGCAAGAACATTCGACAAAACTCTACCACCGGCTTTTTTGGGTGCCTTTGACTATAAAAAAATAGCTTTTGTTGACTACGTAAACATTCAAGATATTTTCTATCTCAATGACTTTAATTGGAATGTAACTCCAAGTAATCACGAAACAAAAGAATTTAAATTAATTAAAAATCGAATTGTATCTATCTTAAAATCGAAAACTTATGTTTTTGATTTTCAAAATGATGAAAAGCTACTACATACATTTATAAAAAATAATGTGGCCAAAGCCACAACAAAAAGTAAAATTAAAATTGACAAGAACAATTTCATCCCGATATACTTACGTTGGATTGAAATTGTAAAACCAATAATTGACGTTAATTGGGATGAACTAAAAAAAGCAAATATCTTTGATAGTGATTTTTATTTAGCGGACATATTTGTTGACGACAAAGGCACGCAAAATATAGATGATGATTTAACCATAAGAGATAGTTTATTTGTTGTATTTCAGAACCAAGGCTACAAAATTGCAAAAGAAAACATCAAGCAAATGTTTGATGCTACTATTAACATACGTAATAAAAATGCTTATTTACAATTCTGGAAACTCTATAAACGTCCTCCGATACAAGAATTTCAAGATTATATTATTGAACGAAGAGATTTACTTGTACCTCAAGATATTCGAGAAAGAAAAGGAGCATTTTTTACTCCAAGAATTTGGGTAGAACTATCTCAAAAATACCTTACTGATTACTTGGGAGAAGATTGGCAAGACGAATATTATGTCTGGGATTGTGCTGCAGGAACGGGAAACCTTTTGGCAGGTTTGACTAATAAATACAATATTTATGCAAGTACTTTAGATCAAGCTGACATAAACGTAATGCACGAACGTATTGACCATGGTGCAAACCTTTTGAAAAATCACGTATTCCAGTTTGACTTTTTAAATGATGACTTTTCAAATTTGCCAGAAAGCCTTCAAGATATTATAAACGATCCTGAAAAAAGAAAAAAATTAGTCATCTATATCAATCCACCATATGCAGAGGGTGATACCCATTCTGAAAATAAAATAATCAGAAAAGGTGTTGCTCAATCAAATATTTACAAAAAATATAAAGATGTTTTAGGGCAAGTAGTTAGTGAACTTTTTATTCAATTTCTCGGCAGGATTTATAGAGAATTACCAGAATCTACTGTTGGTACATTTAGCACTTTAAAATATTTAAACTCTCCAAAATCATCAAAATTTAGGAACTTTTTTAAAGCAAAAGCAGAGAGTGGTTTTATCACGATTGGAAATTCTTTTGATAACGTAATTGGAAAATTTCCAATTGGATTTATTATTTGGAATTTAAAAGAAAAAAAAATATTTCAGTCAATAGATTGTGATGTTTATAATAAAAAAGGAGATTTTGTTGGTAAAAAATTATTTGAAAATTATGATGACAAGAAATTTTTGAATGATTGGTTAAAATTAAATTATGATAAAATAAATGAACGAATTGGTGTTTTAGGTTTTGTAGCTAATGATTTTCAGAATCAAAAATTAGTTTTTATTACAACTAATGGTAGAGGTCATCACGAAACATATATTACACCAGCAAATTTAATTGCAATGTCAATTTATTTTACAGTTCGCCATTGTTTAAACCATAATTGGCTAAATCATAATGACCAATTTTTATTCCCAATGGATGCCTGGGAGAATGACAGTGTTTTTCATAATGATTGTCTGGCTTTTTCTCTCTTTTATGAAAAAAATCAAATAAAATCGAATGATGGTCGTAATCACTGGATCCCATTTACTGAACAAGAAGTAAATGCTCAAAATAGATTTGAAAGCCATTTTATGACCCATTTCATGAACGGTAAAATAAAAATAGAAAGCGAAAGCAACATATTTGGAACTCCCACAAATCAAAATTTAAAAAGAGAATTTTCGGAAGAAGCCCAAGCCGTATTTAATGCAGGGAGAGAACTCTGGAAATATTATCACAGCAAACCGAAAGTCAACGCAAACGCCAGTTTATATGACATTAGAGAATATTTTCAAGGCAGAAATGGCAGAGGTAGAATGAATAATAAAAGTGATGACGAAAAATACATGGAATTGATTGGCGAATTAAGAAATAAACTTAACTTTTTAGCTGATAAAATCAAACCAAAAATATACGAATACAAATTTTTGATAGAATAATAACTGCTGGCAATAACTAAGTCTTCTTGTGATCGGTACGACCTAACATGAAGATACTGTTGATTGGTAGTTATGTGGTTTTAATTATTTGTGGAGCATTTTAATAGTAGCCGTTAGGCTAGGGGAGAGGCGAGAGAATTACAGGTTGAGTTTTTACGGGCTTCTAATTCTTAAAAAAGTATTGGAGATTATATGTATGTAGCCACAAATACTTTTAAAAAAATTAAAAATCCTTTAGATTAGTCATCGCTTAAAGAGAAATAAACGTACCGGTTATACATACTTTGGAATACAAATTATGACTAACAAACAGAGGGAAATTCTTTTAGATTTAAAATATAGAAAAGAAAATATTTTTCAAATAGATCACCCTTTTGATATACTTATTCATTCGGTTTTAAATACTGTCGGTTTGAATGAGTTAATCAAAATTTACATTAACGATAGCTTTATAGAACTTTAAAAATCTCTTTATTCAAATATTGAAAAAAGATTGAAGGCTTCCCTGTTTTTCAAACAGTTTAAAAATCAACTATTTTTAAGTTATGAAGAAAAGCAGATTTACAGAAGCACAAATAATTGCAATGCTTCAACAGTACGAATCGGGAATGAAGGTTACCGACATTTGCCGAGACAAAGGAATTACCACGGCGGCCTTTTATAGCTGGAAGCGTAAGTATGGTGGTATGGATGCTCAACAACTCAAAGAGCTTAAATCGCTTCAGGAAGAGAATCAGCGTCTAAAGCAGATGTATGCTGATTTGAGTCTTGACCACCGTATCCTTAAAGATATTATTGAAAACCTGCCTGCCGGCAGGCAGGAAAGCTTTAAAGCCTTGTGAACGTAAGGAATTGGCCGATCAAGTAGTTAAGCAGGAGAAGCTGAGTATTGTGAGAGCTTGCGAGTTGGTTTGCTTAAGTCGCTCTATGTGGTATTATAAGACCAAGAGGGATGATTCTGAAGTAATAGACAAACTTACAGAAATGAGTGAGATCAAACCTAATCGAGGATTTGATTACTATTTCTACAGGATCCGATCACAAGGCTTTAAATGGAATCGGAAACGAGTCCTTCGGGTATACAGGCTTTTAGGCCTGCAATTGAGAAGAAAGATCAAAAAGCGCCTTCCAGCTCGTGTTAAAACTCCTCTAGATCAACCTCAGGCACCAAGACAGGTGTGGAGTGCAGATTTTATGAGTGATGGTCTAATGACAGGAAGAAAGTTTAGGGTATTTAACCTTATTGATGATTATAACAGAGAGGCACTATGTACTACTCCAGCACTATCAATGCCTGCCCTCCGTGTGGTGGAATATCTAAGTCAGGCCATAGAGATCTACGGCAAACCTTTACAAATACGAGTGGATAATGGTCCGGAATTTATCTCGAAAATATTTACGTCATACTGCGAAACTGAAGGAATCGATATCAATTATATTCAACCTGGAAAACCATCGCAAAACGGTTACATAGAAAGGTTCAACAAAACATTTAGAGAAGACGTTTTGGATGCTTACATCTTCCGAAATTTAGAAGAAGTACAACAGATAGCTGAGGACTTCAGAGAAGATTATAACAAATACCATCCACATAAATCAATGGGCAGAAAAAGCCCTAAACAGATCTATAAAGAATTTTCATTGGGTCTAGACCCAATGAAAAAAGAAAAATTGTGTAATTTAGAGCTGTCCGAAAACGGGTAAGTCTTCACTTATTTCTGTAATTATCACTTGATTCGGGGCATAAAATGTCATAGTGCCATCATCAAAATCAAAGTGCTGCTGGCCATATCGCATTTTACCTTTAAAATTCTTTTTGATTGCTATGCAATAAAATCCGTAAGTAACCGCCTCTAATTTCTCATCATCATAACACTTAATGGTAGAAAAATCAATTAAACTAATTAATGGGTGCTTCGGTTTTGGCAACTCTAAAAGTTGATGCAGATCTCGGATTGACTGAATTATATAAGGTTTCATTGAAAACAAATTTATAAAAATAGAATTTACGCTTCCTATTTAATCAAAATCGGTAGATAACGTCAAAGATTTCCATTTTTCAAATTCTGCATCTTCCTGCGCTCTTTTTTGGGTCACCAGCTCATAGGTGTCCGGCCCTAAAAGTAAATGAAGAGGCGGCTGTTCCATTTCACTTATTTGAACTAATATTTTTGATAGTTTGTCGGGATCTCCGGGCTGTGTTCCACTAAATTTAGTCCACATCTTTTCAGCTTTATCTACACCATACACTTCAATACGGTTCTTTACATAGTTGATGGAATTCATAAATTCTGTTCTAAATTGTCCAGGTGCAACTACCGTTACTTTTATCCCGAAATTTATTACTTCTTGAGCTAAGGCTTCGGAAATTCCGATAAGCGCAAATTTAGCTGCATTATAACTTGCCGCCTTTTCAAAGCCAATATACCCCGCATTGGAAGAAATATTAATGATGTGTCCACTTTGCTGCTTACGCAAATGAGGCATCATATTCCGGATGATATTAACCGTCCCAAAAAGATTCACATCCATAGTTGCCCGAAACTCTGCATCAGTCATTTGCTCCATACTTCCCACCAAGCTATAACCAGCATTATTGACTACTACATCGATACGCCCTAGTTTTTCAATACTTTCATCAATAGCTTTCTTTACAGCTGTATCCGAAGTAATATCTAATTTTACTGGAAAAAGATTTTCTTT
>NZ_JBSXOK010000045.1:0-123476 GCF_056859415.1 Zunongwangia sp. L-65
TGAGCGGCCACATGGTTCACTGAAAAATAGGAAACCACAAGAATTTTTAAACTTTGTTCAGCGCTTAGCTACTGAACAAAGACCAGTATTTAAAATAAATTATTAACTTGAAAAAAGGCAACCTTATTCAGGCAAGGTCAAATTGTTAACAGTCAACTGTAAACTATATTCAAAACAAAAGAAAAAACCGGTATAAATATTACGTTTTCTTTAATTCGGTTTTACCAATAGATTAATATTTATAAGAATGGGTAATTTAAGCAGATAGCAACCGCTGTTTTAGCAAAATTCCTTATTTTCGCACATCATTAGAAATTTTGAGGAAATGAGCACAAAGTTCCCTGAATATAAAGGACTTGACTTACCAAAAGTTGCAGAGGAGACATTAAAATATTGGAAAGAAAACCAAATATTTGAAAAGAGCATAACTTCACGTGATGGTGAAAAGCCATTCATATTTTTTGAAGGACCGCCATCAGCTAACGGATTGCCGGGTATTCACCACGTAATGGCAAGATCGATTAAGGATATTTTTTGTCGCTATAAAACTCAAAAAGGATTTCAGGTAAAACGTAAAGCAGGTTGGGATACTCACGGTCTTCCGGTAGAGCTTGGTGTGGAAAAAGAACTTGGGATCACCAAAGAAGATATTGGTACTAAAATTAGTGTTGAGCAATACAACGAGGCTTGTAAAAATGCGGTAATGCGTTATACAGATATCTGGAACGATCTTACCGAGAAGATGGGATATTGGGTAGATATGGATGATCCCTATATCACCTATAAGCCCAAGTATATGGAAACGGTTTGGTATCTCTTAAAACAGATCTACAACAAAGGTCTTATTTACAAGGGCTATACCATTCAGCCATATTCTCCAAAAGCAGGTACGGGTTTAAGTTCACATGAACTTAACCAACCAGGGACGTATCAGGACGTGTCAGATACTACGGTTACGGCAATGTTTAAAACCAAAAAGGAGACATTGCCAGCAGGTTTAAAAGAACATGAAGAAGATGTATTCTTAATCGCCTGGACCACCACTCCATGGACGCTTCCTAGTAACACTGCGCTTACTGTAGGGCCAAAAATCGAATATGTAACCGTAAAAACGTATAACCAATATACCTTTGAGCCGATTACGATAGTTGTTGCTAAAGAACTTGCTCTTAAACAGTTTGATAAGAAGTTTAAACAGGTAGAAAGCGAAGAAGAACTAAAAGCGTATAAAGAAGGTGATAACCTGCCTGCCGGCAAGGCAGGAAAAATCCCTTTCTTAATTGGTGAAAATTACAAGGGGAAAGATCTGGTAGGTATAGCGTATGAGCAATTATTACCTTATACTTTGCCTTTCGAAAATCCTGAAAATGCCTTTAGAGTAATTTCCGGAGATTTTGTGACTACCGAGGATGGTACGGGTATCGTGCATACCGCGCCTACTTTTGGAGCAGATGATGCTCTGGTTGCAAAACAGGCAACACCACCAGTACCTCCAATGTTGGTGAAAGATGAGAATGACAATTTAGTTCCTTTAGTAGACCTTCAGGGTAAATTCAGACCAGAAATGGGCGAATTTGCTGGGAAGTATGTGAAGAACGAATATTATGATGAGGGTAAAGCCCCTGAAAAATCTGTAGATGTAGAGATCGCTATTAAGCTGAAAGAAGAAAACAGGGCTTTTAAGGTAGAAAAATATGTACACAGTTATCCAAACTGCTGGCGTACTGATAAGCCCATTTTATATTATCCGTTAGATTCCTGGTTTATCAAAGTAACCGAGGTTAAAGATCGAATGCACGAGCTGAATACCGGTATAAACTGGAAACCAAAATCTACGGGAGAAGGACGTTTTGGAAACTGGCTTGCGAATGCGAACGACTGGAACTTATCCCGAAGTCGATATTGGGGAATTCCGTTACCAATTTGGAGAACTGAAGACGGTAGGGAAGAAAAAATCATTGGTTCTGTAGAAGAATTAAAAATAGAAATCACCAAAGCGGTAGAAGCTGAAGTGATGGACAAGGATATTTTCGCTGATTTTAAAATTGGCGATATGAGTGAAGAAAACTACGCCAATGTAGATCTCCATAAAAATGTGGTAGATACAATTACTTTGGTTTCTGATTCTGGGAAACCAATGAAGCGCGAAGCCGATCTTATCGACGTATGGTTTGATTCGGGTTCAATGCCTTATGCGCAGTGGCACTATCCTTTTGAAAATAAAGAGAAAGTAGAGAAAGACTGGCGTAAAGCCGATTTTATTGCGGAGGGTGTCGATCAAACCCGTGGCTGGTTCTATACACTTCATGCTATAGCCACCATGACTTTTGACGATGTAGCGTATAAAAATGTAGTTTCCAACGGACTTGTTTTAGATAAAAATGGACAAAAAATGTCCAAACGTCTTGGAAACGCGGTAGATCCTTTTGAAACCTTATCGGTTTACGGGCCGGATGCGACACGTTGGTACATGATTTCTAACGCGAATCCTTGGGATAATTTAAAATTTGATATTGAAGGAATTGGAGAAATAAGCCGTAAGTTCTTCGGAACACTTTATAATACCTATTCTTTCTTTACCCTATATGCTAACATCGATAATTTTACGTATGCTGAAGCCGATGTTAAATTAGAAGAACGTCCGGAAATCGATCGTTGGATTCTTTCAGAATTACATACGTTAATTGAGAAAGTAGATAAATTCTATGCAGATTACGAGCCTACAAAGGCTACTCGGGTTATTTCAGAATTTGTTCAGGAAAATCTGAGTAACTGGTTTGTGCGATTAAGTCGAAGAAGGTTCTGGAAAGGGGATTACCAGCAGGATAAAATTTCAGCATATCAAACTTTATATACCTGCCTGGAAACCGTAGCGAAACTTAGTGCACCTGTGGCACCATTCTTTATGGATGCTTTATATAAAGATCTGAATCAAACTACGAAGAAAGAGAATTATGAATCGGTTCACACGGCTTTATTCCCGGTTTTCGATGAGAAATTTGTAGATAAATCTTTAGAACGTAAAATGGAAAAAGCACAAACAATTTCCAGTTTGGTACTTTCATTACGTAAAAAAGAAATGATTAAGGTGAGACAGCCGCTACAACGAATCATGATTCCGGTATTGGATAAAAAACAGGGAGAGGAAATTTTAGCGGTGCAGGATCTTATAAAATCTGAAGTGAATGTAAAGGAAGTCGAGTTAATCGATGATGCTTCAGGAATTCTGGTAAAACAAATAAAACCGAATTTTCGCGTTTTAGGGCCTCGTTTTGGAAAGGAAATGAAGCACGTGGTAGCTAAAATTAATCAACTTCAAGCCGAAGATATTGCAACGATCGAAAAAGAAGGCAAAATTGAGATTGAAGTAAATGGAGAAATGATTATTTTGGACGCCAGTGAAGTAGAAATAAGTTCGCAAGATATCGAAGGATGGCTTGTGGCTAGCAGTGGCAATATAACTGTAGCGCTAGACGTTAATATCTCGCCAGAACTCAAAAAAGAAGGAGTTGCGAGAGAATTGGTAAACCGAATTCAGAATATGAGAAAAGACAGTGGATTCGAGGTGACCGATACTATTAACGTACAGCTGCAAAAAGATGGCATTATCGAGGATGCTGTTGCAGATAATATAACCTATATCAAAACTGAAACTTTAACTGCAGCGCTCGAACTTGCAGAAGTAGTAAAAGATGGAGTAGATGTTGAATTTGACGATGTAACTACAAAATTATTAATCACAAAAAACTAAGCAGCTTATGTCAACCGAAGTAAAAGAGCGTTTTAGCGATGCGGAATTGGCCGAATTTAAAGAGCTAATCCAAGGTAAAATCGCCAAAGCCAAAGAACAACTAGAAATTTATCAAAATGCTTATAAAAACGACGGGAACAACGGTACAGATGATACATCCCCAACGTTTAAGGCTTTTGAAGAAGGTAGCGAAACTATGAGTAAAGAAGCGAATTCTCAATTGGCGATTCGTCAGGAGAAATTTATTCGTGATCTTAAAAATGCTTTAATGCGTATCGAGAATAAAACCTATGGTGTATGTCGTGTTACCGGAAAATTAATCAATAAAGAGCGTCTAAAGCTGGTTCCGCATGCCACTTTAAGTATCGAGGCTAAAAATATGCAACGATAAGAGAAAAGCTTTACTCGATAATCGAGAATAAATACTCCGATCCTTTCCTGATAGCTATCTGGAAGGGATGACTATAAATAAAAAATGGTTTTCTAGAAGCTATCTCATGGGCTTGCTCAAGGTAGTTTGGAATTTCACCGCAGCTAATATTTTATTAAAATATTTGCGCGGTTGGCCATTAGGTATTTGATCAAAAAATAAACGCTCCCGTTTTAAGGAGCGTTTATTGTTCTATAAATGATATGAAAATAGCTAATCGATATTGGATGTTTTTATTGTGTTTTTTTACAGGCACAGTTATAGTAGTTGCTCAAAAAGATACACAGAATATCCTAAATTCAGATTTTAAAGAAGTGATTATCGATGCCAATGAGGTTTTTAAAATCAATATCTTTAGCGAAAAAAGAAAGACCTTAAAGTATAGAAGTCACTCTGAAGGAGAATATTTGAATGATATCAGGCTAACAACAAGTTTAAAAAATGGGAAGCTTTATATCGAAACTCAATATCCCGAACAACTGGTAGGTGGTTTTGATAAGTTGAGTGCACATAAAGTCTTTTCTTTAGAAGTAGATCTTTATTTGCCAGAAGATAAAATACTAATGATTAGTTCTAATTCTGCTTCTTTGATTGTTTCAGGGAAATTTGAAAGTTTCTCGGCCAATCTTCAACGAGGCTATTGTAACTTAAAAGATTTTGAGGGAAATGCAACGATAAATACCTACAAAGGTGACATTGATGCAGAAGTAGTTTCTGGAGAAGTAATGGCAAAAAGCAGGCACGGTAAAGTTTTGGTCGATCAAAAGCTTTATGGAATGCATCAAATTAAATTAACTTCAATTAATGGTGACATAAGCGTGCGAAAAACTAAATAATATTAGTATTTTTGGTGCGTTTTTAACAAAAAAAGAAATGTCTTTAAAGAAAGCAGGCCTAATAATATTTATTGTTCTTTTAATCGATCAGGTATCTAAAATTTATATCAAAACACATTTTGAACTTGGCGACGAGTATAAGGTTCTTGATTGGTTTAGAATTCTTTTTGTTGAAAATGAAGGGATGGCCTGGGGTACTAAAATTCCGGGACAGTATGGGAAACTAGCACTTACGCTTTTCCGTTTAGTAGCGATTTTTGGAATAGGTTACTGGCTGGTAGATTCTGTAAAGAAAAATGGAAGTCGAATTTTGATTACCTCAATCTCGTTGATCTTTGCCGGTGCTTTTGGAAATATAATTGATTCGGTTTTCTACGGAATCACGTTTAACGACAGTTATAATAAAGTAGCGACTTTTTTACCTGAAGGTGGAGGCTACGGAACACTTTTCCATGGAAAGGTGGTAGATATGCTTTATTTTCCTTTATATGAGGGATATCTACCGGAGTGGATTCCGTTTTGGGGAGGTAAGTTCTTTACCTTTTTTGAACCTGTATTTAATATTGCCGATTCTTCGATAAGTATTGGCGTGGTTTTATTGCTGTTATTCAACAAAAGAGCTTTCCCAAAAGAAGAGAAAGAGTAGTAAAGTTTATAGCCGTTAGCCTATAGCTTTCAGCTCTTAGCTTTAAAATAGTCGTCTAATGTTTTTTAATGGGCAGATTTCAATAGAAGAAGGGAAAGCAAAAAAACGTGCTTCGTCATCTCGACCGAAGCGGAGGGATCTTTTTCTGATAGAAGTTAGAATATATAGAAGAGACGCAAGAATCAGGAAGCAGGCCTATTAATTTTGAATAACTTTATTATTTAGTCTAATAGAGAAAATTTGTAAATGATTCTGCAAAAACTTCTCGATACCACAACTTTTGAACCTTGAATTTTTGAACTTTGAACGTCTATCTTGATTAAGATTTCTTCATTCCGCTGCGCTGCACCTGCCTGCCAGCGAGGCAGGGTCGAAATGACAACGAAGTTCATTCAAAGCTTAGCATCAAGAATTCAATATAAAATAGTCGTCTTATGTTTTTAATGGGCAGATTTCAATAGAAGAAGGAAAAGCAAAAAAACGTGCTTCGTCATCTCGACCGAAGCGTAGAGATCTTTTTCTGATAAGTTAGTATATAGAGAAGAGACGCAAGAATCAGGAAGCAGGCCTATTAATTTTGAATAAGTTTATAATTTAGTCTAATAGAGAAAATTTGTAAATGATTACTGTAAAGGCTTCTCGATACCACAACTTTTGAACCTTGAATTTTTGAACTTTGAACGTCTATCTTGATTGAGATTTCTTCATTTCGCTACGCTGCACCTGCCTGCCAGCGAGGCAGGGTCGAAATGACAACGAAGTTCATTCAAAGCTTAGCATCAAGAATTCAATATTAAATACTCATCCTATGTTTTTAATGGGCAGGTTTCAATAGAAGAAGGGAAAAAAAACGTGCTTTGTCATCTCGACCGGAGCGGAGAGATCTTTTTCTGATAGAAGTTAGAATATAGAGAAGAGACGCAAGAATCAGGAAGCAGGCCTATTAATTTTGAATAACTTTATTATTTAGTCTAATAGAGAAAATTTGTAAATGATTCTGCAAAGACTTCTCGATACCACAACTTTTGAACCTTGAATTTTTGAACTTTGAACGTCTATCTTTATTGAGATTTCTCCATTTCGCTACGCTACAGTCGAAATGACAACGAATTTTGTTCAAAATTTAAAATTCAGAATAATAAACCTCTATTTTATAAACACGATGTTCTTTTTTCTAAAAGAAATTGCTTCTATACTATACCAAAAATTAGCAAATCAACACATCATCACATTTTCAAATCGAAAAGTATGGTCTTTCTCTTGCTTCTTGTCTCCTGGTTCCCGATTTTCATTTCAGCATTCAGCACTCCAAATTCAGCATAAAAAAGGTAGCGTCTATATTCTAATTTTCTCATCTCTAAACTGGAAATAGTATTTCAATTACCAAATTAGCACGTCATCAAATTTTCAAATTAAAAAAGCGATCTAAATTCTAAAATCTATAAACTTTCTTCGGAGTCACACAATAATCAAGCGGAATATCACTGGGGTATACATCTTGAAAAGCTTCTTCAGCTTCGTAAAAAGAAAGTCCTATTTTAATAATGTTGGGTTTACAGTTGCTTAAAAATTTATCGTAGTAGCCTTTACCATAACCAATGCGGTGACCGTTTTTATCGAAAGCAAGTAAAGGCACAAAGACCACATCTATTTTTGCTGAGGGAATTTCTATCCCATCTACGGGCTCTGGAATATTCCACCTGTTTTTTTTGATCTTGGTGGTTTCTGTAAGTAAATAATTGATCAGATTGTTATGCTCGATATCGGTTCTGGGAATGACCACATTTTTATCTTTACCCTGAAGAATGTGTAAAATAAATTCGGTATCCACCTCTTTCTGCTCTGCAATACTAAGGAACAGGTGATAAAAATCACCTTCCCAGACATCAAGTTGAAGTAAGTTATTGGCAATCTTTAAACTATATTCTTCAATAACTTCAGGAGAAAGATCGATACGTAAAGCTTTGTATTTTTTACGGAGGTCGGTCTTATTCATCGATCACTTTTGAGGCGGTTGATATATGAAAAATAGCATCACCCTGATATACGATAGGTGATTCATTCACATTTATGATATATCCCTGATTTCTTGATTTTATCTTATGCCTAAATTTCCCGTAAGGATCGGTAATCGTGCCAATATATTCCCCTTTTTCAACAAACTTTCCGCAAGGAATTTTAAGATGTAAAAGTCCGCTGTATTTCGCACGCATCCAGGTGGTATTTTCAATCAAAATAGGTTCGGCATGGGCATCAGGTAATTCAAATTTAGATTTAAGCATATTTAGATGATCCAGGATACGCATGGTGCCTTCAACTCCTTGTTTTGCAATTTCTTTATTGCTATCCTGGGATTTTCCACCTTCAAAAAGTAAAATTGGGATCCCCATTTTAGAGCAGGTTTCACGATACGATTTGGTAATTGTCGTAGAAACGATAGTAAACGGAGCTTTAAAAATATTCGCTAATTCTATACTATGCTTATCGCCTTTTTTAACGCGTATTTGCGCTACGTTAAATCTACTTGCGCCACCGGTATGAAAATCCAGGCAGAAATCGGCAATTGGTAAAATTTCCTGCACAAACTGAAAAGCAAACCTGCTGGCCAGCGAGCCGTTTTTAGTACCCGGGAACATTCGGTTTAAATCACGGCCATCGGGAAATTCACGAGCCATATTTAAAAAACCAAACACATTAACTACCGGTATACAAATAGTAGTGCCGCATTTAGGTTTGTTAATTTCTTTACTGATGAGTTGTCTTACGATTTCTACCCCATTCAATTCATCACCATGGATACCGGCGGTAATTAATACTACCGGTCCTGGGTTCTTAGAACGCTCTATAATCACTGGCACTTCAACAGAAGTTGTGGTGTAAAGTTTCGCCATGTTAAGATTAATAGTGGCGCTTTTACCGGGTAAAATCTTTTTGCCCAGAATTTCCAGAACGTTTTCTTTGGTGATTTGAGGCATAAATTAAATTAGGCGTGTTTTTCGATATATCGAATAATGGTTTTGGCAATATCTTTTCCGGTAGCTTTTTCGATACCTTCTAATCCCGGTGAAGAATTTACTTCAAGAATTAATGGTCCGCGTGAACTTTGGATCATATCCACACCCGCAACGCCAAGCCCCATGGCTTTGGTCGCTTTTACCGCTGCAATTTCTTCTTCATCACTAAGTTCAATGGCCTCAGCACTACCACCGCGATGCAGGTTAGAACGGAACTCGCCTTCTTTTCCCTGTCTTTTCATAGCACCAACTACGTGACCATCTACGACAAAAGCTCTAATATCTGCACCTTTGGCTTCTTTTATAAATTCCTGCACGATCACTCGGGCCTGTAAACCGTTAAACGCTTCAATTACAGACTCGGCTGCATTTTTGGTTTCAGCAAGAACAACACCAACACCCTGTGTTCCTTCTAAAAGCTTAATGACCAATGGTGGTCCGCCAACCTGACTAATAACTCCAGAAACATCTCTGGAATAATTAGTGAATACTGTTTTTGGAAGTCCGATTTTAGCGCGAGAAAGCACCTGAAGACTTCTTAATTTATCGCGGCTTCTTACCAAAGCTTCACTTTCTGTCGTGGTAAAGGCCCCCATCATCTCGAACTGGCGAACAACTGCGGTACCATAAAAGGTTACCGAAGAACCAATTCTAGGGATAATGGCATCTACATCTTTTATATAGTCTCCCTTAAAATAAATGTTAGGGTTTCTCCTTTCTATGACAATATCACATTTTAAGGGGTCTACAACCTCTACGGTGTGTTTGCGTTTCATTGCCGCTTCAACAAGGCGTTTTGTTGAATATAGTTGCGTATTTCTGGAAAGGATTTTAATGTTCATTCGTTTGGTGTTGATTGTTAAATGATAAATCAATTAGTTGTGGATCCACAATAAATTTGTTGCTTAAAAATTTTCGTCCTAAAAGAACAGGGAAACGCATTTCCTGGCGTGAAGACAAAGAAAGCGAAATTTTATAAATTTTATTAAAAAGCTTTATTTTTGATTCGATCTGATAACGCTTTTGAATCATTCCATTACTACTACGAACGTAAATAATATCATAGTCTTTAAAAATGAATTCTTTACCGTTGTATAGCGCATGCTCTTCATCAAGAAATTTGCAGTATAATACATCGTCTTTTTCAATAATTTCGTCACAGTGAATGGAAGAGGTGTAAGCTCCGGTATCTATTTTTACCGAAATTCCTTCAAGATCCAGCACCGGGAAATCTGCCTTGTCAAAACGTCCAATAATTCTTTTTTTGCTTTCGCTCATATATCCAAGATAGCCAAAATAAATGTTTTATGGTTTTAAGGAATTATAAAATACCTTTAAAACTGCTAATTTCAGCAATACATTCGAGATTCAGAAATAAAAAATGAAAGAAGAATTGGTGAAAAATTGCTTCAAATTTCCCTGAATTTCTTCAAAATGGCCTAAAGATATTTTAAATTTGAAGTGATGGAAATACCTGCTTTGGATGTACAGTTAAAGACCTTACCCGATAGTCCCGGTGTTTATCAATATTTTGATAAAAATGGGAAGATTCTCTATGTGGGTAAAGCTAAAAATCTTAAAAAACGTGTAACCTCTTATTTTACCAAACGCCACGATAGTCATCGTATAGGGGTAATGGTGAAAAAAATTCACGAGATAAGACATATCGTGGTTTCTTCGGAAACCGATGCGCTGCTGCTGGAAAATAATCTAATCAAAAAATTACAGCCGCGTTTTAACGTAATGCTTAAGGATGATAAAACTTATCCCTGGATTTGTATAAAAAACGAACGTTTCCCAAGAGTCTTCCCAACCCGAAGATTGATTAAAGACGGGAGTGAGTATTATGGGCCGTTTACTAGTTTTAAAACGGTAAATACCTTACTTGATTTAATTAAGGGACTATATAAACTGCGTACTTGTAATTATGACCTTGTTGAAGATAAAATTAGGGATAATAAGTATAAAGTGTGCCTGGAATATCATTTAGGGAATTGTAAGGGGCCCTGTGAAGGCTACCAGGGAGAAGCAGAGTATAACAGAAATATCGAACATATTCGCCAAATCGTAAAAGGAAATTTTAAAGACTCGCTTAGTCAGTTTAGAGAGCAAATGCAGGAGCATGCTGAAAATATGGAGTTTGAAGATGCACAGCGAATAAAAAATAAGATCGAAGTTTTAGAAAATTACCAATCCCGGTCTACAGTTGTTAATCCTAAAATCAATAATGTAGATGTATTTTCTGTAATTAGCGACGAGGGGTATGGATACGTGAATTTTCTTCAGTTAATGCATGGTTCCATTATCAGGTCTCATACCATAGAAATGAAGAAAAAACTGGATGAAACCGACGAAGAATTACTGGAACTGGGGATTACTGAAATTAGGCAGCGATTTAATTCAAAATCACCAGAGATTTATGTGCCTTTTAAGGTAGATGCCGGTGATGATATAAAAGTAACAGTGCCTAAATTGGGGGATAAGCGTAAAATTGTAGAATTGTCTGAGCGGAATGCAAAATATTACCGACAGGAACGATTTAAGCAAATGAAAATTGTAGATCCAGATCGGCATGTAAATCGGGTAATGGCACAAATGAAAGAAGATTTGCGTTTAAGCGTTGAGCCGCGGCATATTGAATGTTTCGATAATTCTAATATTCAGGGAACAAATCCAGTGGCGGCCTGTGTGGTTTTTAAAAATGGCAAACCAAGTAAAAAAGATTATCGTAAATTTAATATCAAAACTGTTGAAGGACCTAACGATTTTGCTTCGATGGAAGAAGTGGTGTACAGAAGGTACAAGCGTCTTTTAAACGAAGGTGAAGAATTACCGCAGCTTATTATTGTAGACGGTGGTAAAGGTCAGTTAAGAAGTGGTTTAAAAGCTTTGGAGACTTTAGGCTTAAGAGGGGAGGTAGCCATAATTGGGATAGCTAAAAGATTAGAAGAGTTGTTTTATCCGGGTGATCCGGTACCCTTGTATTTAGATAAGAAGTCTGAAACCTTAAAGATTATTCAGCAGTTAAGAAATGAAGCACATAGGTTTGGTATCACTTTCCATCGAAATAAACGTAGTAAATCTGCGTTAAATACAGAGCTGGACTCGATTAAAGGAATTGGAGAGAAAACAGTGGTAGAATTACTAAAAAGCTTTAGATCTCTTAAACGGGTAAAAGAAGCTTCAGAGAAATCACTGGCAGATGTTGTGGGAAGTGCTAAAGCTAGAATTGTTTACGATTATTATCATCCGGAATCTTCAGAATAAATGAAAAAAGTCATTTGCATCCTATTCTTCTGTAGTTCACTTTTAAGTTTTTCCCAGGAAGAAAAATTAAAAGTAGGGCTTGTTTTAAGTGGAGGTGGAGCAAAGGGACTGGCACATATTGGTGCTTTAAAGGCAATTGAGGAAGCGGGTGTACACATCGATTATATTGGTGGAACCAGTATGGGTGCAATTATTGGAGGTTTGTATGCTTCGGGATATTCGGCATCCGAATTAGATTCTATCGTAAAAAACACCAATTTCAATATTCTTATTCAGGATGAAATTCCACGAAAATCGATGACATTTTATGAAAAGAGAAATACAGAGCGTTATGCTCTTACACTTCCTTTTGATCATTTTAAACTAGGCTTTCCTTCGGGCTTAAGTAAAGGGCAAAATATTTACAATTTAATGTCGGGTTTAACGGTGCATCTGGACGATGAAACTGATTTTTCAAAATTACCAATTCCGTTTTTTTGTGTCGCAGCAGATGTAGAAACCGGTGCCGAAATTATTTTGGATAAAGGTTCTCTTGCCAAATCTGTAGCGGCTAGCGGAGCTATTCCTTCCCTTTTTTCTCCTGTAAAAATTGATGGTAGGCTGCTCATTGACGGTGGTGTGGTTAATAATTATCCGGTAGAAGAATTACGACGTCGCGGTGCCGATATTATTATTGGGGTAGATGTCCAGGATTCGTTACTTAACCGAAAAGACTTAAAAGGGGTATTCGATATTTTTACTCAGGTGAGTAATTTCAGGACGATTAATGATATGAAGCATAAAATTCCGCTTACAGATATTTATATTCGACCCGATATTGCTCGTTTTTCGATTATGTCTTTTGAAGAAGGTTCAGCCATTATCGATTCCGGAAAGGTAGCGGGAGACAAGCGAATTTCGGCATTAAAACAATTGGCACAAAAGCAAAAATCCCATCCGGAACCTTATCACAGAAAAATTGTAGATACACTTCATTTAAGCCAAATTGAACTCGCAGGAAATACAAATTATCCACGATCTTTTATTATGGGGAGGCTTAGACTGCAAACTCCTGGTAAGTTTAGTCTTTCTCAGATAAACGAAAGCATAGATTTTTTATCGGCCACTGGAAATTTTGATAAGATTAACTACTTTCTAACTCAGGATAATGGCGAAGATACTTATACGTTAAACCTTAATTTGGATGAAAGTGAGAATAAAACTTTTCTAAAATTAGCCTTGCATTACGACGAGTTGTATCGCAGTGCGGCGCTGGTAAATTTAACACGAAAAAGTTCAATTTTTACGAACGATGTTACTTCTTTAGATTTAATCGTGGGAGAAAATGTTCGGTATAACTTTCAGTATTATATCGATAAAGGATATTATTGGAGTATAGGTATGAAATCACGTTTTAATTCTTTTGATACTCCGGTAGATTATGCGCTTATACAGGACGCAATTAACGGAGGTGATTTGAATGTTAATAAGATTGATGTCGATTTTAAAGATTTTACCAATCAATTTTATGTAGAGACTTTGTTTAAGCAGGTGGCTTCGCTGGGGATGGGGGCAGAGCATAAATATTTAAAGATCTCTTCAGAAACTATTAATAGCGAGGGAGAGGATGTAGACGTTCCCGGAACTGAATTTGAGAATAATCATTATTACAGTGCTTTTGGATATTTAAAATATGATTCTTTTGATAATAAATATTATCCAAAAAAGGGATTCTATTTTCATGGTGATTTTCATATTTATCCTTTTTCTTCTATTGACGATTTTAACGAATTTTCTATCGCTAAAGGAAAAATTGGCTATGTTTTTACTCCGATAAAGAATCTTAGTGTCCGCATCTTTTCTGAAACAGGATTTAAAATTGGCGATAGCGAACAGCAAAGTTTAGACTTTTTTTTAGGCGGCTACGGGAATAACCTAATAAATAATATGGTGCCATTTTATGGGTATGATTTTCTTAGCTTAGGAGCCGATAGTTACATAAAAAGTCTGGCTGAAGTGGATGTTGAAATATTCAAAAATAATCACATCACCTTAAGTGGTAATTTTGCTAATGTAGAGAACAAATTGTATTCCTCTGGAAACTGGTTGTCCATGCCAGATTATTCTGGCTACGCCTTAGGTTATGGGGTGGAAACCTTTTTAGGCCCAATGGAAGTAAAATACTCTTATTCGCCAGAAGTAAAGGAAAGTCAGTGGTTTTTTAGTTTAGGATTCTGGTTTTAATGCGTTTCAAATTAAAATACTTTTTAATTTCCTTATCGATTTTTATTATCGAATTTTTAATAGCTCGATTTATAAATGGTGGTTTTATACGTAATGTGCTTGGAGATTATCTGGTGGTATTATTTTCTGCTTACATTTTTTAAGTGGCAACAATTTAAAGTGGCCATTTTTGTGTTGCTTTTGGCTTATTTTATCGAGTTTTTACAATACCTAAAGATTCTAAAAATACTGGGGATCCCAAGATCTACATTTACAACTATGGTTTTGGGTTCTTCTTTCGACTGGGGTGATATAGTTGCTTATACTTTGGCATTTTTAAGCATTATTGGCATCGCCAAAGTATTTAATAACAAAGCTTGCTAATGATCCAGAGGATTCACTTTTGAATTCAATATTTAAAAAGAAGTTGATGGTTTAGGGTGATTAGTGAATAGAAAAGGCCATCAGCTTAAAAAGATTTAAATTTCAGTATTTCAAATTTTAGATTCCTGGTTCTTGACTCTCTCGTCTATTTTCTATTCTCTCTTTTCTATATTCTAAGTGCTCATAGCGAAGCGATCTAAGTTCTAGCATAAAACAGATTTCTGTATAATTCCGGAAAGATAGGCCTAAAAGGACTCGAAATTATAAAGAGTCTTTTCGGTTCATATCTCGCGGTTAGTATGTATTTCCCGACTTTTATAAATTTACGCTAAAAATCACCTCAGGAGGTGCTACTTATTGAAAATGCTTCAGCAACCAACTCAAAACTTTTTAAACGCAGTTCTTTATTAAAACTCATGGTAGAAATAATCACTTCATCTACCTCAAAATCCTTTGCCAAATTGGTGATTTTCTCTTTTACACGATCTGGTGTGCCAGAGATTATTCGGCCTGCATTATAGTGCAATCGCTGTTTTTCAAAAGAAGTGAACTGATGATTTCTAATGTCTTCAAATTCCGGTAGGCTTTGGTAGTTTCCTTTGTCGAATTGCAATAAAATATAATCGATATACTTACGCATTTGGTTAGCTTCCTCTTCGGTTTCCCCACACATAACAAAAGATGCGATTAAAGCTTTAGGTTCCTGTTGATCTTCGGTAGGTTTAAAATGTTTACGATAACGATCCACCACGCTGGGGGGTACACTGCCATTAATAAATTTGGCCACAGCAAGGTTTAATCCAAGATCGGCGGCAATCCTCGCACTGCCACCGCTACTACTTAAAATCCATTGCTGCGGAATTGTTTTTATCTGCGGAATAGCATATACGGGAGAATTGTTTACAAGTGCATGATCCCTAAAAAAATGATTTAGCTGCTGAAGCTGCTGAATATAATCGTCTTCCTGAAATGTGCTTGAAGGGTTTAAAAGTTTTGCGCTAACCCCATCCCCGCCGGGAGCACGGCCAATGCCAAGATCGATACGACCGGGATATAAAGCTTCCAGCATTCGAAAATTTTCAGCTACTTTAAAAGCACTGTGATTGGGTAGCATAACTCCGCCGCTACCTAATCTAATTTGTGAAGTTTCAGCTCCTAATCTTGCCATTAATACTTCTGGAGCAGAGCCGGCAATAAATGTAGAATTATGATGTTCGGAAATCCAAAAACGATGATAGCCTAAATTTTCGGCGAGGATAGCAGTTTCTATAGTTTCCTTAACCGCTTCCCCGGCTGTAGAACTGGTGCGAACGATAGATTGGTCTAAAATTCCTAGTTTAATATCACTCATTCAATGTGCTTTTATAAGTTATTCGATATTGGGGGTAATTGCTTACAAACTAATTTAGCGTATTAAAACCTAGTTTTACATTTCATTTAAGAAAGAATATAATTATTTTCTATAAATTTATTATTAGTTAATTTTATATGCTTTTTGTTGATAATTTTATAATTTTAGCTATCGGAAAGTAGTCTAATTAAATATTTAATTATGCCTTTTTATCATAAATTAGGTAAGATTCCACATAAACGACATACGATTTTTAAAAAACCGGATGGGAGTCTTTATTACGAACAGGTTTTTGGAACCATTGGTTTTGACGGGATGTCCTCGATCTCTTACCACGAGCAGCGGCCTACACAGGTTAAAGAAGTTAGAAAAAGTTATAGTGTAAAACCTGTAATTTCAAAAGTAAATAATTTAAAGTCTTACCGTTTAAAAGGTTTTCAGGTACAACCAACACGTGATTATTTAGGAAGTAGGAAGGTTATTTTAACCAATAGTGATGTCGATATTATTCTGGCAGCACCACAGAAATCAACTGATAATTATTTCTATAAAAATGCCGATAGTGACGAGCTTTTATTTATTCATAGGGGTAGCGGGAAATTAAGGACGCATTTAGGAAATCTCGATTTTAAATACGGTGATTATCTCCTGATTCCTCGAGGGACCATTTACAAAATCGATTTTGATACAGAAGATAACCGACTCTTTATTGTAGAATCCAGACGACCAATATATACACCGAAACGATATCGAAACTGGTTTGGGCAATTATTAGAGCATTCGCCTTTTTGTGAACGTGATCTAAGACAACCTTATGAATTGGAAACGAATAATGAAAAAGGTGATTTTTTAATCAAAATAAAAAAACAAGGAGAAATTTTTGATACGGTCTATGCCACGCATCCATTTGATGTTGTGGGCTACGACGGTTATAACTATCCCTATGCTTTTTCTATCCACGATTTTGAACCGATTACAGGTAGAATACACCAACCCCCACCGGTACACCAAACTTTTGAAACCGATGCTTTTGTAGTTTGTAGTTTTTGTCCCCGTAAATACGATTATCATCCAGAAAGTATTCCAGCACCCTATAGTCACAGTAATATAGATAGTGATGAGGTATTGTATTATGTAGACGGTGATTTTATGAGCAGGAATGATATTGAATCCGGGCATATTTCGCTGCATCCAGCAGGAATTCCTCATGGGCCGCATCCAGGAGCAGTAGAACGAAGCATTGGTAAAACCGAAACCGAGGAACTGGCAGTAATGGTAGATACCTTTAAGCCTTTACAGCTTACCGAAGATGCTATGGCCATTGCTGATGAAACCTATTACAGATCCTGGTTGGAAGACGAGGATAAATAAAAAGATTAAAAAAAACGAATATTTAAGTTATGTCTAAAGATAATTCATCATTACAGTTAGAAAAGGTTATCCCTGAAGCAGAAGATTTTCTTCCCATTTTAGGGACAGATTTTGTAGAGTTATATGTTGGAAATGCAAAGCAGGCTGCTTATTATTATCAGCATGCCTGGGGATTTCAGCCCGTGGCTTATTCTGGTTTGGAAACCGGTAGGGAGGATAGTGTTTCTTATGTCTTAAAACAGGGGAAAATTAGGATCGTACTTACCTCTCCGTTACAACCTTCAGGAGAAATAAATGCGCATATCGATAAACATGGCGACGGTGTGAAATTTGTTGCACTTTGGGTAGATGATGCTAAAAAAAGTTATGAAGAAACCACCAAAAGAGGTGCTAAAAGTTATGTAGAGCCTTACGAATTAGAAGATGAATATGGTAAAGTAGTGATCTCTGGAATTCATACTTACGGAGAAACGGTTCATCTTTTTATAGAAAGAGGTGATTATAAAGGTCCTTTTATTCCTGGTTATAGAACCTATGCTCCGCTTGCTAAATCTGAAGAGACTGGATTGAAGTATATCGACCATATGGTCGGAAATGTGGGGTGGAACGAGATGAATAAGTGGTGCGAGTTTTATGCAAAAGTGATGGGGTTTGCGCAAATGGTTTCCTTCGATGATAATGATATTTCGACAGATTATACCGCATTAATGAGTAAAGTAATGAGTAACGGAAATGGGCGAATTAAATTCCCTATTAATGAACCTGCGGAAGGAAAAAAGAAATCACAAATTGAAGAATATATTGATTTTTATAATGGTGCCGGAGTTCAGCATATCGCTTTAGCTACCGATAATATTATTGAAACCGTGACCGCATTGCGTAATCGTGGAGTAGAATTTTTATATGTTCCTGAAACGTATTATGATGATTTATTAGATCGGGTAGGAGATATCGATGAGGAATTAGCGCCACTAAAAGAGCTGGGAGTACTGGTCGATAGAGACGATGAAGGCTATTTATTACAGATTTTTACCAAGCCGGTTTTAGATAGGCCAACCATGTTTTTTGAAATCATCCAGAGAAAAGGGGCGCAATCTTTTGGAAAAGGAAACTTTAAAGCCCTTTTTGAAGCTATCGAAAGAGAGCAGGATTTGCGAGGAACGCTAAAATAATCGAAAATTGTTGATTTAAAGTAAGTTAAAACATTTTTTCGTTGTCTAAAAATCAATGTTTTAGTTAAAGTTTGTTTTTGGCTTTTTTTAACAGGATAAAATACGGAATTTTGCGCTCGCATTTTTGGAGTGGTTACCAAATTTGTTTTTTCATAATTTAAGTTTTAGTTGGTTAATAAGACAAAAAACCTCGTCATTAATTTGATGGGGTTTTTTGTTTTGATACATTTGGAATAGTAATTGTAAATCTGCTTAAGGATAGATGTTTAAAATATAAATATTTCAAATTTAAACCCATGACCCACAGACTTACGATTACGATACTGCTTGTATTCTTCGCACTTACCTCTCATCAAGCTCAAAATGCCTATGATACTGGGGAGTGGTTTAAATTCAGGATACATTATGGACCTTTTAATGCGAGTTATGCTACCCTCGAGGTTACCGATGATTATTTAAATGGCACACCGGTTTATCATATAGTAGGAGAAGGTAAATCTACTGGCATGCTTCACTGGTTTTTTAAAGTTAATGATAATTACGAAACTTTCATAGATCGTAAAAACGGGAAACCTTATAAATTCATACGGCAAATTGACGAAGGAGGGCATACCAAAGATTTAGAGATCGATTTCGATCATAGGTCCAATACCGCTTATGTTCATGATAAAAAGCATGATAAGAAAAAGACCTATTCTACAAAGGAAAATATCCATGATATGTTGTCTGCATTTTACTATCTTCGCAGCAATATAAACGAAGATGCGCTGCAACCCGGCCACGAGATATACCTTAATCTTTTTATCGATGATGAAAATATGGATTTTAAGGTAAAGTTTTTGGGAAGGGAAGTTATAAAAACCAAGTTTGGAAAAGTAAATGCGCTAAAGTTTAGGCCTTATGTAATGGCAGGCAGAGTTTTTAAAGAGCAGGAGAGTCTTACCTTTTGGGTAAGCGACGATAAAAATAAAGTGCCTTTAAAAATTGAAGCAGATCTTGCGGTAGGATCCCTAGATGCAGATCTTGATGCTTATAAAGGTCTAAAATATCCCTTCAGGATTATTATAGATTAGCATGGAAATTAAACCCGAAATAGCCGAAAGAATAGAATTGCTGGAAGAGAAATTCAGAAATTCGGGTCAGGATATGGGGTCTTACCTTGATGGTCTCTTATACGACCGCTATTTAACCTACTGGGATTATATAAGTTTAGATACGTTGTTAAGTCTGCAAAAGCCGGAAACTCATTTCCCAGACGAAGAGATTTTCCTAACCTATCATCAGATAACCGAGTTATACTTTAAGCTGATTATCCACGAGCAAAAGCAGGTGATCGAAAATCCTAATTTAACCGCACCTTATTTTATTGAAAAGCTGAATAGGATCATCCGTTATTTTAGGGTGCTTATCAATTCTTTTGATATAATGATTAAAGGAATGGAGCGAGAGCAGTTTTTAAAGTTCCGAATGGCTTTATTACCGGCAAGCGGTTTCCAGTCGGCGCAGTTTAGAATGATCGAGTTTTATTCTACTCCGGTTGAAAATCTTGTAGACCATAAGATCAGAAAGAACTTCAGTTTAAATAACTCAATCGAAGAATTATTCGAAAATATTTACTGGAAGAAAGGTGGTATAGACCTTAAAACCGGTGAGAAAACCTTAACCCTTAAACAGTTCGAAAAAAGATATACGCCCCGCTTTTTAAGGATTGCGAACGAGGTTAAGGGTAAAACCCTGTATGGCCGTTATCAGGCCCTGGCAGCTTCAGAAAAAAACAATCCAAAATTAATCGAAGCACTACGTACTTTTGATAGTAGTGTAAACGTTAACTGGTTGTTGATGCATATAGGTGCCGCATATAGACATCTGGATCATGGAAAGAAAACGGTAAAAGCCACTGGTGGCACAAACTGGAAAGAATTTTTACCACCGGGATTTCAAAAAATATCTTTTTTTCCTGAATTGTGGAATGAAGAAGAACACGAAGAATGGGGCAAAGAATGGGTAAACCACATGTTTAATATTGAAAATAAGAATTAGAAATTGAAGAAATTTAGTTTTTTATTCCTGCTGTTATTAGTTTTTGCGGGATGCAAGGAAGAAACAAAAGATAAAGCCGTAGCAGAAACTAAAAAGCCAGCACCCAAACCTATTGTAAAGGAATTTGGGTTTGTTCTGGACGATTTTGATGTAGTAATAGATACCATAGAGCGAGGGGATAATTTTGGATATATTCTGGATAATCACGGTGTAGATCGTGGTAAAGTTTTCGAAATTTCAGAAAAAGTAAAAGATACCTTTAACCCGGCAAGGATTACGGCGGGGAAAAAATATATAATTTTAAAAGCCAAAGATTCGGCTCATACACCGCTTCATTTTATTTATCAGAATAATAAAATCGATTACACGGTTTTAAACATAGGCGATAGTGTTTCTGCCTATACCTCAAAAAAGCCGGTTTCTGTAAAAAGAAGGGAAGTTTCTGGAGTGATTACATCCTCTCTTTCTGAAGCCATGCAGGCACAGGGCTTAAGCAATCTGCTTGTTTATCAATTATCGGATATTTACCAGTGGAGTATCGACTTTTTTAAACTTCAAAAAGGAGATCAGTTTAAAATGATCTATCATGAAAAGTATATCGATGATACGATTTTTGCGGGAATAGAAAGTGTGGAAGCAGCAGTTTTTAAACATTCAGATCGCCCTTTTTATGCTTTCAACTATGAAACAGATTCAGTGACAGGGCAGGCTAGTTTTTATGATGAAGAAGCAAAAGCCTTGCAAAGTTTTTTCTTAAAAGCCCCGCTTAATTATAGTAGGATTTCGTCTAGATATCAAAGAAGAAGATTTCACCCGGTGCAAAAAAGATGGAAAGCACATTTGGGAACAGATTATGCCGCACCAACGGGAACACCCATAAAAACTACGGCAGACGGAGTGGTAATCGCTTCCAGCTATACCTCTGGTAACGGTAATTATGTAAAAGTAAGACATAATCAAAAATATACCACGCAATATCTTCACATGAGTAAAAGAAATGTAAGGAACGGGCAGGCGGTAAAGCAGGGAGATGTGATAGGTTTTGTTGGCAGTACCGGGCTGGCTACGGGGCCACATGTGTGTTATAGATTTTGGGTAAATGGTAAACAGGTAGATCCTTATCGCCAAAATTTACCTACAGCCAAGCAAATTGAAGATGGTAAAAAAGACGAATATTTTGCGTTTATCGAGCCGTTAAAGACAGCGCTGGATAAAATACCTTACAAGAATATCTAAAAACAAGATTTTTGTGTAAAATTAGGTGGGTTTCTCTACTAAATTTTCGCAACGCAATAAAAAATTGAAAAATGAAGAATATAAATCCAACCAAAACCGAAGCCTGGAAAAAATTAGAAGCTCATTATAATGAGACGAAAGACCAGTCTTTAAAATCGTTATTTGAAAACGATAGTGAGCGCGCTGCAAAATTCACCACCAAGTGGGAAGATTTTTATGTAGACTTCAGTAAAAATAAAATTACCGAAGAAACAAAATCACTTCTTATCGATCTTGCTAATGAATGTGGGTTAAAAGAAGCTATGGATGCTTATTTTGGAGGCGAGGCTATTAATAAGACTGAAGGCCGACCTGTTTTACATACTGCTTTACGCGCTTCTAAAAATGCCGATATTAAAGTAGACGGTGAAAATGTAATGAATGAGGTTGAAGAGGTTAAGGCAAAAATAAAAGCTTTTTCTTCTGAAGTTATTCAGGGTATTACAAAAGGATATACCGGAAGAAATTTTACTGATATTGTAAATATTGGTATTGGAGGTTCAGATCTTGGGCCGGTAATGGTAACTGAAGCTTTGGAGTTTTACAAAAACCATCTAAATGTTCATTTTGTTTCGAATGTTGATGGTGATCACGTACATGAAACTATAAAGGATCTTAATCCAGAAACTACGTTGTTTGTTATTGTTTCTAAATCATTTACCACTCAGGAAACCTTAACCAATGCAACTACGATTAGAAACTGGTTTATGAAAACAGCTCCAGAAGATGAGGTTTCTAAACATTTTATTGCGGTTTCCAGTAACGTGGCCAAAGTAAAAGAATTTGGAATCGACGAGAATAATATTTTCCCAATGTGGGATTGGGTTGGTGGTCGCTTCTCACTTTGGAGTGCGGTAGGACTTTCTATAAGTTTAGCGATTGGTTATCCAAATTTTGACGCTTTATTAAGTGGAGCGCAAAAAATGGATGAGCATTTTAAAGAAACAGCATTCGAAAATAATATTCCTGTATTAGCCGGGTTGTTAAGCGTATGGTATAATAATTTTTATAAGGCAGAAAGCGAAGCAGTAATTCCTTATTCTCAATACCTGCATAGATTGCCGGCTTATTTGCAGCAGGCAGTTATGGAGAGTAACGGTAAAAGTACCGACCGTAATGGAGATAAAGTAGATTATCAAACCGGGGCGATTATTTGGGGAGAACCAGGAACAAATTCGCAACATGCATTTTTCCAGTTAATACATCAGGGCACCAAATTGATTCCGGCAGATTTTATAGGATATAAAGTGTCTTTATTTGACGATAAAGATCATCATTATAAACTAATGGCCAATTTCTTTGCACAAACAGAAGCTTTGCTTCAGGGAAAAACCGAAGATGAGGTTCGAGAAGAATTATCTTCTAAAGGAATGAGTGAAGATGAAATAAAAGAATTGCTACCTTTTAAATTATTTGATGGAGATAAGCCAACGACATCTTTTCTTATCGATAAACTAACACCTGAAAGTTTAGGGAAGTTAGTAGCGATGTACGAACATAAGATTTTTGTGCAGGGTGTTATCTGGAATATCTTTAGTTACGACCAATGGGGAGTTGAATTAGGAAAGCAATTAGCAAGTACTATTTTAAATGATATGGATAGTAAAGCGATAGAAAACCATGATTCTTCAACAAGTAGTTTACTAAAGGTTTTCTTAGGATAGTAATTTAACATTTTTTAAGATAATTTAAAAAGCACCTCGTTTTGAGGTGCTTTTTTGTTTTAATATTGGATTGCTGAGTAGGTCATTATTATAAATCACAGAAGTCTTATGAATACCTTAAAAACATCATTGTTTAATCACTAAATTCTCATTAAAGTTTAGTTAAAATTTATATTAAAATAAAAATAAGATAAAACTAAATATGAGTTAAAAACTTTTAGTCTCTCAATTTCAGAGGTTTGAAAAAAGTTTTAGTTTTGGCGAGCAAATTGGTGTTAAATATTGAATCCTTAACATTACGTTAAAGTTGGATTTTGGAATAATAACTTCATTTGCGTCGAACTAAAATCAAATCAAACAAATTTTACACATGAGGAAATTATTAGCTTTAGCGTTGTTTTTTGCAACGGCTACAATTTTTGCTCAGGGGACTATTACCGGTACGGTAATAGATTCTGAAATGGATGGCCCGCTACCGGGGGCAAACGTAATGGTAGTAGGTTCTAAGACTGGTACTACAACCGACTTTGATGGAAATTTTTCATTAGAGGTAAAAAGCTCTACAGGAACTTTAGAAGTGAGTTTTGTTGGGTTTAAAACTAAACAAGTGCAGTTTAGCCTTTCAGGAGGATCCCAGGATTTAGGCGAAATTGTTTTAGAGGCAGATGACAATGCTTTAGATGAAATTGTGATTACCAGCTTCTCTTTAGCAATTGACAGAAAAACACCTGTTGCAGTTTCTACAGTAAAAGCTGAAACAATCGAAACTAAATTAGGAAACCAGGAATTTCCTGAAATTCTGAAAACTACACCAGGTGTATATGTGACTAAACAAGGTGGTGGCTTTGGAGATGCCGACATAAGAATGCGTGGGTTTAATTCAGAAAACATTGCAGTAATGATTAACGGTGTACCGGTAAATGACATGGAAAATGGTCGTGTTTACTGGAGTAACTGGGCAGGACTTTCTGATGTTACCAGAACAATGCAAACTCAGAGAGGTTTGGGAGCAGCTAAAGTTGCAGTGCCTTCTATTGGAGGAACTATCAATATTGTAACCAAGTCTACAGATGCGAAAAAGGGAGGGAGTGTTATAGCTTCTACTGGTAATGATGGTTTACAAAAATTTGGTGCTACTGTGTCTACAGGTAAAACTGAAAATGGATGGGCAGCTACTATTTCCGCTTCAAAAATTAGTGGTAGAAGATTTGCAGATGGTCTTGAATTCGAAGGGTATAATTACTTTGTGAATATTGCAAAAGAGATTAATGAAAATCATGAACTTTCATTGACTGCTTTTGGAGCGCCTCAGCGTCACGGGCAAAGAGAAACTTTACATCCTATAGAGGATTATCAAAGAAGTAGTAGAGGTATAAAATTTAATAGTGACTGGGGCTATAGAAATGGTCAGGTAGTTAATGTACAGGATAATTTTTATCACAAGCCACAAATTTCTTTAAATCACTATTGGACGATAAGTGATAAAACAGAATTATCTACAGCTGCTTATGTTTCCTTTGGAACTGGTGGTGGCGGTGGTTATACTGGTAATGCTGATCTTCGTAGTGTAGATTCAGATTATAGACCAGCTCCATATCTGCCCTTAAATTTAGATCGTGTAGTAAGTGAAAATGCTGCTAATGGAGCAGACGGGTCAGAAACTATTTTATATGATTCAAGAAACGATCATTTTTGGACAGGCTTGCTTTCTACAGTTTCCACTGAAGTTGGAGAAGGATGGGATTTAGTAGGAGGTATAGATTTAAGATATTATAAAGGAAGACACTTCCAGGAAGTAAAGGATCTTTTAGGAGGCCAATACTGGGCTGATGACTCTAATGTAAATGATCCTAATAGGTCTACAAAAGAAGGAGATAAAATTAATTATTATAATGATGGTCTAGTACTTTGGGAAGGTGGATTTGCACAAGCAGAGTATTCTAACGATCTTGTTTCTGCTTTTGTGTCATTAAATGCTTCTAATACTTCTTATAAAAGAATAGATTATTTTAGATATGCAGATGATGGTCCTGATAAGGAAACAGATTGGATAAATTTTTTCTCTTACGGAGCTAAAGGAGGTGCGAATTTTAATTTAGACGACAACCACAAAGTTTTTGGGAATGTAGGTTATTTTGAAAGAGCACCATTTTTTAATACGGTTTTCTTAAATAATAGGAATATTGCAAATGACGATGCAGAAAACCAAAAGATTTTCAGTGCTGAATTAGGTTATGGGTTTAGAAATCAGAATCTTCGAGTTGACTTTAACCTTTATAGAACAGCTTGGAAAGATAAAACTTTAGCGAGATCTTTTGTTCAGGGCAATCAACAAATTTTTGCTAATATTTTAGGAGTTGATGCGTTGCATCAGGGTATTGAGCTAGAGTTTGAATATAAGGCCACAGATAGGCTTAACATAACAGGTATGATGTCTTTAGGTGACTGGAAATGGGACAATAATATTGACAATGTTGATATTTTAGCTGAAGATGGAACTACGGTCTTAGGAACAATTAATGTTGCTATAGATGGGGTAGAAGTTGGTAATTCGGCTCAAACTACAGCAGCATTAGGTCTTAATTATGAGGTGTTTCCTAGTACATTTTTAAGAGGTGATTTCACTTATTATGATCGTTATTTTGCAGATTTCGACCCTACTGTTAGAGATTCTGTTGATTTGCAAGGACCATTTGAATTGCCTGATGTAGGATTGTTAGATTTAGGTTTAACACATAAATTCGAGTTTGGATCTTTTGATGCTACTATCAATGCGAATGTATTTAACGTATTAGATACTGAATATATTTCTGATGCAAGAGAAGGAAATGTAAAAGACCCTGATTATAGAGGGCTTGTTGATTCTAATGTATGGTATGGTTTTGGACGTACCTATAGTGTAGGTGCTAAAATTAACTTCTAAAAATTTGACAATGAAAAAAATATATATATTACTACTACTTTTTATTGGAGCAACTTTAATTGGTTGTGATCCAATGGATGATATACATGAGCAGGTCAACGACCAAATTGATTCTGAAGGTGCTTTGGCAGATAAATCAATTGTATTAACTGAAGATGATTATGGTTTTTTAGGTCTTAGTTTTCCAAATTTTAACAGTGAGGATGATGCCAGATTACTCATTCCAGACTTACTTTCTGAGCGATATCCTTACTATGGTAAAAATTCATCTATAAATGTCATTTACGATATTTATGATCCTATTCGGGTGAAGCTTTATGAAGTTACCTCTCAGGATTATAGTGCAATAGGTTTAGAAGAAGGTTATTTTACTAGCTCTTCGCAGGTTTATGAAGCTTTAGGTGAGATTTTTCCTCAAGCTGAAAGTGGCGATTATGTAGATTTACAATATAGAACTGTGGCCGAGGAAATTCCTTATGAAATTAATGCTGAAGATTTTGATTTAATAGGAGAGAAGTTAGGAAGTGATTATCCAGATGCGGCACCAAGTGCTGCTCAGTACAGTAATTTCGATAGGCGTGAAGGGCGCGATGCCTACTGGGATAATGATATGATTCTTGAAGCAATAAATGTGGTACTAGAAGACAATTTTGAAGATGTTACTAATCAAATTTATAACGTTTCATATGCGATTTATGATGGAAGTGCTGGAACAGAAAGTATGACCGTGCAATTTAATGGAAATGAGTATGTAGCTTTTGGAGGAACTTCATACCAAATTAGTGCTTCTGATTTTGATGAGATAGGAAGCGAATTTGCTGAAAAGTTTCCAGATCCCGCTTCTAATGCCGCTGATTACAGTAATTTCGATAGGAGAGATGGCAGGGATACTCAATGGACAGATGCAATGATCCTTGAAGCGGTTGATTTTCTTTTAAATCAACAGTTTCCTAATGCTACAGATGGCTCTAAGTTTGCTGTAACTTACGCTGTTTATACTGGTTCAGCTGGTACAGAAGTTATAAATGTTGTAAAAACAGATGGTGCTTACGTTATAGATTCAAATGCCTCTACTGCTACAATTACTACTAGAAATGTATATGCTTACACTAACGGTTCATGGGGTAGACCATTTACTTTAGATATGGAAGATTATGAAGCAATGGGACAAAGTTACCCTAACTTCTCTAACGAAGATCAAGCCTTATATAGAATAGGTATTTATCTGGGAATGCAATATCCGTATGCAGAAGAAGGAGATGTAACTGCCGTTGCTTATGATTTATATAGTTCAGGTGAAACTTCAACAGAGTATGTAAATTATATTTTCGAAGATGGAGAATTTAACGTGGTACCTTCCACAAGGACAGCTTCTTTACAATTTGGATTAAATGATGAAGGAGTATGGGTTCCAGATAATACCATACGTTATACGCTTACCGGAAACGATTTTGCAACTATAGCTAGTGCTTTACAGGATAAATATCCTGATCCTGTGAGCAGCATGTTGCGTTATAACAACTTCGACACTAGATCTGACAATGGGGCGTATTGGAGTCCAGATATGATTTTAGAAGCTACACGTATTGTACTTAATAACATGGCTCCTAATGCTGAGGTTGGTCAGAAGTACGTTGTAACTTATGCCGTTTATGATGGTTCAAATACTACAAATAGTATTAGCTTGATTAAAAATGAAGCTGGAGAATGGGTTATTAATGAATAATCTGAATTCTTAGAATTTTTTAAAACCTTCTGTATTAATACAGAAGGTTTTATTTTTTAAAGCTCTTTTATTTAAGATATTTGTAATACTAGAATCAAATTAGAATATAAATCAAGAATTAATGAAAAAGAATTTCTTTTTTGCATTCCTTTTAGGAAGTTTCTTCCTTGGATGTAGCAGTAGTGATGAGGGAACGCCAAATGAACCTGGTAATCCTCAGGAAGAAAATCCAGTAGCGGTAGATGATAATTTTAGCACAATAGAAAATGTTGAAGTTACTTTTAGCGGAAATGATATCCTTCAGAATGATGAAATTGTAGACAAGGCACGTCTTTTTTCTATTGATATTGAAAGTAGTGAAGGGGGGACAATTTCAGATAATCGAGATGGAACCTATACTTATGTACCACCTGCAGATTTTCATGGAGAAGACACTTTTATGTATTCGCTTTGCGTTCCTGGGGATTCAGATAGATGTTCAGAAGCCACAGTAACTATTCAGGTAGATAAGCCTGGACCACCAACGGCTAATGACGATACTTATGAAGTGGCTGAGGATGGAACGCTAACAATTCGTAATTATGGTGATAATGATGACCTGGTTGGAGATGCAATGATAACAGAGGTTGAATCCTCTAGTGGAAATGCAACAGTTTCTATCGACGGTGAAAACAATATTATATATGAACCTAATGAAGGCTTTGCAGGATCAGATACCTTTACCTATACCATCTGTAATGATGATGAGAATACTTCTTGTGATACTGCTACGGTTACTATTGAAGTAATAGATGAAGGTAATCCGTATGCCGAAGATGATACGGTAATTGTAAATACTAATGATGCTGAGACGATTTTTGCAGAGCTGTTAGCTAACGATAATTTAATCGATGGAGCTACGCTTACTAGTATAGATGGTTCTTCAAGTGAGGGAACAGTAACCTTAAATAATGATGGTAGCGTAACTTATGTGCCCTCAGCTGGTTTTACCGGTGAAGATACTTTCGAATATTCTATTTGTGATGATGATCAGCCAGAAGCTTCCTGTAGTACCGCTACGGTAACTGTTCAAGTAGTAGCCCCTATAGCATTTAATATTCCGGCAGATCTACAGGATTATTATGATGATGTAACCTTTACAGAAAATTCAGATTTTTTAAAGCTTGCTCTTTCTAATTTTACTGTTGCTGCACACGAAACGATTTTAGCATACACAGATCGCCATGATTATTTATATAGTGCGGATGCCGATCCTGATACCCCTGGAAATGTAATTTTGATGTACTCTGGAGAAAGCCGCTCAGATGATGAATATCAAACTCAGGAGCCACCGGGTGATGATGAAACCTTCAATACAGAGCATATTTATCCTCAATCAAGATTATCTGCAGCAGATGCGGTAACAGATTTGCACCATTTAAGATCTATCGATATTGATGTTAATAGTGAAAGATCTAACTATCCATTTGCCGATGGCAATGGGGAATACGGTCTTGTAGGGAATAACGAACAATGGTATCCCGGTGACGATTGGAAGGGTGATGTGGCTCGAATGGTTTTTTATCTAAATATTCGTTATGGTGAAAATATTGAAACTGTAGGAAACTTAGATCTTTTCCTCAAATGGAATAGAGAAGATCCTGTTTCAGAATTCGAAATGCAAAGAAATAACGTAATCGAAGCTGCACAAGGTAATAGAAATCCGTTTATCGATAATCCATATTTAGTGACCCTTATTTGGGGCGGAAGTGATGCTGAAAATCGATGGGAATAACCTATTTTTGTAAAAAAGAAAATTATGTACCAAACTGTTCAATTTATACATTCCTACTGGGCTTATTTAGTAGTTATAATGCTTACCATCGCTTCGATAAGTGCAATAATTGGTTGGGTTTCCGGTAAAGAATATAGTGCCGGTAATTTTAGGATATCCCTTTTTACGCTTATCGTTTCTCATATTCAATTACTTATTGGTATTGTTCTTTACTTTGTAGCACCTTATTTTAAAATGTGGGGCGAAGTTGGAATGGGCGGAGTTA
The DNA here is from genome assembly GCF_056859415.1 of Zunongwangia sp. L-65. Lineage (NCBI taxonomy): Bacteria > Pseudomonadati > Bacteroidota > Flavobacteriia > Flavobacteriales > Flavobacteriaceae > Zunongwangia > Zunongwangia sp. L-65. The sequence goes on from NZ_JBSXOK010000045.1 coordinate 30,092, forward strand.
TGGGGGACAGTACCCTAAGATTGTATAATGTAGAGCACCCCCTGATGATGATTATCGCTATTGCTTTAATTACCATAGGATATTCAAAACACAAAAAGAAATTAACTTCTACGCCAAAATTTAAAACACTGGCGATATTTTATACTATTGCTTTGGTAGTGCTTCTTTCAAGAATTCCTTGGAACGCATGGTTATAAAAAATTAACCTTCAAAATATCGAAAATCCCTGTTTTTAACGGGGATTTTTCTTTTTTATAAGATAAAGATATACTGGGAAATGGTCGCTATAGCCACCCAGGTAGCCATTATATCCATAACTTCTGAAGGGGTATCCTTTATACTGCCCCGTAGAGGTCACCAAATAATCTTTTTTGAAAACTCCTGCTTTGTAATACTGAAAATGCTCATAATTTTTAGTCATCATTGCTCCAGAGATTAAGATCTGATCAAATAAATTCCAATTGTCGCGATACGCTAAACTGCCAACACCTTTTTTATATAACTTTAGCATCGGATTATAAAACTGAAATTGATTTGGACTTTCTGAAGTCTTCAGCACATTTTTTACATTCTTGTTTTTAGGATCGTCATTAAAATCCCCCATATTGATAATTTTTAAAGAAGGATCGATAGCCCAAAGTGAATCGCATATTTTTCGGTTGACCAGTGCAGCTGATTTTCGATAATTTCGGCTTGCCTTTTCACCACCACTTCTGGAGGGCCAGTGGTTGACTAAAAATGCGAAGTTTTCATTTTGAATCCGTCCCGTAGCAACCAAAATATCTCTAGTGTAGATTCTCTTACCTTCTTCATTTCGAATTAAAACTTCAATATTTCTAGATTGTGTAGGAGTAAATACTTTGGTGTTATAAAGGAGCGCGTTATCTATTCCGCGGCGATCTGGTGAATCAAAATGAATGATTTTGTAGTTCTTATTTTGTAATTTTTCAGTGTTTAATAAGTCTTCAAGTACCCTGATATTTTCTACTTCACATAATCCAATAATTTCAGGGCTATGGCCAGATAATTCTGTCCCAATTTCAGATACTACTTGCCCAATATGGTTTAATTTCAGTTCATACTTTTCTTTAGTCCAGGCATCTTTACCTTCAGGTGTACGGTCATCATCAAAAGTAAAATCATCATTCTGGGTATCAAAAAGATTCTCTGTATTATAAAAAGCAATGGTCAAAACATCGTAGGTATCCTGATCTTGGGAAAACCCAATTCCGCAGTATAAAAGAAAAAGGACTGGTAATAATTTAGTAGTCAAAATCTTACTATTTTGAGGGATTGCGTTAAAAATCTTAATTTTTATTGATAAAGTTATACGGTTTCGAATACTATTTGTTAACTTGAATATCTAATGTATTGATTTTCAGTGAAAGGATTGGTCTTTTTTTGGATGATTTCAATGTCTTTCGGCTTTTTACAGGCCCAGGAAAGGTTAATTTCTGGAAAAATACTTAACGCCAATTCTCAGGAGGTGATTGCTGGCGTTTCGGTGAGTATAGAAAATCATTTTCTAAAAGAAACCACAGATGGCAACGGGGGATTTACTTTAAAATTCGACGATTTAGAAATGGGAAATTATATATTGAACATTTCTAAACCTGGTTTTGAGTCGTTGCGCTTACCTGTACTTCTGGATCAGGCAAGTTTAAATTTAGGGGTTATTAGGCTAATTCCAGATGTCATCGAAGAGCAGTCACAATTGGGAACTATAAATTTAAGCGAAAATCAGCTGGACGATGATCAGATAGATGCTGGATTTTCATCGATTTTAACCGCTGGCAAGGACGCTTTTTTAAATGCAGCAGCTTACGATTTTAGTCAGACCTATTTTAAACCACGGGGTTACGATAGCCAGTACGGAAAAGTTATGATTAATAGTATTCCGCTTAATAAAATCCAAAATGGCAGGCCGCAATGGAGTAATTGGGGCGGATTAAACGATGTGCAGCGTAATCAGGATTTTAATTTCGGACTTACCGCAGTGGATAATAGCTTTGGAAGCCTTGCCGGTACTACCAATTTTGTAATGCGGGCATCAAAGTACTCAAAAGGAGGTCGTCTTACCTTATCCGCAGCCAATAGGAGCTATCGTTCCAGGATTATGGCCACCTATAGTTCTGGAGAATTAAAAAATAATTGGTTTTATACGCTATCCCTTTCGGGGCGATTTGCTGAAGAAGGTTATATTGAAGGAACTTCGTATAAGGCGAAGTCAGCTTTTCTTTCCGTAGAAAAAAAGATAAACAAAAATCACAGCCTGAATGTTGCGGCAATTTATACGCCTAATATTCGGGGAAAATCAGCGGCGATCACCAATGAAGTTTTTAATTTAAAAGGAAGAAAATATAATAGCTATTGGGGATTTCAGGGAGACGAAATCAGAAATTCCCGGCAACGCCGGGTAGAGGAGCCTATTTTGATGCTGAATCACTTTTGGGATCTTTCAGAAAATACGAAGATAAATACCAATGTTGCTTATCAGTTTGGACATATCGGGAATACCAGGATCGATTATGGAGGTACTAATTTAGTGCGATTTAACGATGAGGTTTCTTATGAGGGCGGAGGGCAAAATCCAGATCCCGCCTATTATCAAAATTTACCGAGTTATTTTTTAAGATCTGAAGGTAGAGAGAACTATGAAGCAGCATACAAAAGCGCGGCGGCATTTAGGGAAAATGGACAATTAAACTGGCAGGCGATTTATGACGCGAACATGGCTGAAACCAATAACGGGAATAATGCGGTGTATGCTTTAACTGCAGATCGCTATGATGATCATTCCATGTATCTGAATGCTATTGTTGATCATACCATAAATGCAATGTTTAAACTGAATGGCGGAATTAATTTTCGGCATTTGCAAAGTCATAATTATGCGAAAATCGACGATCTTTTTGGTGCAAATCATTTTCTGGATATCGATTTCTTTGCTGAACCCATAAATGATTATTCGTTAGAGCAGGTTGCTCAAAGCGATGTACAAAACCCCAATCGTTTAGTGTCCCAGGGTGATATTTATAAATATAATTATGATCTAAACGCCACGAGTCTTCAAGCATTTTCACAACTTCAATTCGCTACGAAGAATATTGAAACTTACTTTTCTGCAAATGTGAGTTCAACAAGTTATGAGCGTTTTGGTAATTACCAAAACGGATTATTCCCGGATAATTCACTTGGGAGAAGTAAGGAACTGAATTTTATCGATTTCGGATTAAAATCTGGGATAACGTATCATTTTACAGGTCGGCATTCCGTTTCTTCTAATCTGTTTTTTGCCAGTAATCCACCAACACTACAAAATAGTTTTGCGAATCCGCGGCAAAATAATACGGTGGTTCAGGATCTGGATAGCGAACAAATGTATAGTGTAGATGCCACATACCGTTATCGTTCGCCAAATTTCAATTTTAAAGTCAGCGGCTATTTTACACAATTTCGAAATGTGACCGATGTTTCTTTTTATTATGTTGATGGTCTTTCAGGTTTGGGGAGAAATACAACAACTGCTTTTGTCCAGGAGATTCTATACGATGCCGAAAAACAACATTTAGGAATCGAATTTGGTGCTGAAGCTCAGGTGACTTCAACCATAAAATTAAAATCGGCTGTAGCACTAGGGCAGTTTATCTATTCCAATAACCCTAATTTGTATTTAACCAGCAATAGTTTTGCTGGAAATGTGAATTATGGAGAAACTCGATTGAAAAATTATCGGCTCGCAAATGGGCCACAACAGGCTTTGCAGTTAGGTTTTGAATATCGTGATCCCAATTACTGGTGGTTTGGTTTTACGGCCAACTATTTTGCAAATGCGTTTATCAATGTGAGTCCGTTGCTTCGAACGGCAAATTTTGCTACCGATACCGATGGTTTGCCGTTAGAAAATTATGATGCGCAATTAGCCAGAAAATATCTTAAACAGGAAAATTTAGGGAATTATTTTCTGCTGAATGCGATTGGAGGAAAATCCTGGAAATTGGGCGATTATTATGTGGGCGTTTTTATAAGCCTGAATAATATCCTGGATCAGCTTTATAAAACGGGAGGTTACGAACAATCCAGAAATGCAAATTTTACCAGTTTGCAGGAAGATCGGCAACGCGAAACACCGGTTTTTGGGAATCGTTACTGGTACGGCTATGGTACCACTTATTTTGCTAATCTTTATGTTCGGTTTTAAAATGAAGAAATTTCTAAGCCTTTTTATACTCATTTTGATCAGTTGTGTGAAGACCGATGATTATGAAGTGCCACAAAGCCAACTTCCCGAGAATGTAAGCACAGAAGGCACCAAAATCAGTCTGCGTGCTGTAAAAAATAGTTATAATGAAGAAACAGGGGAGATCTATACATTTTCAGGAGATCAGTATTTTGAAGCTTATGTAATTTCGTCTGATCGTGCCGGTAATTTTTATAATGAACTCATTCTTCAGGATCATCCTGAAAATCCCGAAGCCGGAATACAAATTTTGATTGATGAAAATGCACTCTATCAACGTTATAATTTCGGAAGAAAAGTTTTTGTAAAATTAAACGGACTCAGTATTTCGAAAAATAACGGATTAATTCAGTTGGGGAAACAAAATAGGGGCGATCTTGACCCTATAGTATCTTCAGAAATCGATGAGCATCTAATCCGTTCAGAAATTGTGGAAGAAATCATTCCGCTGCAGATTAATATTGGTGATTTTTCCTCAGATTTACTAAGTACTTATGTGCAGTTGAATCATATTCAGTTTAACCGAAATTTATTTAGTCCCTCCAATAGCACTTTTGCGGCTGAAGTTTTTGATCAATACGATGGGTTGCGGCAAATAGAAGAATGTGGTAGTGATGATACGGCTTTGCTAAGCACAAGCACTTATGCCGATTTTAGATGGCTTAATTTACCGGAAAATTCAGGAAGCATATTGGGTGTTTTAGGACGTGATTTTTACGACGATTTTTATATTATTCAGGTGAATTCTTCGGAAGATCTCTTGTTTAAAGGTGAGCGCTGTGACCCCGAATTTTTTAGCTGCGGAACTAACACTACCGAAGGGGAAACGATTTTATTTGAAGAAAACTTTGCTGAAATCACCAACGAGAATAAATTAGATCCTTTAGGGTGGACTAACCTAAACGTAAACGGAGGAGAAGAGCGATTTGTGGATGCCACTGCTAACGGGAATAGAACGATCAGAATTTCGGCCTATAATACCGGGGAGAATCCATTGGAAGCCTGGCTTATTACTCCGTCCATAGATCTTTCGCAATCGCAAAATGAAGTTTTGTCTTTTGATATTAAAGCATCTTATGACAACGGAACTATTTTGCAGGTTTATCTAAGTGAAGATTTTGATGGCGATCCAAAGAATGCAAACTGGCATTTACTGGAAGCCAATATTCCTATGGGGCCTTCAAGCCAAAGTGGAGAAAGCTTTAAGAATTCTAAGATCGATCTTTCCTGTTTTACTGCTGAAGTTTATATAGGCTTTTGTTATCAGGGAAGGGATCCTTCACGTACCACAACTTATGATATTGATAACATAAAAGTAACTGGGGAATAATTATTTTCGTAAAGCCTGCTAACCAAATCTACTATAGAATGAAACTTAAACTATTCCTGATATTTGCTGTTTTTGGTATCTGTTTTATGAGTGCCCAGGATCTCGAAGGTTCCTGGAAATGGACTTCGCCAGACGGTTCCCAGCAATTTGATATCGAACTGGAAAAGATTAGCGACAAAGAATACCGTGGTAAGCATTGCGCCATCTTTGATAATGGCGAACGTATAGATTGCGCTAGTGATGACACCTTCTCTATTGTATTACTTAAAATCTCTGAAGGGAATTTTGCCGGCACCATAGAAAGTAGCTATGAGCAATCTCAGGGTAAAATAAGAATGCAATATCATACTCAGGAAGATGTATTGTATTTTAATCTTACTAAAAATCCACCGGGAATTTTTTATTTGCCTACAGAGGCTATTTTAACCCGTTGATTAATCCCTAATAATTTCTTCGGTTTTATAGGGTGACCAGATTTCGTAAATAGCATCACCGGCCGAGCTTTTACCGCGATGATGCCATTCGTTGTTTAGAATCTGATAGTCGAAAGTTAAGCTGGCACCTACACGAAAATCGTCTTTAGAGAAAAACTCGATATTCTCGATATATCTGCCATATTTTGGAAGATACGAGCCGCCGCCTGTGGCAAAAAATTCTCCGGTGGCCGAGTTGTAAGCAATCCATTGAAAACGTGTTCCGCTAAGTAGCTTTATAGTTTTGCGATCGCCAGTTTCCCTTCTTTGCATTTCACCATTTTTCTGCCGGCCGGTAATAATCCAAACCCCTGAAAGATCGTCCTGATAATCACCAATTTTAAGCCAGGTTTGTGAAAAATCCTGTCCTTTTAACCGTAGTGTGTCTTTAGATACTTCAATCGCAAGATTATTGATACTTCCCACTTTTTCTTTATCTGCAGAATTGAACTCGAATTTTTCGGTATAAGAAGATCCTTCGGTTTCATAAATTCCACCTTTTGCATTTTTAAATTCGTAATCGCCTTGCTTGGTGCCTTCAGCAAAAAATCCGTCCTGATAAATACGAACTGTAGTGAGTTCAGTCGGAATTTCATTTTCTAAAATAAGCTCCCAGGATCCCTCTACACTTTGTGCATTTGTAAGTTGAAAAATCCACAAAGCTATAAATGAAAAAATTATCCTCATCTTCTTAATTTTTAAATGGAAGATACTAATTTTAGTTTATAATCAAACTGGAATTTATTATAGTTGATTCCTTATGGCAGCCCGAAAAAATAAGAAAGAATTAATTGGCGATATTCACACGAGCTATTCTAAATTGAGAGAAGATTTTGAAGGTATTCCTTTAAAATTGACCAAAGCTAAAGAACTGGCAGGCCATGCAAAAGATACCAGAATGAGTGTTTGTAAACTGATTTCGATTAAAGAAAATCCCGGAGGCGGAGTGAAATCTTTATAAAAATTTTTACAGGGGTTTACATTTTTGCTTCAAAATGACTACAATAAAATTTAAATTTAGATAAATAGAAAAGCGGGGTAAAAATGATTTACCCGCTGCTATATCTTGATTGAAAAATTTTATATTTACTTTTCTTCTCCGTATTTATCGTATTCCGGATATAGAAAATTGTTATATGGAAAGCGAGTAATATGGATTTTACGCACCGCTTCGTAAACCTTCTTTCTAAAATGCTCCATATTTTCTTTTTCTAAAGCTGAAATAAATAATACATTATCACCAAGACGGTTCATCCAGGTTTGCTTCCATTCGGTTAGCGTGTAATGCGCGGTTGTTCTTTCGGTCATAAGATCGTCTTCAGCAATTTCTTCGGGTACATATTGATCGATCTTATTAAAAACCATAACGCTTGGTTTATCTGAACTTTTTATTTCGTCCAAAATTTGGTTTACCGAGTCGATATGCTCTTCAAAATTAGGATGTGAGATATCTACTACATGCAACAATAAATCGGCTTCTCTAACTTCATCTAAAGTCGATTTAAAAGACTCTACCAGCTGCGTAGGTAATTTTCTGATAAATCCTACCGTATCGGTTAAAAGGAACGGTAAATTGCGGATAACCACTTTTCTAACCGTTGTATCCAGTGTTGCGAAAAGTTTATTTTCGGCAAATACTTCACTTTTACTAATAGTATTCATTAAAGTAGATTTCCCCACGTTGGTATAGCCTACCAAAGCCACCCTAACAAGCTGACCGCGATTTCCACGCTGTACTTCCATTTGTTTGTCGATGGTAGCGAGTTTCTTTTTCAACAAAGAAATTTTATCCCTAACGATACGACGGTCGGTTTCGATTTCTGTTTCCCCGGGACCACGCATACCAATACCCCCACGCTGTCTTTCAAGGTGCGTCCACATTCCCGCAAGTCGAGGTAATAAATACTCATATTGAGCAAGTTCTACCTGGGTTCTTGCATAACTGGTTTGTGCGCGTTGTGCAAAAATATCAAGAATAAGATTGGTTCGATCCAGTACTTTACACTTTAGTATTTTCTCTATATTTTTTTGCTGCGCAGGGGATAGTTCGTCATCAAAAATGGCGGTACCAATTTCGTTTTCAGAAACGTAAATTCGTACTTCTTCCATCTTCCCAGACCCAATAAAGGTTTTTGGGTTAGGGAAATCCATTTTTTGCGAAAAACGTTTTGCAACCTCTCCGCCGGCAGTATAGGTAAGGAATTCTAGCTCGTCCAGATATTCCTCTAATTTATCTTCATTTTGGTCCTTAGTAATGATCCCAATAAGAACCGCTTTTTCGTAACTTAAATCTGTTTTTTCAATCATAACTACAAAGGTACACAATAGATTAGTATTGTGATTTAGCGTATAATTTTTTCAAAATAATTTAACCAAAAAAAGCCTGTAATTAACTTACAGGCTTTAAAATTTAGTATTTTATACCGTTTAGAAGCTGTAATTAAATCCTAAACCAAATACTTCTCTTACCTGAAATGCACCTACGGCATTATCGTCATAAATGGTCTGGAAAATAAAATTTGTTGAAAGTAGATCGTTGATTTTCATCTTTACATTCATCGTGTAATCGATATCCACATTTTGGGGGTCTTCCAGATAGTTGGAATACAGGTTAAGGATGTTTTCCATTTTTACATTCTCGATAATATCGAATTTTGCATAAGCTGAAACGGAAGCACCAAGTTCAAATCGTGAAGAACTTCCCTTATCTACACCAAAATAATCACCATCCTGATAACCTTCTACACTGGTAAAATCGGAATCTACGAATATAAATCTAGCTGTAGCCGGAGCGATGTTTACATAAAAGTTCTCACTTTTCTTCCAAAGCATACCGGGACCAAATTGAAGATAAGCAGGAGAAAAAAAGCTGGTACGCTCGGTACGAATAGTTTCCCCTGTTTCTGCATCTTTACTAAAGGTGTAGCCTTTGGTTACCTGAGTTCTGAAATTTGTAAAAAATGAGTAAAACCAATTAGAATCTTCTACCTGTTTACCGGCAACCGAATTAAACTCTAAGCGGTCACTGGTTTTTCTGGGAAACTCATCTCCTTTTTGTTTTGTAAGTCCGTAGTCTACCAAAATTTTAGAGTCCCAGGTAAAATCATCTTTTAGATAATTAAAATCATAATTAAAGATTAGGTTACCAGCGATGTTGGATGTCCCGCCACCGGTCCATTCGGCATTAAAGGCAGATTGATTAAAAAGTAGTTGGATGTTACCTTCGGTGGTCCAGCCTTCTTTTTGCTCATCACTATCACTATCCTGGGCCTGTGCATTTAGAACACCTCCAAAAATTAATAGACTAAGTAAAATTTTTTTCATAGGTTATAGTAGTATTTGGGTTAGTTTTTTGGCTTTTTATATAAGGGTACAGAGGAGCATGCTTCACCATACATAATACTTTTTACGATGGGTTGCAATTTGTTTATCAATAGCAAATAAGCATTTTTAGGGACAGGTTTGTTAGCACAACCTTTAATAATTACCGGTTTATCTGCTAGGGCTGAAAGATCCATTTGCTGAATAACCTCAGTATACAGAATGCTTTCCAAATCCTCTAAACTGCCATTTACCGTTTTTTTTGCATAAGGCTGAAGGTAGGTCGCAATAAGCATATATGCCCAGGCAGGGATTATAGCCTCTGTACTACAATATAACGCGACGTAACAGTCCTGATATTGACTCCAATCGTAATTTTTTGCTTCTTCTCTAAAAGCACTTTCGCGCAGTACAAAACCTTCTAGCAACCAGCTTGAAATATCAAAAGTCACTCTTTGACCTTTTGGATAATAATCCTCAAGATTAAAAGTGACTAGTTTACTGTTTGCTACCCGATTTATAATTTCTTCTGTAGCCATGCATGTGTTTTATAATAGTCCTAATTCTAATTTAGCGCCTTCACTCATTAAATCCTGGCTCCACGGCGGATCGAAAGTAATTTCAACTTCACAATCTTCAACTTCATCCAGTGATTTTACTTTTTCCTCAACCTCCCTTGGTAATGATTCGGCTACCGGGCAGTTTGGTGTGGTAAGGGTCATTAAGATTTTTACATCATAATCTGTACTTACCATAACATCGTAAATAAGCCCCAGTTCATATATATCTACAGGGATTTCGGGATCGTAAATAGTTTTTAAAACTTTTACGATTTTTTCTCCCAATTCCTGAGTGTCGATTTCCTGTTCCATTTTATTTTAATTGGGTTTGATATGCTATTGCATACATTTTTAGTTGTTTGATCATACTTACCAGCCCGTTGGCTCGGGTGGGGGATAAGTGTTCTTTTAATCCAATTTCATCGATAAACTGGGTATCTGCTTCCAGAATATCAGACGGATGATGCCCGGAAAAAGCTCTGATTAAAATCGCTACGATACCTTTGGTTATAATCGCATCACTATCTGCTGTGAATTCAAGCTTCTCCCCATTTAATTCGGCATGAACCCAAACTTTACTTTGGCATCCTTTAATTAGATTTTCTTCGATTTTATATTTTTCGTCGATCAACGGAAGGAATTTTCCAAGTTCGATCATATATTCATAACGCTGCATCCAATCCTCGAACATCGAAAATTCATCTATGATTTCTTCCTGTATTTCTCGTATAGACTTACTCACTTTTTTCGGTTTTTATAAGGCTAATTAAAACCTTGTTATCATTTGATAATAACTTAAGCTCTTTTTCAGAAAAACTGAACTTCTCTATTTTTGGTAACACTTTAGAGATTGTATTTTCATTATCCATTGCTCCCTGACAAAACTTCCTGGTACTAATGGCATTAGAAAATTTAAGTTTGTTTTTGCCAATTTCGTATTCGGCAGTTATGTTATTACAATCCGTAGTAATAGCTAACCTTTTTTCTTCTGAATTAAAGTCAAATATAAGATTCCCGAGATTTTCAGTGTTATTATTCAGGGTTTTAATCGAATATTCACCTGAAATTTCAGAATTGTTTAACGTTTTTCGTTCGGTTTCGCTAATATGGGGCGTTTCTTTTGGTTTATGTTCCTGTTTACAAGCGTTCAAAAAAACGGAACTAAAAATTGCTAAAATCGCTAAATATTTAAGTGAGCATGGTTTTAGCTTTGACAACGGCTTTGATAAATACATCTATTTCTTCTTTTGTATTATAAAACGAAAAAGAAGCGCGAACCGTACCTGGAATTTTATAAAAATCCATAATAGGTTGTGCACAATGGTGCCCGGTTCTCACTGCTATTCCCAATTTGTCGAGAATAGTACCAATATCATACGGATGCATCCCGTTAATATTAAAAGAAATTACTGCTGTTTTTTCTTTTGAAACTCCGTAAATCTCCATTCCGTCGATTTCCAGAAGTTTTTTAGTAGCATAATGAAGCAATTCTTCTTCGTAAGCAGCAATTTTTTCGATACCTATGGTGTTCATGTAATCTAGCGCTGCACCAAAAGCGATACCCCCACAGATATTAGGGGTCCCGGCTTCAAATTTATGAGGAAGATCGGCATAAGTAGTTTTTTCAAAAGTTACCGTAGCGATCATTTCACCACCGCCTTGATAAGGCGGTAATTTATGAAGCCATTCTTCTTTTCCGTACAGCATGCCCACCCCAGTAGGACCACACATTTTGTGTGCAGAAACCACGTAAAAATCGACATCCAAGGCCTGCACATCTGCTTTAATATGAGGCGCTGCCTGCGCACCATCAACTAAAACGGCAGCATCGTATTCATGAGCTTTGTCAATTATTTTTTTTATAGGATTTACAGTACCTAAAGCATTAGAGACATGGTTTACAAATACAAGCTTTGTTTTTTCTGAAAGTAATTCTTCGAAAGCAGGGTAGATTAATTCTCCTTCCTGATTCATGGGGATGACTTTTAAAACAGCACCGGTTTTTTCAGCTAAAATTTGCCATGGCACAATATTAGAATGATGCTCTAAGGCAGAAACGATAATTTCGTCCCCTTTATTCAGTAAAGAAGCAAAACCGTTGGCTACAAGATTGATCCCATGGGTAGTCCCTGAGGTGAAAATGATTTCATGGGTCTTTTTAGCATTAAAATGCTCCTGGATTTTTTTACGTGCCTGTTCATATTTATCCGTAGCCTCCTGTGATAAAGCGTGTACACCACGATGAATATTCGCATTGTAATTAGAATAATAATCTACGATAACATCGATTACCTGTTGTGGTGTTTGCGAAGTTGCAGCGTTATCAAAATAAACGAGAGGATACCCGTTTATTTCTCGTTTAAGAATAGGGAAATCCTCTCTGGTTTTTTCTACGTTATATGCTAATGCTTCAGTAGCTGTACTCATATCTTAAAGTTTTTGCTGAATAAAAAGGGCTACTTCAAAAATAGGTTTCTATAGGTTGAAACCCAGTTCAACCCCAAGTTTTTCAGCAATAAGATTATTGATTCTTTTCTTGATTTCTGGGATTTTTACACTTTCTAATACGTTGTTAGCGAAAGCATACATTAATAATCCACGAGCTTCTTTTCTGGGAATTCCTCTTGATTGTAGATAAAATAATGCTTCTTCGTCTAATTGCCCGATAGTACAACCATGACTGCAACGTACATCATCTGCAAAGATCTCTAGCTGGGGTTTGGAGTTGATAGTTGCCTTATCATCTACCAGGATGTTATTGTTAGCTTGATATGCGTTGGTTTTTTGAGCCTCTTTTTCTACAACCACTTTCCCGTTAAATACTCCAACAGATTTATCTGAGAAAATTCCTTTATAATCCTGATGGCTTTCACAGTTAGGGTAAATATGATGAACAAGTGTGTTATGATCTACATGCTGTTTTCCCTCAATAATAGTAACTCCTTTCATGGTCGAGTCGATACGCTCTCCCTTTTGATAGAAGTTAAGATTGTTTCTGGTAAGGTTCCCACCAAAAGAAAAGGTATGTACAGAACAGTTACTCTCGTCTTTTTGCTCGATAAATGTATTATCGATTAAAGAAGAAGTTTCTTTATCATTCTGGATTTTATAATAATCTACAATGGCGCGGCGATCTGCAAAAATTTCAGTAACCGAATTGGTTAACACCGGATGGCTGGTTAAACTTTGGTGTTTTTCGATAATTTGAACATGAGAGTTCTCATCGACCACAATAAGGTTTCTTGGCTGAAGCAATAAAGATGATTCATTTCCTGTAGAGAAATTAATGATCTGAATAGGCTTATCTGCCATTATATTTTTATGAATATGTATATAAGCACCCTCTTTGGTAAATGCAGTATTTAGGGCATTAAGACCATTTTTAGGAGCAAGTTTGTTAAAGTAATTATCGATAACCGGTTTGAATTTGTCCTTATTTAATGCAGAAGACATTAAACAGACATCAATTTTATCGTGTGTGGTATTTGATAAATGAGATGAATAAATACCATCGATAAATACCAAATCATAGGTGTCTATATCATGAATAAGGTACTTTTTTATCTGGCTGTACTCTATCGCATTTTCTTCTTTTGGGAAAATGCTATAGTCATGTTTAAGAGTAGATTGTAGAGAAGTATATTTCCAGGCTTCCTCTTTTTTGCTAGGGAAACCAATGGTTTCAAAATCTTTTATTGCCTGACTTCTTATTTGATGAACATCATCACCTACCTGATATTGCTCGTCGAAAGCTAAAAATGATGATACTAATTTATCTTTTAATTCCATTTTCTTCTGTTTATCAGTTGTAATACAAATTCTTAGGGAGATCGAAAAACCGACCTGTTTTTATAGAATTTCGATATTAAACTGCTTTTTCTTGCTTAATCCAGTCGTAACCTCTTTCTTCTAGTTCGTAAGCAAGTTCTTTTCCGCCTGTTTTAACGATTTTACCATCGATTAACACGTGTACAACATCTGGTACAATATAATTTAAAAGTCTCTGATAGTGTGTAATTACAAGAACGGCATTGTTTTCAGTTCTCAATTTATTCACCCCGTTTGATACAATTCTTAGCGCATCGATATCCAAACCAGAGTCTGTTTCGTCCAAAATAGATAATTTTGGCTCTAGCATTGCCATTTGGAAAATCTCGTTTCTCTTTTTCTCTCCACCAGAAAATCCTTCGTTTAATGATCTGGATAAAAATTTACGATCGATTTCCAGTAACTCAGATTTTTCACGAATAAGCTTAAGCATTTCGTTAGCTGGCATATCTTCTAAACCATTAGCTTTACGATGTGCGTTGATTGCAGTCTTCATAAAGTTAGTTACCGATACTCCTGGAATTTCCACCGGGTATTGAAAAGAAAGAAAAACACCTTTATGAGCTCTTTCCTCTGGATCAAGTTCAGCAAGGTCTTCGTTTTCAAAAATGATTTCACCATCTGTCATTTCGTATTCTTCTCTACCTGCAATGACAGAAGATAAAGTACTTTTTCCAGATCCGTTAGGCCCCATAATAGCGTGTACTTCACCCGGGTTAATCTCAAGATCGATTCCCTTTAGAATTTCTTTTCCTTCTATACTTGCGTGTAAATTCTTTATCTTAAGCATAATTATTTGGTATACATTTAGGCTAAGCCTAAACTATGTTTGTTATTCCTGTCTTTTATTTCCTATGCTATCGGTAAGGATAGCTACAATTTCTCGTAATTCTATGTTTTTTTTGATACCGGTTTGTCTTGGACTTTGTTTTATTTTTCCTTTAACCTTTACCGGAACCATTTCGAAATCATCAGTTTTATAAGCTTCAACTTGTTTTCCTAAATTTCGGCTTAAGCTGTCTATTTCGACATTGTATATAAAGTCATCGCCTCTTAAAATGGCGTCTTTTTCAGTGAAAATGAATTTACCACTTACTGTGGGTACGGTATCCTGTTCAGTCTCTTCCTCTACAGTATTATTTTCCTGCACCGCCTTTACAGTATCATCTTTGCAGGATGCAATTGTGAAAAGCACTAAAAATATAAACAGAACTTTCTTCATTTTCTACAATTAGATCGCTTATCCTACAGAACCTTCTAATGAAATCTCTAATAGTTTTTGTGCTTCTACAGCGAACTCCATCGGCAGTTTATTTAATACTTCTTTACTAAAGCCATTAACGATTAGAGCAATTGCTTTTTCAGTGTCAATTCCTCGCTGATTACAGTAAAAAATCTGGTCTTCACCAATTTTACTGGTCGTGGCTTCGTGCTCTACCTTTGCGGTTTTGTTTTTTGCCTCGATATATGGGAAAGTGTGTGCACCGCAAGCGTTACCCATTAAAAGGGAATCACATTGTGAAAAGTTTCTTGCATTGTCTGCACGCGGATTTATTTGTACCAAACCACGATACGAATTTTGCGATTTCCCTGCAGAGATTCCTTTAGAGATAATGGTGCTCCTGGTGTTTTTACCAAGATGAACCATTTTTGTTCCTGTATCAGCTTGCTGATAATTATTTGTTACCGCGATTGAATAAAATTCTCCAACCGAATTATCTCCTTTTAGGATACATGAAGGGTACTTCCAGGTAACTGCAGATCCTGTTTCGACCTGTGTCCAGGAGATTTTTGCATTTTTCTCGCAAAGACCTCTTTTGGTAACAAAGTTAAAAACTCCTCCTTTACCATCTTTTCCGCCTGGGAACCAGTTTTGTACGGTGCTGTATTTTATTTCAGCATCATCTAAAGCTACTAGTTCTACTACGGCAGCGTGCAACTGATTTTCGTCACGCATTGGAGCGGTACAACCTTCAAGGTAGCTCACATAGCTGCCTTCATCTGCAATGACTAAAGTTCTTTCAAATTGCCCGGTTCCTGCCTGATTAATTCTGAAATATGTAGAAAGTTCCATCGGGCAACGAACGCCTTTTGGAATATAACAGAAAGACCCGTCACTAAAAACAGCCGAATTTAATGCTGCGTAGAAGTTATCCTTCTTAGGAACAACAGAGCCTATATATTTTTTAACTAATTCAGGATGTTCTTTAATAGCTTCTGAAATCGAACAGAAAATAATACCTTTTTCAGCCAGTGTCTTTTTAAAAGTAGTGGTTACAGAAACTGAATCCATGACCACATCTACGGCAACTCCAGCTAGTTTTTTCTGCTCGTCTATAGAGATGCCTAGCTTTTTAAAAGTATCCAGCAACTCGGGATCAACTTCATCTAAACTATCGTATTTAGGTTTTTTGTTAGGAGCCGAGTAGTAAGAAATATTTTGGAAATCTGGTTTTTTATAGTGCACGTTTGCCCATTCAGGCTCTTCCATTTGTTCCCATGCTCTAAAAGCTTCCAGTCTCCATTCTGTCATCCATTCCGGTTCTTCTTTCTTTTTAGAGATTGCTCTAACAATATCCTCGTTTAAACCAACAGGAAAGGTATCAGATTCTATATCTGTATAAAATCCGTACTCATATTCTTTGGTTTCGAGTTCTTTTTTTAAGTCGTCTTCAGTGTATGCCATAATCTGTTTCTTAGGTTCTAAAGTAGCAAGGTTATAAAGTTGATTTCAGGTATTTTATTAAACCACTCAGTAATTTTGAAATCTCTTCCAAGCCCGCCTTAATTTCATTAAACTCTTTTTCTTCCAAATATTCTAAATCGTATGCTAAAAATAGCTGAGACCTACATTCTCCAGTGGAAGCTTTTGATATATAAAGAAATCTAATGAATTCTTTAGTTGTTTCTCTTTCAAATCCTTCTGCTATATTAGAAGTTATTGAAACACTCGCTCTTCGTATTTGATTTTTTAAAACATTGTCATGGTAAAAAGAATTGGTATTAGTTAGTTTATAGATTTTCAGATTTAATTCCCTGGCTTTCTGCCAACTTAGAATTTCTTCAAAAGAATTAAATTTTGCCAAAAACTTTAAACTTTAATACTTTTTACATTCTACTTTTTTAAAGCGAAAAACTTTCACCGCATCCACAGGTTCTTTGAGCGTTGGGATTATTGAAAATAAAACCCTTGCCATTTAATCCACCAGAATATTCTAAAATAGTTCCTGCCAGATATAGAACGCTGCGTTTATCTACCACGATTTTAATATCGTTGTCTTCAAATAGTTTGTCATCATCGGCTTTGGATTTATCAAATTTTAATTCATAAGATAAACCAGAACAGCCGCCGCTCTTCACACCAACGCGCACAAAATCCTGAAGGCTGTTAAAACCTTCTTCTTCCATTAGAGCAGAAATCTTTTTTCTTGCGTCTTCACTAACTTTTATCATAGCTTCAAAAGATCTTTTTAAATCGCGTACAAATATACATTAAAACAAGCGTTTTACCATAGCGGTAATATTTGTTTTAAAAATGTAGAAATAGATGTATTCAATTATTGTTAGATGCCTCCGTTTAACCGGATAAAAAAGGCTAAGTTGTTTTGTTTCAAAATCTTCCGGCAGACTTGTAATTTTTTGTACTTCCTGTAGTATTAGTGGGATTATATATAAAACCTTTCAGTTTATATGATAAAATTTGTTAACTGTATGTTGTTGCCATAATATTCATTTATTTTGCATAAAATTTATTTGTGATGTTTGATAATAGTGAGCCTACCAAAACAAGTTTATCTGAATTAGGAGAATTTGGGTTAATCGATCATTTAACCAAAAATTTTTCTCCTAAACATGCTTCTACCATTAAAGCTATTGGTGACGATGCTGCAGTTTTAGATTTTAAAGACAAGCAAACTCTGGTAAGTACAGATATGCTGGTAGAAGGTGTTCACTTTGATCTTGCATATATGCCACTAAAGCATTTGGGATATAAAGCGGTAATGGTTAATGCATCAGATATTTATGCGATGAATGGTAAAGCTACTCACATCACCGTTTCGATTGCTCCATCTAACCGTTTCCCGGTAGAAGCTTTAGAAGAACTATACGCCGGTATTCAATTAGCTGCTGATTTATACAATATCGACGTTGTTGGTGGGGATACTACTTCTTCAACCTCTGGCTTATTTATAAGTATTTCGGTTTTTGGTGAAGCTGAAAAAGAGGATGTTGTATATCGAAGCGGAGCGCGAGCCAATGATTTACTAGTTGTTACGGGCGATCTTGGTGCGGCATATATGGGATTACAAGTTTTAGAACGTGAAAAACAGGTTTTTAAAGCCAACCCAAATGCACAACCAGATTTAGATCAATATACTTATTTAATCGAACGCCAGTTAAAACCTGAGGCCCGTAAAGATATCCCTCCTTTGCTAAAAGAACTGGGAGTAAAGCCAACTTCGATGATTGATATTAGCGACGGACTTTCTTCTGAAGTGATACATCTTTGTAAAAACTCGAAAACTGGAGTGAATTTATATGAAGAAAAAGTACCATTGGATCCTGCCGTTATATCGGTATGTGAAGAATTTGAACTGGACAGTACAATGATTGCTTTAAGCGGGGGTGAGGATTATGAATTACTTTTTACCATTGCACAGTCAGATTTTGATAAAATAAAAGGAAATCCAAACTTCACTGTTATTGGCCATATGACCGAAGAGAGCGCAGGTATGCATCTTATCACTCGTGCTAACCAGGCCATACCATTAGTTGCCCGTGGATGGAACTCTATGAAAAGCGAAGATTAAAAACTTAAGACGCTTTGGCGTAGTGGCGTAGACGACGATTTTTTCGTCTTCTGTGAATTTTAGCGATGTAGTTGTTCGTTTCTTTGAATTTCTTTGTTAAAGGTGCTAAAAATCCATTAGCAGTGTCTGTCATTTCCTGTCCGCAGTTGGCACATTTGTATTCGTGTACATGATCGGTAACGTTTTTGGTTACCTTTAACTTGTGGCCAAAAATACTACAGTAAACCTTAGCGAAAGAAAATTTATTGGGTGTGTCTTTCATAAAAGATTGATTTTTAAGTTTTTGACACCTTAAAATTAAAAAAGACTTCCTAAAATCCCAAAGAATAGCTAATTTTTTGTTAAAAATTATTTTTTAAGTTTTTAATTGCAAATACTGTAATATTCATGGGTTATTTTGAACAAATAGTAAGTTTGGATATAAAAAAACCATAAGTTTTATAAGCGCGGAATGTATATTCTTGAACGATTTAGCGCTATTTTGCCCTAAATCCTTCATGATTGTACTGTTAAATTAGTCTTGACTATACTTTTTATAGGCTTTAGTATTGATAACTTATTTTTATTTTGAGCTCTCGCAATCATATCTACATACATTTTTTGCTGTTATTAATATTTCGATTTCTAGTCGAAGAAAAAATATTTGAATGTTCGGTTAATGATTTAAATCAATATTCAGATAAAAGTCCTGAGCTTAATTTGGTTTTTATAGGCTCAGGACTTCTGTTAACTAATATTATCGTAAAATTATTTTTGTTTTCTTAGGATTATTCCTGAGCTTCTTCCAGTGCTATTTTACGAAAACGATGGTTCGATTTATCACCTATATAAAACGCCTTTTCTTCTTCGTTATAAGCAATGCCGGTAGGCTGGTCAAAACGAGCTTCCTCTCTAAGATCACCATTTACGTAACCCCAGGGATCAGGGTTTATACTGGAACTCCCTCTTCCTGCAAATGTGGTTACACTACCTTCAGGAGTTAATTTTCGAATGTCATGATTGCCTTGCTCTGTAAAATAGAAGTCATATTGATCATTCTTACCGGCCTCACTATAATCCTCATTTTTTACAAAAACCCCTTGATAAGGCTTATTAAGACGAACACTGGAACCTACTCCATCTTGATAACCACCATTATTACTAAGTTTACCACACACCAGATAGGGTTGATTAAATCGTTCTTTTTCCCAATTATAATCTATACGCAGGATGTAGTGCTTATTAATAACTACGATATATGCATAGTTTCCGGTAGGATGTATAAAAATCTTATATTCCCAGCCGGGATCCTGTACTACGAACAATTGTTCATAGTCTTTATCGCCCAGGCCATCTTCAAAATATTTATTTAAATCGAACCGGAAAAATTGTCCTTTTTCATAACTATTAAAATATAATTCCCCGTTTACCGGATGCACTGAAGCACCATTACAGTTTTTATATCTGGTTAAAATTTCTCTATCCTGCCAATCTTTATCTCTGGATAACCGATACGTAGCGCGGTCATTTTCGCCTCCACGGTCTTCTGCGATAATCATATACTTCCCATCGTTGGTAAAATCAATACTCCTGGGGCGATCAAAATCAGAGCGTACTTTAACAACGGTACTATCGGCAAAATCTATTTTATAGAGACCATTATTAAAGTCAAATACCACCCATAGATGTTTGGGATTCATAGGGTCAAATTTCATAAAAGAAGGCTCCCAAAATCCACTGGCCATATCATTCTGATTATCAGACTTGAATTTACCGTCTTTCCATGGTTCATCACCCCGATCATTTTTGTAACCAATAAGGGTAGATACGACCATCTTACGTTGATAATCAAAATTATTTGTAGCATAGGCTTTAACCTGTCTTTCCTCTTCGCCTACACGAACTTCAATGTCACCATCAAATGCTTGTTTGGGTACTAAGCAGTAAAGTGATTCGCCATTAACATTGATTACTTTGGCTTCTTTGCCACCTATTAAAACAGTAACAATGCTGGGGTCTGTTCCAAAGTTTTTTCCATAAATAACGAGACGCTGTCCTGCGCCACCAGATTCAGGAGTAAATCCCGAAACTTCAACAGGTCTCGATGGATCAAATTCCTGAGATGTTATATCATCATTATCGTCGCCCTGACAACTATAAAAAACAATGGTTAAAGAGGCTAATATCAAATAGAATGGATATAACCTCGTTTTTAATATATTTAAAGACATAGTTTCTTAATTTTAAATTCAAAATTCATACTCAATAATAGAGATTAGATGCTCCATAATTCCCGGTAGCTTGTTCTTCAATTTCAATTTTTTAAAAAGATATTGACCTACCATTCTATTTGCTGATCTTCATCTGGAATCTGTGTGTTTAGCTGGCGTTCTAAAATTAGAGAGCCTGAGACTTTGTAATTGATATCTACATTAGGGACCATTGTATAATCAGAAAATGTGTAGTCGATATTATTAATTGTTAAATATCGATGTAGCAAATACGGTCGGATTTCATCCATTTGTTCTGTGATGGTATAACTTGCTGTTTTATTTACCTGAAAATTCATATCGGGATTATCAACATCAAATGTTACCCCTCCATTACGATCAAAAGTGGCAAAGATCTTATAACTACGTCGGTCCTGGCGATCTTCATCGATATTCCCTGCATAGAAAAAGATCGTGTTTTCATCTACTACGTAAGATTTTATCTCTGATTTTACAATAGGTGTTTCATTTTCGTAGCCTTCCATCACAGTTTTTAAAGCGGTACCGCTATAGGTCCCTGAGTAGTCATTAAAGGGATTGATACGTAGAAGTGCTTTCCTATAATTTTTTCTTGGATTTGGCGTGTAGGATGGGTCGTCTTCGATCGTTAAAGGCAAGACCCATTTTTCAGCCATATCGATATCCTTTAAGGTAAAATCGATATTCATTAAGGAAGTGTTTTCGCCCGCTTTGATCTCTACTTCCGAAGGAAAAGAATAATATTTACTTTTTAATTCCCGATAATAGAAGTCTTCGCGTGTTTGAAACCTTTCGTAATTGAGTGTCTCTAGTGTGTCGGGATCCAAAGCTACATGCACTGTCTTGTTGTGTGTATTTGTTTTCGATCCGCTAACAATTAAAGGTAGTTGATAGGTGGTTTTTTCCTCAGCCTTATAGCGAATATAGATATCGGTAACTCCTTCACTATTGGTTATAGGTGCTTTAAAAGATATATAGTTTTCAAATTGCTCGTCTGTCCATTCATCATTGCATGAGGAGAAAATGATAAGCAGTATAATTGGTATCAATAGTTTTGTATTCATGATCATCCTTGTTAGTCGTTATAATTCCATCCCGGGTTTTGTGTAAGACGCTTATTGCGTTTAAGTTCAGTAAGACCGATTGGCCAAAACCACATCTTATCAGAAAATGTGGTCTCTAGTGCCCATACCGCCACGGGTTGATGGAAAAGTTCCCTTTCTTCTCTATTCATAAGTATATTACACCCGTAAATTGGTAATGATTCTTCTTCGGCTGCATCCATCCATCTGCGTAAGTCGTAGTAGCGTTGGCCCTCTGCTAAAAGTTCGATGAAACGTTCTCGCTTTAACTTTTTTCTAAGTGCGTCCTTGTCGTTATAAACGCTAGTAGAGTAGTCCGGTACGCCGGCACGTATACGAATGGGGTGAATACCTTTTTGCATCTCTGAGATGCTTCGAGAAATATTATGATTTCCTCCGTTCCACGCCTCAATACTATATGATCCATCCAATTCGTTAAGTGCCTCAGCGTACATAAGTAATATATCGGCATAGCGAATCGCAGGTTCTGGCTTAAAAACAATTTTATCTTCGTTCCCTCCTTCATAAGTATCATTAGGGTGAACATACTTTTTCATTCCTATTCCTGTTCGTAACCAATAAGCATTAGAAGAATTAAATCCGTTTCCATTAGGGTTATCACGATAATAAAATACCTGTTGATTGCGATTGCGCTCCTGGGACTCATTTAATAATGGCCAGAAACTACCGTTAAAAGCTACAGAAGCATAGAAGCGAGGTTCTCTGTTTGCATATTGCAAAGAAACACCCGGCAGCAAAGGTCGAAAAAGTCCGGCTTCATAATCTTCCTGTGTGACGAAACCATCTACCCGTTGAGAGCCATTTCCGCGGCCAATTTCTAAATCTTTACCGGGCACATCGGCTCCATCATCCATATAATAGGCATCCACGAGTTTTTGAGTTAATCCGTGGGTATTCCATCCTGTAGCAGATCTTGGTAATTGATGGGCAACCATCTGCCTAATATTTTCACCTCCCTGGTTATTTCCGCGAGTAAAAATTAATTCTGGATTACCTGAGGCCGGTAGTGTTCCGTCAAATACCTGGGCGTACGATTTTTCGGGATCTATATCTGCCCATCCCTCAGGCCATGTTTTTTCAGAAAAATTATTATCTGCAGGCGGAACTATTGTCGCGTTATCACCTGTTTCCTGAACAGGTACGGTGTATAATTGGTATACACCAAGATCCATAACGTCTTTGGCCGCCGCTGCCGCTTTAGCCCATTTTTCTTCCTGATAATCTGAAGAAAGTAGCTGCCTTCCCTGATCGTCCACTAATTGTGTCGCATAGCTGGAGGTATTCCCATTAGCCAGAGGGCTGGCGGCATAAATAAGCACTTTGGCGCGAGCAGCTAAGGCAGCTCCAACAGTTGGCCTGGCTGAGCCATCCTGCCCACGCACCATTCCCAGCGCTTCCATTTCCTGAGCGGCAAGTAATAATTCATTACTTATAAATTCTGCACAATCTTCGTAGGGGCTCCTTGGAATGGCCAAATCATCATAACTATCCGTATAATCCAGGCCTTCATCAGGCAAAAGTGGAATCGGACCGTATTTACGTAAAAGAAGCCAGTACAGGTAAGCTCTGGCAAACCTGGCCTGCCCTCTATAATCCTTGATTTCCTGCTCAGACATTTCTGTATTCATATAAATATTATGAATAAAAGTGGAGGCATTTCGAATTCCACGATAGGATTGAGTCCAGGTCCCCTGCTTATCATTTTCATTATATCGGCCCATTTTGAACATGTTATAAGACAGTTCGTTTTTGGAAGGGTCGTACTCACTGTCCCTATCACCATAATACATATCATCGGCAAAGTTATGGGGGGTAACTGCCTTACTGGCAACATCGGCATTTATGCCTTTTAATTCTTCATATATGTTAGCGAGCCATTCTTCGGAATAGACTTTGCTTTCAAATACTTTTTCTTCGGTTAACCGATCTTTAAAGTATCTACTGGAATCTAAATAGTCATCACTGCAAGAGAGGATGAACCCTGAGATAAATAGAATTAAGAGTGTTTTATAGAATATATTTTTATTCATTTCTTTTTTAGTTTATAGGTTAAGACTAATTCCGAAGGTGAGTGATTTAGCAGGAGGGTAATCTTCGCCTCTGGGGGTTGCTAATTCCGGATCCCATAATTTAAATTTTGACCAGGTCACTAAATTGGTTCCTACTACATATAATCGGATATTTTGAACATGTACCCTGCTGGTTATACTGTTAGGCAGGTTATAGCCAACATCCAGAGTTTTAAGGCGTAGGTATCTTCCATCCCTTAGCCAAAAGGTGGATTCCCTAAAGTTATTTGGATTTTCACCATAGCTTAAACGGGGATAAGAGGCATTTGGATCTTCTGTAGCGGGATCTCCAGAAATATCGGCATCTATCCATCGGTTATTCCCCATAACCCCTTTCATGACCTGTCCCCATTCTCCTTCGCTAAATGCATATACGGTTTTTCCGTAGGTAGAAAAGGTTGATTTTCCGGCACCCTGAAAATGAACCCCCAGGCCAAATCCCCGCCAATTAACAGATGCTCCTAAACCATAGATTAAGTTAGGCCGTCTGGTGGCGCCTATGGCCACACGATCGCCATCATCAATAATCCCATCGCCATTAACATCTTTATATTTAATATCTCCGGGTTGATAGGTGCCAAAAGTTTGCGTAGGACTATTTCGTATATCATCATAATCCTCAAAAAGGCCAAGGGCAATTAATCCTCTGGACTGGCCTACGCGAAACCCTTCCTGATTTTGATAGGGATAAACATTATTTTCTTCATCTCTTTCTACAATTTCGTTTTTACTGTAGGTGATATTGCTTCTGGCACTAAGTGTTACTTCGCCAATTTGTCTTGTATATTGAAAACGACCGTCAAAGCCGCGTGATCTAACGATACCTACATTCGCCCTTGGGATACTTTCCAATCCAACCATGGCAGGTAAATAATTTCTTTCCATATAAATACCCGTACGTTTTTCGTTGAAGAAATCTAGATTTGCTGTGATGGCTTTGGTCTCTATATCAAAACCCAAATTTTGTTTTGTTGCGACTTCCCAGGTAACATTAGATGAAGCCACCTGAGAGTAGATTATCCCGCCAAAATACCTGTCAGATCCATAATCTGACCAGCGATAACCGCCAGTAGCTTCGCCATCATCAGTAAAGAGTTCTGAAATGGTATATAAATAGGGAAAGCGTTCTCCGTTCATTAATTGATCGTTTCCTGCTTTCCCATAAGAATACCTGATTTTAAATAGTTTCAGCCAGCTTAGGTGCTCTTTAAAGAACTGCTCTCCGGCGATATTCCAGGCCCCTGAAATCGCGGGAAAGAAACCATATTGTTTGCCTGGGGCAAAGTTTTCTGAACCGGTATATCCAAAATTGAAATTAATGAAATACTTACTTTTCCAGTTATAAAGTACTCGCCCTGCCAGAGCTTGATTTCTTCTGGAGATACCATTTTTTATATCACCACCTAAGTCAACCGTTTGTACAAAGGCATCCCGGGTTAGTCGTATGGCGCCGCCTATATCATGATTTCCGAAACTTCGGTCATAATTGATCATAAGATCATAAAATTCTAAACGGTTTCCTGATGAGGTACTGGATTGAAATAACTCGCTTGGATCTGATATATGCGTAAAAACCAGGTCTCCATTTGCATCACGTGCACGATCAGCTCTCCACTGCTCAGGCCATTTACGGCGTTGAATGTTATTTGAGTTTTCGATGTCGTATCCCACGATACCCCTCATACGAAGACCTTCGGTAATAAAACCAAAGTCCTGCTCTATGGTTACGTTAGTTTGTACTTTATTGACCCAATTTTCGTTAAATCCGGTTTGGGTTGCCATTACCCAGGGATTGGTTTGATTTCCAGTCCCAATAGCAGGAACATAACCATTGGAATAAATTATTGGTGTGCGGATTGGTGAGTAGCCAAAGAGGGAACCCCAAAAGTCAACATCACCCAGACCGGGGCTGTTTCTTTTGCTAAGAGAACCAGCAACCCCTACTTTGGCAATAGTGGTCTTACTGATGTCAAAGTCTGCATTTAGACGATAGTTCCAACGTTTGTAATTAGCATTGGTATTATAATCATCTTTTAAGGATTCATCAATTTCATACATGCCACCTTCATTTATATAACTGCCTGAAACATAATACCTGGAGGTTTCCCCGCCACCACTCATGTTTAAATTGGCGCGGTACGTCATGGCTCCATCTCTTAGTAGCTCATCTTTCCAGTCTACGTTGGGATATAAATCAGGATCTAATCCCAATCGTAAAATTTCTAATTCTTCCGGTTGATAAATTGGGCCTTCGTTACGGGTGATACGTGCCTCATTCAAGAGATTGGCATAAGAGACCCCATCTTCAAAATCTGGTGTAATCGTTCGGGTATTGTATATAAATTCATCTTTGAAGTTAATATTTATTTTGCCGGCGCTCCCACGTTTTGTGGTAATCAATATTACTCCGTTGGCACCTCTGGAACCATACATGGCAGTTTCGGCGGCATCCTTTAAAACAGAAATGGATTTAATATCTTCTATATTTAGTTCGTTTAAATCCCGTTCTATATTATCTACCAAAACAAGAGGATTGGTGCCGCCGCCAAAAGTAGATATCCCTCGAATCCAGAATTCAGATATATTTCTACCGGGTTGTCCAGATTGCATCATTCCCATAATACCCGCTACATTTCCTGCCAGTGCGTTAGAGATGCTTGAGGTAGGGTTTTGCTTCATGTCTTCTACATCTACTGTAGATACCGCACCGGTAAGGGATATCTTTTTTTGCTTACCAAAACCTACGATAACTACTTCGTCTAAACTATCAGTATCCTCTTCCAGTACAATTTCGAAGTTTGTTTGATCATTAACCGGAATCTCTTTCGTTGCATAGCCTACATACGAAATCACCAGTATCGCATTTTTATTGGTTATGCTAATGGAGAAATCACCATTAAAATCGGTTACAACACCATTCATGGTCCCCTTTTCTATAATACTGGCTCCTGGTAATGGAAGCTTATCATTGGCCGTAATAACACGACCTTTTATTTCTAATTGTGGGGAGACTGTTTGTGAATCACTCCTGCTCCTGGAGTTTCTGTCACTCTTTTTAATGGTGATTGTATGGTCAGGGTTTTTTCTTATAAAAACATCAGCATTTTTACTAATACGATTTAGCAATGAGTCAATATTAATATCTCCTTTTTTTAGTTGAATTTCAGGCGTATTTTCGAAAAGACTTTTAGCGTAAATGAACGTATAATCTGTTTGTGCTCTAATAATATGAAAAACATCATCTATGCTGGCCTTCTGATCTTTTGAAATGATGATATTTTCCTGAGAGAAAGATGTCTTTGGTGAAAACCCGAATACTGTGGTACAGAGTAATAATAGGAATGTTTTCATAAGTAAGAGCAGCAGTTTCCGGTATCGGAAATGCGAGTTGAGTAATTTAATTTTCATAAATTTGTTAGGTATTTGTTAGTTATAATTATCTAATATTTATGTATGGGAGAGACGAAGTTGAGTGCATCGCCAAATGTTTGACTTCGTTCTCTTTCTTCTATTATTCTATTTCTATTTCACTGTTTTTGATTTTATAGTTTTTTATTATTCCTGAATTTTTTAACTGTAGCAGAATGCTTTCTATTTCCTGATCTTTACTTAGGATGCCTATAAATTGTTCGTTTTTTGTTTGCTCATTAGAAAAAATAAATTTCACATCATACCATCTTGATAATACTTTCATGATGTCGCCAAGCGGTTTGTTGTCGAAACTAAAAATTCCATCTTTCCACGAGATTTCATTGTAAATATCAATCGTTTTCGTAAGGATAACTTTGTTTTTCAAATTATATATGGCCTGCTGTCCAGGAGACAGGATCTTCTCGTGATCTTCGTATTTAAATGATATTTTTCCTTCTACCAGGGTGGTAAATATTTGTTGTTCTTCGTTATATGCTTTGATATTAAACTGGGTGCCTAATACCTGAATTTCCTTTCCTTTATTGTAGACCCTAAAATCGGCTCCATTGTTTTTAGAAGATGACGAAACATCAAAATAAGCTTCTCCATACACGAGTTCAACCTTTCGTGATTCTCCTTTTTTAAATTTCTCTGGATATTTTAAACGGCTATCTGAATTAAGCCAAACTTTAGTTCCGTCTGATAGTTTGATCATAAATTTCCCTCCTCTGGGAACAGTTAAATAATGATAATTTGTGGTATTAGAGCTATGTTTATCATTGTCAAAATATTCAAGTGTACTTCCGTTACTACCAAACTTTTCAGATGTATATACTTCTTGCTCTCCTAATTGTATTTCAGATCCGTCACCAAGGGTTAAAATGGCTTTGTCTGTGCCTGCTTTTATCTCTTCTGTAGCAGATTGGGATAGCTCGTTTGTAAATAAATTTTCTTTAAATGTATATCCTCCAATCAGGCTTATTATGGTGACTATAGCCGCCGCATACTTTATAAAATAGTGGCGCTTTTTTTTGTAGTCTAAGGTTTTACGCTTTTTGATGGACGATAATAACCGGTGTACCGCACGATCTGTATTTGGTTCGTAAATGTTATACTGGATAGCATAATAATCCTCGATAAAAGTTTGTAACTGTTTTTGATTTGAAGGTTTTTCTACCCATTTAGACAGCATCGTTAGCTCATCGGCAGAAGCGGTGCCGGTGATATATCTAATTATGGCTTTTTCAATAGTTTTGGTCATCATCTAAAAGGGTATTTGTAATAAATACAATTGAATTTTATAAAACCCTTGTTTAATTTTAAAATTTATTTAGCATTTATTAAATTTAAGTCAGTTTTTTTGACTATTATAGAATTTATGTATAAGGATAATCATGATCTTATAGAACGCCTGAAAAACGGTGAAGATTCGGCATATTCGTATTTATTACAATTATACCATAGGCAATTATT
Organism: Zunongwangia sp. L-65; assembly: GCF_056859415.1. NCBI lineage: Bacteria > Pseudomonadati > Bacteroidota > Flavobacteriia > Flavobacteriales > Flavobacteriaceae > Zunongwangia > Zunongwangia sp. L-65. The sequence goes on from NZ_JBSXOK010000045.1 coordinate 58,939, forward strand.
TGTGTACGTGGTGACATTAACAAGGGATCGTGATTTGGCGGAAGATATCATTCAGAATGTATTTCTGAAGCTCTGGGAGTATAGAAGTCGGCTTAACCCAAATTATTCAATTAAAAATTTTCTGTATAGAAGCAGTTATAATGAGTTTGTCAATAATTATAATAAAAATAAAGTAATTACTTACTTTGATAAAGTGTTTTTAGAGAACGCAGAGCAGGTTGCAATGAATAGTGATTTCGAGCTTCTTGAAAGAAAAATGGAAATTGTTTTTGAAGGAGTTTCATTATTACCGGATAAATGCGCAGAAGTTTTTATACTAAGTAAAAGGGAAGGGCTCACTAATATTGAAATTGCTGATTATCTCAATATTTCTTTAAAAACAGTAGAAGGACATTTAACCAAGGCCTATTCAATTTTAAGAGAACGATTAGGTACTAAAATAGAAAGCTTTCTACTCTTATTATTCCAATGATAGTTAGGTGATGATCTACTTTAGACAAGGATTACCATATATTCCCCGTTGTTATGCCTTTGATTTAAGGAAATGCAGTAGCTGATCCCTATTTTTGATAAAAGACAAGTGTCCATCGGGAAATTCTATGATTTCAGCATTCGTTTTTTTGGCGATTTGTAAAGTATTTGCTACCTCCAATACCGGGTCCTGCATGCCAACAACAATAAATTTTTCTCCTTTAAATTCTTTAAATATTTCAGTGCTATCCATTCTGTTTTTCATACCTAATGTGGCAGCAATAATACCTTCTAACGACATTTTTTGTGCTTCACTTTTAAGAATCTCGATTTCGGACTTAAATTTTTTGTTGTTTTCAGAAGTTAAGAGATTGGAAATGGCCATACTCACAAAAGCCGATTTATTTTTTGATACTAAACCGGCAACACGTTCCCTGTTTTCTTTTTTCTCTGGAGTATCTTCAGCCGGAGTAGAATTGATAAGACTAATTTTGGTTATTTTTTCAGGGTATTTTTTTAAAAGAGCCATGATGACATAACCGCCCATAGAATGACCGGCAAAATTCGCTTTTTCGATTTCCAAATAATTAAGAACCTCAATTACGCTATCAGCCATATCTTCCATAGAATGAATAGGTGCAATATTTCCTGTTTCTCCATGTCCCAAAAGATCGATTGTAATTACCTGGCGTTCTTTCGAAAGTAATTCCAAATAGTCTCTCCAAATTTCCTTGCTTTCTAAAAATCCATGTAAAAGCACTAATGGTTCATTTTTTCCCTTTGTTATAAACTTTATTTGTGTATTTTTATACGGTATTTTCATAAGCATTACATTATAAAAGGCCGCAAAATTGAATTAATTTTCAAATTCTGTGGCCTTTTTGTAATTTTTAAGAGTTCATAATCTCCTCAATCTCATCTGCTTCAATAGGAATATTACGCATTAGATTAAAAGGTTCCCCTTTTTCCTGAATTACCACATCATCTTCTAATCGAATCCCAAATCCTTCGTCTGGTAGATAAATTCCCGGTTCAACTGTAAAAACCTGATTGGCTTTCATCGGTTCAGTAAGGATACCGTAATCATGCGTGTCTAGACCAATATTATGAGCGGTGCCGTGCATAAAGTATTTTTTATAGGCCGGCCAGTCGGGATTTTCATTTTGTACATCGGCTTTATCCAGTAAACCAAGATCCAGTAGTTCTGAAGTCATTAGTTTCCCAACTTCCTTATGAAATTCGTCCCACATCGTACCAGGGATCAACCATTTTGTAGCTTCGGTTTTAACTTTATTAACAGCGTTATAAATTTGCTTCTGTCTATCGGTAAATCTTCCTGAAACCGGGATCGATCTGGTCATGTCGCTAGAATAGTTGGCATACTCGGCACCCGTATCTAATAAAATAAGGTCGCCAGCTTTACATTGTTGATTATTTTCAGTGTAATGTAGAACGTTGGCATTATTTCCGCTCGCGATAATTGGAGTGTACGCAAAACCTTTAGAGCGGTTTCTTATCATTTCGTGCCAGTATTCTGCTTCAATTTCGTATTCCCATACGCCAGGTTTCGTGAATTTAAGCGCTCTTCTAAAAGCTTTCTCGGTAATATCGCAGGCTTGCTGCATTAAATCCAGCTCTATGGGATCTTTAACAGCACGTAACCTTTGTAAGATAGGATTGCTTTTGGCAACCTGATGCGCCGGGTATTTTTCTTTACACCACTTTATAAAGCGATCGTCACGGGTTTCTGTCTGGATGCTTCCCTGAACACGATAATGCTCATTTTTATTAAAATAAATAGTCTCAGACTGTGCCATAACTTCAAAAAAGATTTTCTCGAAATCCTGTAGCCAGTAGACCGTTTTGATACCGCTTACTTCAAAAGCTTTTTCTTTGGTAAGTTTTTCGCCTTCCCAAACAGCTATATGCGGATTGGTTTCGGTTAAGAAAAGTATTTCCCGGTGTTCTGGTTTTGGAGCATCCGGGAATAAAACTAAAATTGCTTCCTCCTGATCCACTCCGCTTAGATAGAATAAATCTCGATTTTGCTGAAATGGCATGGTACTATCGGCCCCAATCGGGAACACGTCATTAGCATTAAAAACAGCTAATCCCCCGGGAACCATGCGTTCCATAAAGTTTTTTCGGTTTTTAATAAAAAGTTTGCGGTCTATTTGATCGTATTTCATAACTGTAATTTCAAAATTATCCCCCAAAGCTAAAAAACAGCGATTAGAATGCCTGTTAATCCAAGGCTAATATTTCTTTTTTTCAAGTGCCTAAAGCAGTTTCTGTTCCTGTTTTCGAGTTCATTAAAATTTGTATTTATGATGTGGATAATATTCTTCTTCGATTTATGTAAACTGGATAAAATATAAAAGGAATCCGTTTTATGGATTCCTTTTATATAAAAAAACATTTAAAAATGCTTAAGCTTTCATTCCGCCATCGATTACAAATGTTTGGCCGTTGGCATAAGAGGCTTTATCAGAAAATAGGAAGCAAACCATATGCGATATATCTTCAGGTGTGGCGTATCTTCCTAGCGGAATGGTAGCTTCGTAAGCTTTTTTTACATCGTCTCCATGTCCTGGATTTACGCCATCTTCAAGAGAACGCATCATACGATTATCTACAGAGCCGGGATTTACGCAGTTTACACGCACATTTCTTTTTCCCAATTCTAAAGCGGCAGTTCGCATGATTCCTATAACCGCATGTTTGGATGTGATGTAGGAAACCATTTTAGGAGAGCCTTGTAAACCAGCTACTGAAGATGTAATTACGATACTACCGCCATCTTCAATTTTCGGGATTACATGCTTCATTCCTAAGTAAGTGCCTTTTACATTAACCTCCATCACTTTATCAAAAATGTCATCTGGGTACTCCTCTAAAGGTGCCACTTTACCTTCTATACCGGCATTATTAAAGAAATAATCAATTTTACCATAACGCTCAATACAGGTGTCTACATAATTTTTTACATCCTCTGGTTTACTTACATCGGCGACAACGTAAGAAATATTTAAATTCTCTTTTTTTGCGGCCGATTCTTTTTCTTTTAAAGATTCTTCATCGATATCAACTAATAATACATTCGCACCTTTTTCTGCTATTTCTAATGCGGTAGTATAACCAATGCTTCCGGAACCGCCCGTGATTATTGCAGTTTTATCTTTGAAATTACTCATAATATTGAATTTTACCCTAAAATTACGATTATTGCTTCATTTTGAATCTTAAATAAATATTATAAATGTGTTATTAATTCTTGCACTTTTAGAATAAGCTTGAGATGTGGGATATAAGGAATTTTACTGCTGAAAAAAAATCACTATATTTATACTTCAGAATTTTTATTATTTAATCATATTTCAATTAATTGGTTGATAATTGTAATCGAAATAGGTGTTGTGACTTTTTTAATGAAATGATTAATCGATATTTGTTTCAACTTTAATACTTAAAATTTTAAAACTGTGTGTGGAATTGTTTGTGCGTTCGATTTAAAAGAGAAGTCTGATGATTTAAGACCTCAATTATTAGAAATGGCCAGATGTTTAAGACATCGTGGTCCGGACTGGAGTGGGATTTACAGTAATGATAATGCGATTTTGGCGCATGAGCGTCTAGCTATTGTCGACCCAATTTCAGGAGGACAGCCTTTATTATCTAAAGATGGTAATTTAGTACTTGCCGCTAATGGCGAAATATATAATCATAAGAAATTAAGAGAGCAGTGCCAAGATTACGAATTTCAAACAGCATCAGACTGTGAAGTTATCCTGGCTTTGTATAAGCAAAAGGGAGCAAGATTCCTTGACGATCTAAACGGAATTTTTGGTTTTGCTATTTATGATGTAGAAAACGATGAATATCTAATTGCCCGGGACCATATGGGTATTATACCGCTATATATTGGTTGGGATCAAAACGGTACTTTTTACGTGGCATCAGAGCTTAAGGCCCTGGAAGGAAAATGTACAAAAATTGAATTGTTTCCTCCGGGTCACTACCTATCCAGTAAGGAAGAAGGCTTCCAGAAATGGTACGAGCGTGACTGGATGGAATATGATGCGGTTAAGGATAATCATACCAGTATTGAAGAGCTAAGAGAGGCTTTAGAGAAAGCGGTTCACCGTCAGTTAATGAGTGATGTTCCTTATGGGGTATTACTTTCTGGAGGCCTGGATTCTTCAATAACTTCAGCAGTAGCTAAAAAGTATTCAGAAAAAAGAATTGAAAGTGACGATAAAGACGCCGCATGGTGGCCAAGATTGCATTCTTTTGCCATTGGTTTAGAAGGTTCTCCAGATCTTGCAGCAGCGCAAAAAGTAGCTGATCATTTGGATACCGTGCATCACGAAATTAAATTTACCATTCAGGAAGGTTTAGATGCTATAAAAGACGTGATCTATCATTTAGAGACGTATGATGTGACCACGATCAGAGCTTCAACTCCTATGTACTTAATGGCAAGGACTATCAAATCTTTAGGAATTAAAATGGTACTTTCTGGAGAAGGATCTGATGAGCTTTTTGGAGGATATCTTTATTTTCATAAAGCACCTAATGCAAAAGAGTTTCATGAAGAAACCGTACGTAAATTGGATAAATTACATCAGTACGATTGTTTAAGAGCGAACAAATCACTTTGTGCCTGGGGAATAGAAGGTCGGGTGCCATTCTTAGATAAAGAATTTATGGATGTGGCCATGCGAATTAATCCACAGGATAAAATGATCAATGGAGAACGTATCGAGAAATGGGTGCTTAGAAAGGCTTTTGAAGATTATTTGCCAGAGAGCGTGACCTGGAGACAAAAAGAACAGTTTTCTGATGGTGTTGGGTATAGTTGGATTGATACCTTGAAAGAACTGGTAAACGCTGAAGTTACAGACGAACAACTTAAAAACTCTCATTTTAAGTTCCCAATTCAGCCACCATCAAGTAAAGAAGAATACTATTACAGAACGATATTTTCACAGCATTTCCCAAGTGATGCTGCCGCATTATCTGTTCCTTCAGTACCTTCAGTGGCATGTAGTACTCCAACCGCTTTAGAATGGGACGAATCATTTAAGAACATGAACGATCCATCTGGTAGAGCAGTAGCAAATGTACATTCAGATGCTTATAAAAAAGAGTTAATCGAAGGCTAATCCTAAATTAAATTAAAAGAAAAAAGCTATCTAAAATACGCTATTTTAGATAGCTTTTTTTATGTTATCTTTAATCTATACAGTTTTATAAATTGTACAATTTCAATCGTTTGAAATATTCTTTTGATATTATGGTTTTTATCTTTTAGCTATTGTGAAAACTGATGGTGTTGCTATTTTGATCTAAAATTCAGCAACTTTTAGGATTAAACAAAATTATGGCTTACTTAAACTTGTTCTAAATAGCCCTATAAAGAAGCACTAAAGTTTGTCCGTAAATGAATTGGAGTGTATTTTTGCTCTTAAAATTCTATAAATAATCAAACCAATGGGTGGATTTTTAAAATCATCTATCGCAAAGAAAGTTGCGATGGCCTTGTCGGGACTGTTCCTGGTCTTATTTTTACTTCAACACTTTACAATAAATTTCACTTCTGTTTTTAGTGAGGACTTATTTAATGAACTTTCCCATTTTATGGGAACAAATTTCTTGGTACAGTCCATTCTTCAACCAGTATTGATATTTGGGGTGATATTTCATTTTGTAATGGGGTTTGTTCTTGAAGCTAAGAACCGCGGCGCTAGAAATGTAAAATATGTTAAGTACAATGGTGGTGCGAACTCTAGCTGGATGTCCAGAAATATGATTTATTCTGGATTAGTAGTATTGGCCTTTTTAGTGCTTCATTTTTATGATTTTTGGGTGCCAGAACTCGTGCATAAATATGTAGAATCTCACCCAGAGGATGCATCAAGATATTATGGGGAGTTGGTGGCTAAATTTCAGGATCCAATACGAGTGGCGGCCTATTGCCTGTCTTTTGTTTTCCTTAGTTTGCACTTGCTTCATGGGTTTTCTTCGTCTTTCCAGTCTATGGGTTGGAATAATAAGTATGCTAAAGGAGTAAGAGGCCTTACAGTGGCTTATGCTATAATTATTCCGCTTGGATTTATTTTTATAGCATTGTTTCACTATATCAATAACCTTTAATTCGCAAGATTTATGTCAGTTTTAGAATCAAAGATACCAGAAGGGCCGCTTAAAGATAAGTGGACTAAACATAAAAATGATATTAACCTGGTAAACCCTGCCAACAAGCGTAATATCGATATTATCGTTGTAGGTACAGGTCTTGCAGGTGGAGCAGCAGCTGCAACCCTTGCCGAATTGGGTTATAATGTAAAGACGTTTTGCTATCAGGATTCTCCAAGACGTGCACACTCTATTGCTGCACAGGGAGGTATAAATGCATCAAAAAATTATCAGGGAGATGGTGACTCAGATTATCGTCTTTTTTATGATACCGTAAAAGGTGGGGATTACCGCTCTAGAGAAGCGAATGTTTACCGTCTTGCAGAGGTATCAGGAAATATTATCGACCAGTGTGTTGCACAAGGTGTTCCTTTTGCACGTGAATATGGTGGTTATTTAGATAACCGTTCTTTTGGTGGAGTTTTGGTTTCCAGAACTTTTTACGCAAAAGGGCAAACTGGTCAGCAATTATTATTAGGAGCATATTCTGCAATGAACCGCCAGATAAATCGTGGTAAGATTCAGTCTTTTAACCGCCACGAAATGATGGATCTTGTTTTAGTAGATGGTAAAGCAAGAGGAATTATTGCCAGAGATATGGTTACGGGTGAGTTAGAGAGACACTCTGGTCACGCCGTAGTTTTAGCTTCTGGAGGTTACGGTAACGTATTTTTCCTTTCAACAAATGCAATGGGAAGTAACGTGATGGCAGCATGGAGAGCACACCGTAGAGGAGCTTACTTTGCTAACCCTTGTTATACGCAAATTCACCCAACGTGTATTCCTGTTACGGGAGATCATCAGTCTAAATTAACTTTGATGTCTGAATCTTTACGTAACGATGGTCGTATTTGGGTTCCGAAGAAAAAAGAAGATGCAATTGCGATTAGAGAAGGGAAGAAAAAGCCTACCGAACTTTCTGAAGAAGAAAGAGATTATTACTTAGAAAGAAGATATCCTTCATTTGGTAACCTTGTACCTCGTGATGTAGCCTCCAGAGCCGCAAAAGAACGTTGTGATGCAGGGTTTGGAGTAAACAAAACCGGGCAGGCAGTATACCTTGACTTTGCGAGTGCAATTAAGCGCTACGGAAAAGAAGCTGCTTTCACATCGGGACATAAGAATCCATCTGAAGCTGAAATTATAAAATTAGGTAAAGAAGTTGTAGAATCTAAATACGGTAACCTTTTCCAGATGTACGAAAAGATCACCGATCAAAATCCTTACGAAACTCCAATGATGATCTATCCTGCGGTTCACTATACTATGGGAGGTCTTTGGGTAGATTATAATTTACAGACAACTATTCCTGGATGTTATGCTGCCGGAGAAGCCAACTTCTCTGATCACGGTGCTAACAGGTTAGGAGCTTCTGCTTTAATGCAGGGACTTGCAGATGGTTATTTTGTATTACCATATACAATTGGAGATTATCTTTCTAAAGATATTAGAACAGGAAAGATCCCAACAGATTCTCCAGAGTTCGAAGCAACCGAGAAAGAAGTGAAAGACAAGATCGATCGCTTGATGAACGCTGGCGGAAAACACTCTGTAGATACTTATCATAAGAAATTAGGTAAGATCATGTGGGAGAAGTGTGGTATGGCTCGTAACGAGAAGGGTCTTAAAGAAGCTATCGAAGAAATTAAAGCATTAAGGGAAGATTTCTGGCAGAATGTTAAAGTTACCGGTACAGCAGAGAGCAAGAATGCGGAATTGGAAAAAGCAGGCCGTGTGGCAGATTTTCTGGAATTAGGAGAGCTTTTTGCAAAAGATGCATTACATAGAAATGAGTCCTGTGGAGGTCACTTTAGAGAGGAATATCAAACTGAAGATGGGGAAGCTTTAAGGGATGATGAAAACTTTAAATATGTAGCTGCCTGGGAGTATAAAGGACAACCTAGTGATGCAGTCCTTCATAAAGAAGAGCTGATCTTTAAAAATATAGAATTAAAAACAAGAAGTTATAAATAGATGCAAGTGTTGAGATATGAGCTGTTACAAATTAGCGACTCAAGACTCAATACTCAATACTAAAATCTAAAGAATATGAAACTTACATTAAAAATATGGCGACAAGAAAACGCTAAGTCTAAGGGGAAGATGGTATCTTATCCTATTGACGGTATTGAAGGAGATATGTCTTTTCTGGAAATGCTGGACGTTTTAAATGAAGAACTTGTTGCTAAAGGGGAAGATCCGGTAGAATTTGATCACGATTGTCGTGAGGGCATCTGCGGTGCTTGTTCTTTACAAATTAACGGAGAGCCTCACGGTCCAGATAAGTTAATTACAACCTGCCAGTTACACATGCGTTCTTTTAAAGATGGTGATACCATCGTTATTGAACCATTTAGAGCTAATGCCTTTCCTGTAGTAAAGGATTTAATCGTTGATAGAAGTTCTTTTGATCGTATTCAGCAGGCTGGGGGTTATGTTTCTATAAATACTTCAGGAAATACTATTGATGCTAACAGTATTCCGGTAAATAAACATGATGCTGATGATTCATTCGCAGCAGCAACCTGTATTGGTTGTGGAGCCTGTGTTGCAGCTTGTAAAAATGCAAGTGCGATGTTATTCACTTCAGCAAAAGTATCTCAGTATGCCTTACTTCCACAAGGACAGGTAGAAGCTACAGACCGTGTAATGAACATGGTTCGCCAGATGGATGCAGAAGGTTTTGGAAACTGTACTAATACTGGTGCTTGTGAGATCGAATGTCCTAAAGGAATCTCTTTAGAAAACATAGCTCGTATGAACCGAGAATATCTATCTGCAAGTACAAAAGGATAAGAAAACTCAATTTTATAAATTAAAATCCCAAATTCATCAAATTGAGTTTGGGATTTTTTCGTTACAATGAGCGGTGTAAAATAATTACTATAAAACGAAGACCGATTTAATCTCTAACGTAAAAAGCGTGTTAACGCAATTACTATTAACTACCCAAATTTCTATCTTCGCCTATTAAAACAAATTCCTATGAAGAACTTAGTTTATTGCTGTATAGTCATGTTGATGTTCAGTTGTAATTCAGCTCAAAATTCAGAAAATATGAATCCCACTCTAATTGCCGAGGGTAATCTGTATGGAAATGGTAATGATGGCTTAGTGGAAAATAATATGGTACTTAAAAACCAAACAGAATGGAAAGAAGTAGCTGCTAAACTGAATAAGCTTAATGCTAATATCAAAGAAGATCAGATAAAGGCTGTTGATTTCAAAAAGCAAATGGTCATCGTCTTAATCGATCAACAACGCACAAAAGGAGGATATGCTATTAAAATTTCAGGTGTCAAAAATAAAGAAGAATCGGTAGTAATAAACCTACGGAAATCACAAACGGAAGGCATGGCCACAATGGTAATGACACAGCCCTATTATGTGGGAACCATCCCAAAAACCGATAAAGAAATCGAATTTGAAGAAGTGAAATAGTTCATTGAAAATTAATATTCAACATAATCATTTTCAGTTAGCATGTAGTGGTGTTTCCTATTGGGAAGAGCAAAAGACGCTACTAGTGGCCGATGTGCATTTAGGAAAGATTTCGCATTTTCGAAAGTATGGCAGTGCGGTACCGCAAACGGCGGTTCAGACCAACTTTGATCGTCTAGATCAAGCAGTAGTACAATTTCAACCATTAAAAATCATCTTTTTAGGAGACTTGTTTCATAGCGCTTTAAATGCAGAATGGAATTTGTTTGAAAACTGGTTTCAAAATCAAAAAGCTGAGGTTATTTTGATTGCGGGAAATCACGATATTATTGCTCCGTGGCATTACGAAAAATTAGGTGTGAAAGTCTTTCAGGAGTTACACATTGATGATTTCCGTTTAACGCATCACCCCGAAGAAAAACAGGGTAGCTTTAATATTTGTGGACATATTCATCCGGGATATCGATTGGTGGGTTTGGCCAAACAGCATCTAAAACTGAAATGCTTTTTTAGAAGTAGAAACCAACTTATTTTACCTGCTTTTGGTGAGTTTACGGGTGCTTTTTTAATGAAACCTGAAGCAGAAGACCAGGTTTTTGTATGTGCAAAAGCTGAAGTGATTCGGGTGAATTAAGCCCATGTATTTTATCACAAATAAACTTTAGCCCGAACTAATGTAAGCTTATGTGTTTCTTGCCAGAATCTGGCTGGCTTACTGCCATTAGGTAAACTCTATTAGATAAGCTTGTTAAATAGGTACGACTTAAACTTTAAATGCTAAGCTATGAGGATCGATGTGTATTCTCCAGATTGGATTGATTATAGAACGGTATAAATGAGCTTATCAAACTTAAAAGTATAACAATGGATTTATTAAAATATTTAGAACAGGTGGCGTCCGATCCAAAATCCGCTGATTTTAAGCAAACAATAGATTTAATTGATGAATACTATCAATTTTCACCAGCCTCTTTTAAAAACGGACAGATTTATAATGAAGCCGGCAACAACAACGGTAGCTGTAAAATATTTGCTCTCGGCTTACTTAAAGGACTAAGTAAAGAAACAACATTGGCACTTTTTGGGGAGCATTATTTTGATGGAGTTTTAAAAGATCCTGAAGGCGATAGTCATCAGAATATTCGTAACTTTATGAACACCGGATGGAGCGGTATCGCTTTTGATACCGAAGCTTTACAACCTGTAAAGTAATTTCTTTTTGTATTTTTATGCCCTCATTAGCGCACTATCCTTCAATCGGTGTAGCGATTGGACATACCCGAAAGATGTTGGGAAAAGATGAGATAATTGAAGTATAAATTTTATTTCCTGAATAATCCTTTTCAGGAAACTTTTTTTGAACAGAAGATACATGCTATGAACAGCCGCTGGACTATAAAACCTAACCCTAACCCAGACATTGTAAATTCTTTAATGCAATCTCTTGGAGTAGGCAAGCCTATTGCCCGGCTTTTAGCCCAACGTGGTATCAATAGCTTCGAGGAAGCAAAGAAATTCTTTAGACCAAATCTCAAAGACCTTCATGATCCATACTTAATGCGGGATATGGATAAAGCGGTAGCCAGAATTGAAATGGCACTCGCTGAAGAAGAGAACATCATGGTGTACGGTGATTATGATGTAGACGGAACCACCAGCGTAGCACTAATGTCTTCGTACTTAAAAACGCGATATCCAAATGTAGCTACCTATATTCCAGATCGCTATAACGAGGGCTACGGGGTTTCCTATCAGGGAATCGATTTTGCTGCCGATAACGATATTAGTTTAATTATAGCGTTAGATTGCGGAATTAAAGCCATCGATAAAGTCGCCTATGCCAGGGAAAAAGGTATTGATTTTGTGATTTGCGATCACCACCGTCCGGGTGAGAAAATTCCTCAAGCGGCTGCAGTACTAGATCCTAAACGGGAAGATTGTGAATACCCTTATAAAGAATTGTGTGGATGCGGAGTTGGTTTTAAGCTCATACAGGCTTTGGCAGAAAAACGTGGGGATAGTATACAGGTATTATTACCTTATTTGGATTTGGTGGCTACTGCAATTGGTGCTGATATTGTACCCATTACTGGAGAAAACCGCATTTTAGCCTATCATGGTTTGCACGTGATTAATGTGGCGCCAAGACAAGGCTTTAAAGCGATATTGAGTCAGCTTAAAAAGGAAACTATCACCATTACAGATGTGGTTTTTGTGATCGCCCCGCGAATAAATGCTGCCGGAAGGATGAAACATGGTTTGTATGCCGTCGAGCTACTTACTGAAGAAAATGAAGCACAAGCACAGCAATTTGCTTCTGAAATAGAATATCATAATTCCCATAGAAAAGATACGGATAAATCAATTACCGCTGAGGCTTTAGTACAAATTGAAGAGTTAGAGGAGCAAGAACGTTTAAGTACCGTTGTTTATGCCGATCACTGGCATAAAGGAGTTATTGGGATTGTGGCAAGTAGACTTACAGAAACCTATTATCGCCCAACATTGGTTTTTACCAAAAGTGGAGATAAGCTGGCAGCATCGGCAAGATCAGTAAAAGGTTTTGACGTTTATAATGCTTTAGAGGCTTGCCAGGAGCATATCGAGCAGTTTGGAGGCCATATGTATGCAGCGGGACTAACCATTAAGGAAGAAGAATATGATAATTTTAAACGAAAGTTTGAAGAAGTGGTTGCTGAGACCATCGATAGAAAACTACTGACTCCTGAAATTAGTATCGATGCCGAAATTGAATTAGATGAAATTACTCCTAAATTTTGGCGAATCTTAAAGCAATTTGCGCCGTTTGGCCCGGGCAATATGTCTCCTCTTTTTATGTCTCGAAATTTAACCGATTCTGGATTTGGGAAATGCGTAGGTAATGAACATACTCATTTAAAATGTAAGGTTAGCCAGCTTAACAATACAGCTTCTTTTGATGTAATTGGTTTTAATCTGGGAGAAAAACTGGAACTTATCCAAAATAAAAAATCCTTTAGCGCTGTATATGCTGTAGATGAAAACGAATGGAACGGGAATGTTTCTTTGCAGTTAAAACTTAAGGATCTCAAGGAAGTTTAAATTAGACGGCTGTGCCTTTATAGCCTTTATAGATTGGAAAAGAAAGAGAGAAGAGCATTTAGTTTTATTTTGAATGCTGAATGTTGATGAGGAAACCGGAGTATAATTTTCAATTTTGAAATGTGATTATGTATTGATTTGATAATTGAAAAGGCTCTTCGAGTTCTGGAGTAATCTATTTTAATTCTTTTCCAGGTCATTTTAACTGAAAGTCAGTGAAATAGATGAATATTTTTATTATGCAAATGGGATGTATCCACTTGGCCTGTCGGTGAGAGAATCACTGTCTAAATTAATTTCGTTGTTTAGATTTGTTTGTTTTTGGTATAATTGATTTCTTAAGTAAGACAGTGGCTGATTACCTTTACACTTCAAAATCTTAAATACAGTAATTTCGATTTTAAATGCTGGAAGGCGCAACTACTAAAACCTCATCTATTTAGACTGGTTTTAAATAATATTCTTATCTTTGGTGTAAACCTACTTAAAAGAGAAGTATGGAAGATGTAGATGTTATTTATCACAACGATACCGGGATTTCTTTTAAATGGAAAAATGGGATCGGCAATACAGATAAAAATCGGGTGCAACTGGTGTTTAAAGATATGGGGTTCTATTTGTTACCTGAGGAAGTAATGTTGTTTTCAGAAAACATTCGAGTAGCAAGACGTCGTAATCCCCAGTGTTTTCGTTGTTTAAGTTCAGATGTGTGTGAGCGTAATATTTTGTTGAAATCACCACTTCAAAAAATGGATTTTGCAGTTAATGCTTTCGAATTAAATGAAATCTGTGATCTTGTTGAAGGGACAATCTTTAAATTGCAGCTTAATTATTATCTGGAGTATGTCGCTAAGAATTAGAAATTAGTGTCGATCGCTGCAATTTTAAATAATGGAGGTGAGAGCATTTGTTTCTTCTAAATATTATAATGATACCTCAAGTTTTAAGGGCTGTAATGTAAGATAGTCTACTGGTGTTGTCTACTCTTAGAGGTTTTTAAGACTAAATAAGTCTGACTTAAAGCACCAGCCATTCCTGGCTCACTTTCTTCGAAGTTTATAATAATTTTGTTATTTCTTTTAAAGATCTGGTTAATGGTAATTTGGGAACAGCAGGAATTAAAGAATTCGCCAATTACAATGATTAAATTATTATTAGTAAAATCGAACGATATGTTTCTTAATGTCTTCGCGCGATCAGGATTTACTCTTTCGATAGTTGGAATAAAGGCTAACCAATCTTCCTGACTTGTAAAAACCTGATATTGCTTAGGTATTTTTTCTTCTTCGTAATAACTTAGTTGGCTTTCCAGTAATACTTCATATGAGATTTTTTCGATTACTACCTCAGCATCATCAGTAGAGCAACTCATAAATAAACTCATAGAAAATAATAATATAGTAGTGGTTAATTTGTAAACAGGCATACTATTCTTTTTATGAAGATACCAAAATCAACTTCAGGTTGCTTTCTAGGTTGTTAAACTTTAAATACATGGAATTTTTTAAGACATTTTTTATGATGGATGTATTTCTTAAATATGATTACGCTGTAAGGCCTATTGCAGTGGAGCTAAAATAAGATACCCAAACTCTTATCGCTCTCTATGAGTTTTTAATCTTTTTTTAATGCACTACAAACTGCTTGGAAAAACCTTCATGAATACAATCGTTGTACTACCAAAACTTATCACTGTAGGTAAAGCACATTTTATAGAGATATGTATAGATTAATCCCACCTTTTTGAAGCTCAAGTAAAGAACAAGAATGATAATTACATGGCTTTATTTTAGTTATATTTAATTGATTCTTAATAAATTTAGATAAGGCTAAAAATTTGTTTTAAAAATAAAAAATGTATTTTTGTGTGTAATAAAATAGGAAATGACGCTTTCAGAAGAGAATTATCTAAAATCAATATATCATTTAGAGAAGAAATATACCCGGGGTGTAAGTACAAATGCACTGGCAGAGGAAATGGAAACCAAGGCATCCTCGGTTACTGATATGATCAAGAAACTTTCAGAAAAAGAACTGGTGAACTACAAGAAGTATCAGGGAGTAAAACTGAGTGAGAAAGGTAATGCGATTGCTGTACAAATTATTAGGAAGCATCGTTTATGGGAGTATTTTTTGGTAGAAAAGCTTGATTTTAATTGGGATGAGGTACATGATATTGCTGAGCAGTTGGAACATATAAAATCTGATGAATTAATCGCTAAACTTGATAAATTCCTGGATTATCCTAAACGTGATCCTCATGGTGACCCTATTCCCGATGCCGAAGGTAATTTTGCAAATTTAGAGAAAAAAATTCTGGCAGAATTTGACAAAGGAGAGCATGGAGTTTGTGTAGGTGTTAAGGATTCTTCAGCAGCATTTCTGCAATATTTAGATCGAAATAAAATCAAATTGGGAAAATCGATTAGCATTTTAGAGAAGGAACAATTTGATGGTTCGATGATCCTGAAAATGAATAATAAAGAACTTACAATTTCTAAAGTCGCTGCTAATAATATTTATTTAAAACCGGTAGAAGTTGAGTGATAGAAATGAACATAAATCACTTGAAGAGGTTCATGGTTCAGTAAATACTTCGGGAAAAAAATCCCTTTGGAAGCGTATATTGGCGTTTTTAGGTCCGGCTTATTTAATTAGTGTCGGCTATATGGATCCCGGTAACTGGGCTACAGATCTTGCCGGTGGTAGCCAGTTTGGCTATTCTTTGCTTTGGGTACTTTTAATGTCTAATATTATGGCTTTACTCTTACAAAGTTTAAGTACCCGGCTTGGTGTTGTTCGTGGGATGGATTTGGCACAAGCTTCACGGGAAGAATACCCCCCTTTTGTGAATTTTATGCTTTATATTTTTGCTGAAATTGCCATTGCAGCCTGTGACCTTGCTGAGGTGGTTGGGATGGCGATTGGGTTACAGTTATTGTTTGGGCTTCCGTTACTTTGGGGAGTATCCATTACCGTTTTTGATAGCTTTTTACTCTTATTCTTACTAAATAAGGGAATGCGAAAAATGGAAGCCTTTATCGTAGCACTTATCGCAATAATAGGAGGATCTTTTTTACTCGAATTATTTTTGGCAAAGCCTGATATACCTGAGGTTTTAGGAGGCTTTGTACCATCGATTCCCAATAACGACGGACTTTATATCGCGATAGGGATTATTGGAGCTACGGTGATGCCACATAACCTTTATCTACATTCTTCCCTGGTGCAAACGCGTAAGATTGAAAAGACAAAAAAAGGTATTCTACAGGCACTTCGTTTTAATTTTATCGATTCTTTCATTGCCTTAAATCTGGCTTTTTTCGTAAACGCTGCAATTTTGATCCTCGCCGCTTCGGTTTTTTTTAAAAACGGAATGTTTGAAGTTGCAGAAATTCAGGATGCGCATAAATTACTGGAACCGCTTTTAGGTTCTTCTTTAGCCCCTATTCTGTTTGCGCTGGCTTTAATCGAAGCAGGGCAAAGTAGTACGCTTACCGGTACTTTAGCCGGACAAATTGTAATGGAAGGTTATCTAAATCTAAGGATACAGCCCTGGGTGCGCCGCTTAATCACAAGATTGTTAGCTATAGTTCCTGCATTTTTTACTATAATTTATTTTGGGGAGCGCGCTACAGGAGAACTTTTAATTCTTAGCCAGGTGGTATTAAGCTTGCAGCTTGGTTTCGCAATCATCCCACTTATTCATTTTGTAAGCGATGAAAAGACCATGAATGGCTTTCATATAAAATGGCCGCTTATTATCGCTTCCTGGATAATTAGTCTTGTGATAGTATTATTAAATGCGAAGCTTGTTTTTGATGAATTGAAAAGTTGGATAACTTCGGTTGAAGATGCCACTTATATCTGGGTTTTTATAGTGCCTATAACCATAGCCGTCGTATTACTATTGGTTTTTATTTCATTATGGCCATTATTTAAAGAAAAGCTGGGTCGTGGCTGGATCACTAATCATGCGCCACATAAAAATCCACAAACTATTGAAGTGATTGCAGAGAAGAACTTTAAGCATATTGCGATCGCTATCGATTTTTCAGGATCTGATAAAAAAAGTATTTCAGCGGCTCTTCAAATTGGAGGGAAAAATGCAAAATATACTCTTTTGCACACCGTAGAAACTCCTGGGGCTTTTATTTATGGAACACAAATAAAAGACTATGAAACCGATAAAGATCGGGAGTTTCTAAAAAATTATAAGAGCCAGTTAGAGGCTTTGGGATATCATACAGATATAAACCTTAGTTTTGGAAATCCCAAAAAAGCCATTCCTAAATTATTGAATTCTGCAGAAGCGAATTTCGATTTACTGGTGATGGGGCGGCACGGGCACAAAATGATTAAAGATATCCTATTGGGAACAACGGTAGATGTAGTGAGGCATCGGGTAGAGATTCCTATTTTTATTACTTAACTTACTAAATAATGATGAACCAAATAATAGCTTATTTTGAAACTTTAGACCCTGTTTTAGCCGCTTTTTATGCCACGCTTTTTACCTGGGGATTAACCGCTCTTGGAGCTAGTCTGGTGTTTTTCTTTAAGAAAATGAACCGAATGCTTTTTGATGGAATGCTGGGGTTTACAGGTGGAGTTATGGTTGCGGCCAGTTTTTGGAGTTTGCTGGCGCCCGGTATCGAAATGAGCCCGGGTGAAGGGTTTGAAAAAACCATCCCTGCGGTAGTAGGTTTTGGTTTAGGGGCACTTTTTATCTTTGGCCTGGACAAAATATTGCCACATTTACATGTGAATTTTAACACTACTGAAAAAGAAGGGATAAAAACCCCGTGGCACAAATCCATATTACTGGTTTTAGCAATTACTTTACATAATATTCCTGAAGGGCTGGCGGTAGGAGTATTATTTGGCGGTGCAGCAGCCGGATTTGAAGGCGCCAGTATAGCCGGTGCCGTGGCTTTAGCCATTGGAATTGGTCTACAAAACTTTCCTGAAGGATTTGCAGTGGCGATGCCTTTAAGAGGGCAGGGGTTTAGCCGACGAAAAAGTTTTAATTACGGGCAGCTTTCTGCAATTGTAGAACCCGTTGCAGCTGTACTTGGTGCTTGGGCGGTAATGACATTTCAGCCTATTTTACCCTATGCACTGTCTTTCGCAGCAGGTGCAATGATTTTTGTAGTAGTTGAAGAAGTGGTACCCGAATCCCAGCAAAGTAAATATACCGATGTAAGTACTTTAGGCTTTATTGGCGGTTTTATGGTAATGATGACCTTAGATGTTGGTCTTGGGTAAAAACGAATGCAACATTGCTTCAAAAATATCGTCTTTTAGAAAAAGGTGACGATGAAGAAGATTATACTTATTTTAATTTTGTTAGTTAATGGAGTAAGCCTGTCTGCACAAACCGAGGTGGCCAGGCTTCAATCTTTTTTAAAAGTAGGTGAACAGTTAGATTGCGGAAATTATAGCATTTTGTTTAAAAAAGTCATTTCAGATTCCAGATGTCCCAAAAGTGTAACCTGTGTATGGGCAGGAACGGCTGAAGTTTTACTTGAAATTAGAAAAGCAGATGAAGTGTATGAGGAATATCGTATAGAAATTGGGAGCTTCATAGATGTTTATTTTCAATTGCCACAATTAGCCAATATCCATTTAAAATTACTTGGGTTGGCTCCATATCCTGAAACTCCCCAAAAAATCAAACAATCTGAATATAAGGTTACGATTCAGTTAGAAGTATTGCTTGATTAATGACTGCAACCACAGTCACTCATTCCGCAGGCTTTCTCTTTTGGTGCTTTCTTTTTAAGAAATGCCGGTTTCCACACAAATTTGGTGATGAGGTATCCTACCGCAGTTAGAAAAGTGATAAAAACTAAAATATGCTGTATAAGTTCCATAATATTTAAGTCGAAATTCTATAAAATTCTTACGTATTAATTTAAGACCTGAAATGCAATTAAAGCAACCACATAAGCAAAAACACTCATAATCACTAATTGCAATACTGGCCATTTCCAGCTATTGGTTTCTTTTTTTACAATTGCCAGGGTACTCATGCACTGCATAGCAAAGGCATAGAAAAGTAACAAGCTTACACCGCTGGCCAGGGTAAATAGCGGGCCGCCAAGTATAGGGTTGGTTTCTGCCGCCATTCTGTTTTTAATGGTTTCTTCTTCATCGCTACCCACGCTATAAATCGTTGCCAACGTACCCACAAAAACCTCACGAGCCGCAAAAGAGCTAATGATTGCGATACCAATCTTCCAGTCATAGCCCAAAGGCGCTACGACCGGTTCGATACCACGTCCCATAATCCCAATGTATGAATGTTTCAGTTTATAACTGGCGATTTCCTGTTCTATTTCTTCAGTAGGGATGTTTTGTTCGATGTAATTGCTACGAATTATTTCTTCGGCATTATTAAAATCATTTCCGGGACCGTAACTTGCCAGAACCCAAAGGATAATAGAAATAGCAAGGATAATCTTCCCGGCACCAAATACAAAAGATTTTGTTTTTTCAACCACGTTAATTCCAATGTTTTTAAGCAGTGGAACTTTATAGTTGGGCATTTCAATCACAAAATAGCTTTTGCTCTTAATCTTTAAGATTCCGTTTAAAATCCAGGCCGAAAAAATAGCAGTTCCAAAACCAAGCAGGTAAAGAAACATGAGCATTAATCCCTGTAGGTTGAATCCTAAAAATGTTTCATCTGGGATTACTAAGGCAATGATAATAAGATAAACCGGTAATCTGGCCGAACAGGTTGTAAAGGGTACTACTAAAATGGTGATTAAGCGCTCTTTCCAGTTTTCGATATTTCTAGTTGCCATTACCGCAGGGATCGCACAGGCAGTTCCTGAAACCAAAGGCACTACACTTTTTCCGCTAAGTCCAAAGCGACGCATAATTCGATCCATTAAAAAAACAACCCTGCTCATATAACCGGTTTCTTCCAGAATGGAAATAAACAGGAATAAAAATGCGATCTGCGGAATAAAAATTACGATGCCCCCCAAGCCTGGTATAATTCCTTCGGCAATTAAACTGGTAAAGACACCCTCGGGTAAATTTGCTTTGGTAAACTCGCTTAAAGAGGCAAAGGTGCTATCAATTAGGTCCATAGGGTAGCTGGACCAATCATAAATCGCCTGAAAAATTAATAATAAGATGGCAAAGAAAATGACATAACCCCAAACTTTATGGGTTAAAACCCTGTCTAATCTTGATCTTAAATCTTTGGCGGCATTGCTGTCTACACGTAGCGTTTCTTTTAAAACCCCGTTGATAAACTGGTAGCGATGAATGGTTTCTTTTTGCTGAAGTCTTTTAAGCTCTGATGATGATTTGGTATTGAAACCAGAAGTTTTATCAATTTCATTCCGATTTATATTACCAAAGTTTACATCCTGAGTAATAACCAGCCAAAGTTTATAAATAGACTGTTTTGGAAAAGCTTTTCTTAAATTCCCAAAATAATCGGGGTCAATAACCGAAGCATTTACGCAGGGCTCTGTAGAGATATTTCGGGAATTAATTATTAATTCTTTTAGCTTATCGATCCCTGTACGCTTTCTTGCGCTAACCAGGGCAATCTTTGTTTTTAAACGTTCTTCCAGAATATCGATGTCCAAAGAAATACCTTTGCGTTCCATACGATCGGCCATGTTGATAACCAGTATTGTAGGGATTCCAAGATCTTTTATTTGGGTAAAAAGTAAAAGGTTTCTTTTAAGGTTTTCGACATCGCTTACTACAACGGCAACATCGGGAAAATCTTTATCATTTTTGTTCAATAATAACTCAATAACCACATTTTCATCCAGAGAAGAAGCGTTTAGGCTATAAGTGCCGGGAAGGTCGATAATATGAGCTTTTAATCCACGAGGAAGCTTACAAATACCTTCTTTTTTTTCTACCGTGATTCCTGGATAGTTCCCTACTTTTTGGTTTAATCCTGTGAGTTGATTAAATACTGAAGTTTTACCGGTATTGGGATTTCCAATTAGCGCTACGTTGATCTGTTTGCCCGTCATTTGATAAGCTCTATTTCGATTTGTAAAGCAGTTTCTTTCCTGATGGCTAAATGGCTTCCGTTGATGTTAAGGTACATAGGATCTTTAAAAGGAGCGGTTTGTACCAATTCTACTTCGTTACCAGGTAAACACCCCATCTCTAATAGTTTTAGTGGTACATTATCTGCGGAAAATTCTTTGATAATCCCGCGTTCGCCTCGCTTTAAATGAGCAACTGTAACCTTCACGTTTATTTAGATTGATTTTAAACAACGCAAAAATAGTGGAATTTAACCAAGTACAAAAGTTTAGGCGTTAAAATATAGGCTTTTACTGGATAATCGAGATTATATGCTTTTGTTTCGCTTGGATAGCTATCAGATTCAGGAAGTAAAAAATAATTCTCTAATAAAGGCTTAATGCGCTATTTACTCCTGATATTCTTTTTTAAGGATTTTAAGGTCCTCCATAAGCTCTTCGATAGCTTCAGGATTGGTGCCGTCATAAAAACCCCGTATCTGTCTGTTTTTATCGATCAGTACAAAATTTTCAGTATGTACCATATCGTATTTTCCGCCGTCACCTTCGCTTTTTGCCGCCAGATAGGATTTTCTTGCCAGATCGTAGATTTGCTTTTTGTCCCCGGTAACAAGATTCCATTTGCTATCGATAACCCCTTTTTCTTCGGCGTAACGTTTCAATTGCGCTACGGTATCAATTCTTGGCATCACCGTGTGAGACAGTAATAGCACCTCTGGATCGTCTTTTATTCTTTCCTGAATTTTCACCATGTGATCGGTCATAATGGGACAAATCGTCATGCAGGTGGTAAAGAAGAAATCGGCAATATAAATTTTATCCTTATAATCAGCATTGGTAATGGTATCCCCGTTTTGGTTTACCAGTTTAAAATCTTTAATCCGGTGATATTTTCTTACATATTGCATTGTAGTATCTACCAGCTCACTGTTGACCATATCGGGCTGGTAGATCGTAAGTTTTTCTTCAGGCTTTAGAAGGCTGTAGATGGACCACATAATCATCATACAAAGAATCCCAAAGGTGATTATGAAAATTTTATATCTGGAAAGAAATTTACGCATAGCAAATTTTTATGCAAAATTACGGTCTGGCGGTTAATTAGCCACATGAAAGTGCTAAAATTTTGGCAGGATAAATGCTAGATAACTTTCAAACTTTTCTAGGTCTTATTAAAAGACTACTTTTGTGCGATTTAAAAATTGAATATTAGCGAATGGATCCATTTATAGTAAAAGCAATTCAGCTACTTCTTAGTTTGTCATTGCTTATTGTGTTGCATGAGTTTGGACATTTTATACCTGCAAAATTATTTAAAACCCGAGTTGAAAAATTTTTCCTCTTCTTCGATGTAAAGTTTGCGCTTTTTAAGAAGAAAATAGGAGATACCGTGTATGGTATTGGCTGGCTTCCTTTAGGAGGTTACGTAAAGATCTCTGGAATGATCGATGAGAGCATGGATAAAGAGCAAATGGCGCAACCACCACAAGAATGGGAATTTAGAAGCAAGCCGGCATGGCAGCGTTTAATTATCATGTTAGGTGGGGTAACGGTAAACCTGGTATTGGGATTCTTGCTTTTTATGATGATCTTATTTGTTTGGGGAACCAATTATGTTGGACCAGATGAAATGCCGGAAGGCTTTGCTGTAGTCGATGAGTTTAAAGAATTTGGTTTTGAGGATGGAGACCGTGTATTAAAAGTAAATGGGGAAGAGCTTCAAAATAGTTTAGATATTAACCGCAAGTTATTTATGCGCGATGTAAATACGGTAACAGTATTGCATCAAAACGGAGCTGAGGAAACCATCAATATTCCTGAAAATATTGGCGAGCAAATGTTCGAAGACGGAATAATGCAGCCATTTATTCCTATCCAGCGACCAATTTTAGATAGTGTAGCGGCTAAAACTGCCGCTGATGTTGCCGGACTTCAAAAAGGGGATAGTATCATTTCGATCAACGATCAGGAAATTGGTTACTGGCACGAAATGACAAAAAATACCAGAGCAAACAAAAACAAAGAAATGGAAATTGTTTTTAAGCGCGATGGTGAAATTAAAAGTGTAATGGCAACTCCAGATGAAGATGGTATTTTAGGAGTAACGCCAAGAAGAGATTTTGAGGTGAAAACCCAGCAATATAGTTTTGCAGAAAGCATCTCTGAAGGTTTTAAAGATGGCTACTGGACGCTTAGAGATTATGTATATCAATTCAAATATGTGTTCACTAAAAAAGGCGCTACGCAGGTTGGTGGTTTTGGTGCTATAGGTGGAATGTTCCCAGATGCATGGAACTGGCAGGCCTTTTGGCATACCACCGCTTTAATTTCTATCATATTAGCATTTATGAATATTTTGCCCATTCCTGCTTTGGACGGTGGGCATGTGATGTTTTTACTTTACGAAATGATTACCGGTAGAAAGCCAAACGAGAAATTTATGGAATATGCCCAGATGGTAGGGTTCTTTATCCTGATCGCTCTGGTGCTTTATGCAAATGGAAACGATATTTATCGGGCGATATTCGATAAATAAGAGCTAGCATATTTTGAAAAAAGCAAAACCCGAAATTTCATAATTTCGGGTTTTGCTTTTGCGGTTATTAGCGAATTATTGAAAGCTGATAACTGTGAGCTATAAGTTTTTCTACTCTATTGCTCTTTCAGGATAGTCAGTAATAATACCATCGACCTTCATCGTTTTTACCTTGTCAATATCAGCTTGTTCATTAACGGTCCACGGAATTACTTTCATGCCGCTTTGCTTAATTTCAGTCACTTTTTCCTGATCTAATAATTTATAATAGGGACTATAAATTTGTGGAGTAAAGCTGATTTTTTTCATATTCTCTTCAAATTCTCCACTTCCTACAAGATAAGCTAAAAGAACATCAGGATAAGCTTGGTGCATTTCTTCTAAAATAGCAACGTCAAAAGATTGAATATTGATTTTGGGAATAATCCCTTTTTCTTCTAAAACCTGCATCACGACCTGTACAAATTCAGCTGGTTTTGGTTGAGATTTTTCGTATTCGGAGGGATCAGATTTAATTTCAATGTTATAGTGTACAGGATCTAAATTGTTGGATGCTATATAGTTTTCTATGCTATCGATCACCTCGCTAAGCAAAGGTTTATAGGTTTTAGATCTCTTTTGTTCGGGGAAAGCGGTATTGCCTTTACTCCCAATGTCAAATTTTTTAATGCTATCGTAAGTCATCGTAAAAAGATTATAGTCTTTTTCCTGCTGTTTGGATATGGTATCGCCAGCCGGAGTTAAAACATAAGCTGAAGACATAAACGACTCGTGGCTTACCACTACTTTTCCGTCTTTGGACATAACCACGTCCATTTCTACTACATCAACACCTTTATCGATTGCTGCAATAAACCCGGGAATACTATTTTCAGGGGAATGTCCGCGTTCGCCACGATGCCCCTGTACTTCTATTTTTGATGTCTCCGTAGGGATTTTTTCTTCGGCAGCGTTTTTACCTTTGTTGTTCTCCTTACAACTTAGGATGGCCAGTGCCATCAAAAGAAGGCTAATTTTAACGATTTTCATGGTTTTATGATTTTGAAAAAAATTGAGCGAATGATCTCAAGACAAGCTCATCAGATATATATTCGAAAATTAATTTTTATTTCAGCCATTCCTATACCCATGGTTATGGGGATCCAGAACATTCAATCTCGGTTATCGACTAAGATTTTAAATATAAAGCTTTGATTTCTAGAAATAAATTTTTGTACCGATTAAAAAGTCCGCCGACGGGATGAAATGACGACGGACTCCAACAAACTAAAAATCAAATTGCTTCTTCTAACCGGTAGGAGGACTTAGAAGTGTAGGTTTTCCCAAACATATCTATCGCTTTAACCTCTATGCTATGCTTTCCGGTGTCTAAATTAGTAGGGATATTTCCAAGCCATAAATGTGTGCTTTTTACAGGATTAGAAGAACGCCTTCCCGGCATTAATTCTTCGGTAAGATCCCATTCGTTTACCAAAAATTCATAAGAAGGGTCTGTACGTTCAGTATATTGCATGGGGTGCCATTCGCCCCCGTCAATTCGGTATAAAACTTTATCTCCTTGGGTACCCATAAAGAAGTTTACAAAAATGCCGGCCTGTGTTCTTCGACCTTTGGCTACTACTTTTGGCGCGAAAACTTTCATTTGATAGTTCTCATTTTCACCGGCGACCTTATAATTGATTTTATACGAGTTTCCATCAAAATGGATAAACGCATAACCTTTTGGTGTACCATCTCTCATTACTGAAATAGGAATACCTTCTTTATTAAGCTTGCCTGAGTACCAGTCTCCAGATGTAGTACCTACATTGTATTCGTGATGAGGCTTGTCCCGATTAAAGCCTTCGTCTTTTCCAAAGAAATCCTGGCGTTGTATATGGGTATGGGCAGAAAGTGATAAGGTGTGCGGGAATTCGCTTAGAATTGAAAATAAACGTTCGCGATCTTCATCTCTAAAAGTATTATTGTCTTCTGGTTCAAAAAGCGGAATGTGCCAGGCTAAAACAACCAAATGATCTTTAGGAACATAGTTAAGGTCATTTTCTATAAAATCCAGCTGATCTTTTCTAAACCCACCAAGATAACCTTTCATATCCCGAGGATCTGGATATAAAATATCATCCATTACAATAAAATGAACTTTACCATAATTGAAGGCATAATTTGCCGGTCCAAAATGAGCCTCGTAAGTCTCGTCGGAAAGCTGATCTTCTGTCGCATCAAAATTCATGTCGTGATTGCCCATAAGGTTATACCACGGGATACCAACTTTTTTAACCGCTTTAATGTAAGGGCTAAAAAGATCGAGGTCGTTGCCCACCAAGTCCCCAAGGCTTAAACCAAAGGGCACGTCTTTGATTCCTTCGACTTCCGTGACAATCCCTTTGGTGAAATATTCAATTTCTTCTAAATTGTAAGGTTGCGGATCTCCAAAAATAAGTGCGGTAAACGTTTCTTTTTCTTCAGTGGGAATTAAACCAAAATCTATAGATTTTGGTAGTTTTCCGGTAGGTTTTACACCGGCAAATTCAGATTTAGGTGAGCCATTGGGTTTATGAATATAATAGAATTCTGGAAGGTTATTTTCGTTGATTTTTGGTACATAACCGGAAGGTTTGATCACAAAAATAATATTATCATCACCTACAGGAATTTCATATTTACCATTGGTATCGGTTACTACCACTTGCTGACTATTAGATACCGATACATTAGCAATTCCCGATTCATTCCGATCTTTTTTGCCGTTTTCATTTTGATCTTCAAAAACATATCCTGTTGCCATTTGCTGGGCAAAACCAGATACACCCAGGAGGAAGATGGCTGTAGCTAAAATTGTTCTTTTCATAGTATAAATGTTTGGTATTTAACTTGTTTATTGATCCCACCACACTTTTGTATTGATGTCATCGCTACCACCAAGTAATTCTACTCCCTGTGCATAACCCTTAGGGTTTTCAATAGCAAGATCTGTAGGATAATAGAATCTTGAAGGCATTACCCCATCATTAAACATAGCTTCTGTTGTTGGTAGTTCTGGGAAACCTGTTCTTCGATATTCAAACCATTGCTGATAATCAGTAAAATAAAGAGCATAGTATTTTTGAAGCAAAATACGTTCTAAAGTTCCGTTATATGCGGCTTCGGAATTTTCAAAATAATTTGTGGGAATTTCTTCTACTTCTAATTGTTCCATAGCGGCAATAACTCCGTTTTCATAGTGAGTTGCAGCATCTTCATTTATAAAGCCACGTTGCGCCAATTCAGCTTTAATAAATTCTACTTCAGCATATGTGAGAAAGAATATCTGCATGGGATTGGTGACCTGTTCAATATTAAAGGTGGAAGCGTTATAAGTAAATTGGGATTCTGGTCCATCGTAAGCACTTGGAATACCTTTGTAGCCTATATTGATAGTGTTTTGGTTTTCATCGGTCTGTGTTGCCATGGTAGCGATAACAGGTCTTCTAGGATCTTCCCAAGTGTTCAGGTTATCGATAAAAAATGAAGCTATTTTTACACTGAGCCTAAAATCCTGTGGCCTGCCCCATGGGCTTACGTTGGGCTCTACGCCGGTCACTTGTAAAATAGCAGATTCTTCGGTGCTTTCAAAAACCGGATAGGTATCAGGATTATTCACCATATCCGCTAATTGCTGAAAAGAATTTGGCTGGCGATTAGAAATTCTTAGTAATAATCGCATGTGTAAAGAATTAGTGAATTTTTGCCAGCGTTCTACATTATTCTGGAAAAGTATATCCTGCAGATATACCATATCTCTGGTGGTATCATAAAGGGCATTTGCCGTTTCAAGATCTGCTAAGATCTTTGTATAGATGTCTTCCTGAGTATCAAATTCGGGATAAAGAATCCCTTCTTCGGCCATTACGGCCTGGGTCATTGGTACCGGTCCAAACAGATCTGTAAGGTTGGCATACACCATAGCGTTTAATGTAAGGGCGATGGCCTCGTAGTTTACATCATCATTAATAATGGCTGCAGCTTTCATCTCCTGGATGTTTTTTAACCATCTGTAATAATTACTCCAGGAAGAATTCCCTATTCCCATGCTCACATCATAACGGTGTAAGCCACCCGAAACGCTTGGATAAGGAAGGGAAACCTGCATAAGGTCGAAAGTTATGGCGTTGGCACGTCCGGCATTATGGCTTGCTAAACTGTAAATAATAGGGTTTAGTAAGGTCGCCGGACTAATTTCTTCAATCCTGTTAGGATCTGAGTTTGTTTCTTCGAAATCGCTGGTACAGGCTGTAAATGTTATTACAGCTAGTATAATTAGCAAATTTGATGTTATCTTGTTCATCATTTTTCTATGATTATAAGCTTAGTTTTAAATTAACTCCGTAGGTCGCTGGCGAAGGCATTTGTCCTATTTCTACACCGGGCATAATTCGGTTCCCGTTAAGAGCAGCGGTTTCAGGATCATAAATAGGGAAGTCGGTTAGCATAGCAACATTTCTTCCGAAAGCAGAAAGGGACAGTGATTGGATCCCGGTGTTATTTAACCATTTTGCCGGGAATCTATATTGAAGGTTTATTTCACGCAATTTTAAGTAAGAAGCTTCAAAAGAATTCGACTCCACATTTGCTCTACGGTAATATCTATTGTACCATTCCTGTACGGCAACTTCAGTAGTATTAGGAGAATAAGAACCATCTGCATTCAGTACCACTCCGTCGCCAACGATACTCATATTATCCCTGCCTTCATAAGTAAACTTAAGTTTTCCCTGTTGGGTAAGTTTATGATGTGTCTGGGAATAAATGATTCCGCCATACTGCCCATCTAATGTGAAGCTAAAATCAAAATTGCCCAGGGTAATCTGGTTGTATAAACCTGCTCTCCAATCGGGCATAGCGTCCCCAACGTATCGAATGTCGCCAGACTCCGGATATGCAGGTAAACCTTTACTGTCGTATACGATTTGCCCCTCAGGAGATCGTACAAATTTATAACCGTAAATGGCGGTAGGAGAACCACCAACCTTAGCAATTAAAGAAGCTTGGCCTCCCTGATCGATTATATATTGATTTTCAATATTATCTGGAAGGTTAAAAACTTCGCCTTCGTTTTTAGACCAGGTAAGGGTAGAGGACCATTTAAGTTTATCGTTATTTATAATTTTTCCTGTTAAGGTGAGTTCAATACCTCGGTTTCTTACTTTTCCCGCATTTAGAATAGCTGAACTGTAACCTGTATCCCAATTTAGCGGGACAGCGATAATTTGATTTTCAGTAGAAATCTGGTAAACCGTAGCATCAAGACTAATACGATTGTTTAAGAATCTGGCTTCAAAACCAGTTTCATAACTCGTAGAAATTTCAGGTTTAAAATCGCGATTATATAAGGTTGTTGGTACGGTTGCCGAACTGGGGAAATTATTTTGACTATAATATTTTCTGGTTTGGTATGGACTGGTATCATTACCTACCTGAGCATATGAGAATCGATATTTTAAATATTCAATTCCTTTTCCAGAGAAATTAAAAATGTCTGATAAAATAAAACTTGTATTTGCTGAAGGATAAAAGAACGACCAGTTTTCTTTTGGTAAGGTGCTGGACCAATCGTTCCTTCCCGTAATATCAAGAAAAATCTGATCTTTATAGGACCATGTCATTAAACCATATAAACTGTTAACTTCTTTGTTTTGATCTGAAGTGTATAGTGAAGGTGCATTTTTACCATTTGAAAGTTTATAAACATCTGGCACAACCAGACCCGTAACCGATGCGTTATTTAATCTTCTTTTTTCAGTTCTGTTGTTTCCTCCAATACTGGCAGACAGGCTAAAGTCTTTAAATTTGTTTTCATAACTAAGCAGAAAGTCATTATTGATTTCCTGTTTAAAAACATCCTGAGTTTGGTAATATCCTTCGGCGTACCTGTTAATACTATACGGTCTTTTTTGTTCTCTTTCCTGGTTGTAAGTATTTATAGCTGTTCTAAGCATTAAGTTGAAATGCGGAGCAAGCTTTATATTGGCATTTAAATTTCCAACAATTTGATGACTGTTAAGGGTATTCAGTGATTTGTAAGCTATTAGGTAAGGGTTATCGATATACGAGCTAAATGGTTGTATTTGCTGTATGTTTTCCTGCCCCTCCTGCCATATTGGTCGATACCAATCCAGATCTACATTTGGATTCTGGAAAATCATAAAGTAAGCGATAGAACCATTGTTGTATCCCGTGCTGGGTAAATTATCACTCCATTGATTGTTGTAGTTTACCACGGCGCCCAAACTAATTTTTTCTGAAATGTTATATTTAGAGTTTAGGGAAGCGGTTACTCTTTCGTATCCGGTATTAGGCATTATCCACTCATTTTTTGTGTGGGCTAAAGAGGCCCTCATCGAACCATCCTTACCACCGCCCTGGATAGCAATATTATTTTGAGTGGTGACCCCGGTTTGCCAAAAGTCTTTTCTATTGTCTTTATAAGGTCGCCATTCTTGTCTTTCTAAAGATTGTCCTTGTACCAAGGGATCGTATTGGAAAAATTCCTGATCATTAAATTCAGGACCCCAGGCACTGCTGGTACCTCCCGTGCTACTGCCATCTTCAGAACTTCCGTAAGAATAATAAAGTTCCCCATCGGCATTGGTGTAATTGTTTCCCTGGCCGTAACGATATTGGTAATCCGGCCATCTTTGAATACGATCAAAAGAAGTAATTGAATTAATGGTGATCCCTAATCCCTTACTTTTTTTACCGGATTTGGTGGTAATCATTAGAACCCCATTCGCCGCACGACTACCATATAAGGCGGCGGCACCAGGTCCTTTTAAAACAGAAACACTTTCGATATCATCAAAATTGAGGTTTGAGATTCCGTTACCGTAATCAATAGGAGAATCTTCTCCCATATAAGCACTGCCGGATCCTGAAGTGGTCATTTCGGTATTTATGGGAACACCATCTACTACGATAAGTGCGTAATTTCCGTTGAGATCAAAAGAGCTATTTCCTCTTAATGTGATTTGTTGAGAGTTAATGGGGCCAGAACCTGAAGAGCTAATGTTCATCCCCGCAACTTTTCCTTTTAAACCAGAGCTCCAGTTGGTAGGGGCAGTTTGGGATAAACTTTCACTATCTACAGTGGCTTGAGAGAAGCCTAATTGTTTTTCTTCCCTTTTAATTCCCAGGGCGGTTACGACCACCTCATTTAAGGCATTGGCATTTTCCTGGAGTATAATTTCTAATGGCTCATCAGTGCTTGTTGCTGTGATTTCCTGAGTTTTAAATCCCATAAAAGAAACTTCCAATATAGTTGGATTACTAGAAATACTGATGCTGAAATTTCCATCAAAATCTGTCGTAACGCCATTAGAAGTCCCTTTTTCGATAATCGTTGCTCCCGGCAATGGAAGCTTTTCGTCATCTAAAACCTTACCCCAAATTTTTTGCTGAGGTATCGCTTTTAGTACACTGATTGTTTTATTGATTTGCTGGAATTTTAATCCAGTTCGCGAACTAATCAATCCCAGAATAGTAGAAAGCCGTTGTTTTTTTCCCATGAAATTGAATTTTTCCTTTGATTTTGTTACAGTTTCATCAAAAACAAAGGTGAATTCGGTTTTAGATTCGATTTCAGAAAAAACATCAGCTAAATTGGCATTCCTAACTGATAGCTTAATTAAGATTTCATTGAAATTTTTATTGTTTGTAGAAGCAATAGCGCTTCCCGTAAGTAGCAGAAAACTTAATAATAGATAATAAGCACAAAGTTTTCTGAAAAATTGTAGTTTCGTATTCATTACAATTGGCTATAGATTATTTATTTGTAGTCGGTAACTTTTAGACCCACTACTGTGGCAGCAGGAGTGGGTTTTGTTTTTAGCTTATATGGGGTTCTTTCTTATAATTATTTGTTTTTTGTTGGTAGAATCGATTTTAAGATTCTTAATAAGTGCCAGACTTTTAAGAACATTAGAGAGTTTTTCGTCGTTAAATTTCCCAGTGATTTTCAATTGTTTTAAACTGTCGTCAGCAAATTGAATATTCACATCATACCAGTTTTCAATAATTTTAGCGGTATGTTCTAAACTGGTATTTTTTAGGATAATCATCTTCCTTGTCCAGGCATTAAAATCCCTGCTGTCTCCTTTACTTATTTTAGGTTTTCGATTTTCTTTAAAAGATGCCTGTTGATCTTTGGTAAGAATTACTTTGTACTCTGGGTTTTTTAAAGGTGTGACCTCTACTTTTCCGGTGTTTACACTTACCATGGGCACTTGATCTTTATAGCTTTTTATGTTAAAAGACGTTCCTAAAACGCGGGTTTCTAAATCTTTGCTCTTTATGGTAAAAGGATGTGATGTATCCCTGGCGACTTTAAAGAAAGCTTCTCCCTGCAGCTTGACAGTGCGCTCTTCAGTGAAATTATTTTCATAGGTGATGCTACTATTGCCGTTTAAAAAAATTACAGAGCCATCGTCCATTTTTATCTCCTTCTTTTCTCCTTTTTCAGCAATAATGGTGGTGTAATTATTGCTAAACATGCCTGTGAAAAATCCTAGCATCAATAAGGTAGTAAATCCAGCAGCAGCCATTGCCAGATATTTCTTTAGTGGAGTTCTTTTTCGTTTTATAGTCAGGTTTTGCTGAATATTATAAAATAACTTTTCTCTTTTTTCAGAAGAAATCGGCACCAATACATTTTTATTAGCTTCCTGCATTTTCGAAAAGAAAATATCCATAGCCAAACGTTCCTGGCTATTCACCTTTTTGTGTGTGTATTTTTCTGCTAACTTTTTAAATTCTTCTACTTTCAAGACTTAATTTTTATGTGATAGACTGGGTTATCATTTTTACTTATGTAATGTTTAAGGGTGAAAACGATCGTTTAGAATGCGTTTCTAAAAGGGAGTCACAAAAAATAAGGAGCACACGTAAGGAAAAAAGTAGTCTTAAACTTTTGTTAACGATAAAGGTGTTAGGTTAACCTTTAATAAACATTGTAGTAATAAGGAGGGAAATTTGGTAAGGATCGATATTGTTTTTTAGAAACTTCAGGGCATTGCTAATATGCGTTTCCACCGTTCTTGTAGAGAGATTTAATTTTGAAGCAATTTCAGTATTAGAAAGTTGTTCGTATCTACTTAATTTGAAAACTTCCCGACATTTGGGAGGTAGTTTTTCAATAAGTGTCTTTATTTGCTGTTCAAATTCTTCAAATTCGATGTTTTTAGAAGCCGTGGTTGGATAGGGAATTTGTAGTAAGATACTTTCATGAAGTTCTGTGAATTTTAGATCCCGGATATGATTGGCAATACGATATTTTACCGCCCTAAAAAGGTAGCCTTCTAAATGAACAATTTCTGTGTCTGCTAATTTTTCCCAAAGACTTATAAAAACTTCCTGTACGATATCTTCGCAAATAAGCTCATCCTGATAAATTTTATAGGCATAAGAGTAAAGACGTTTCCAGTATTTGTCGAAAATAGCCTGGAAAGCATCCGGATCTTTATCCTTAAACAAGCGATAAAGTGTAGCATCGGTTAGTTTAGAAATTTCCTTTTCCATTGGTTTGTAGGGTATAACAAATGAAAAACATTTCTGACTTTTAAGGAAGCGTATCTGGTTTAAGATTAGGTTAATTATTACGAGTTAAAAGTTTAAAAGTTTAAAAGTTAAAAGTGAAAAGTTTACAAGGGTGTCGTATATGGGGAATTACGTTATGCTTTTCTATTTCTTCAGCATGCAAAATAGTATCACTTATTTTAGATGCTTGTCTATTCTCTAATTTCCAACACTTAAGGGTGTTATTTTCTGCCAGCTTTCAGCTTTTGTATTTAAAAATAGACTAATTTTGCGCGATTTTTATAAAATATAGGCATTGAAAGAAGAACTTTTTGAGCAGCTGGATTTTACTGTAAATCAGCAGTACGAGCAAATTATAGACGATTTGTTGGAGAAGCAATATAGTATTGTTGACGATTTTTTTGATCCTCTAGAAATCCTGAAACTTAGAAGTTCGTTACTGCATAAATACGAAGAAGACAAGTTTAAAAAGTCGGCTATTGGTAACCGCACTAACGAACTTATCGAAAAAGCGATTCGCGGTGATTTTATTTTATGGATGAACGAAGCTGAAGCCGGAGAAACCGAAAAAATTTTCTTCCATAAAATCAATAATCTTATCGAATATTTAAACAGAACCTGTTTTATGGGTATTCTGCATAAAGAATTTCACTATGCCGTATATCCAAAGGGTACATTTTACAAGCGGCATTTAGATACTTTTCAAAATGATTCTCGTCGTAAACTTTCTATTGTAAGTTATTTAAACGATGAAAACTGGTTGAAAACAAATGGAGGAGAACTGGTGATTTATAAGGAAGATGGAAGCGAGGAGGTGATTTATCCATTGCCTGGAAGGGTTGTGATTTTCGAAAGTCAGATTCTGGAACACGAGGTAAAAGAAGTAAAAAATTCTGAGCGTTTAAGTATTACCGGTTGGTTGAAAACCCGGTAAGTTTAATCCCCTGAGACTTACCTCGAAATCAGAAAAAAGTTTTTTGGATTCATACCTGGAGGGTTTGCCCTAAGATTCTTGATTAGCAATTTTGTTAGTGGTGGCTTTTGCTACCCTCTTTTGCCAGTAACGAGCAAAAGGATTTCTAATGTATATCACTAACGCAAAAAGAATTAGGAGGGCTATTTTCTAAACTTTTTATACAAAACCAGGATAACTAGGATGATGGCTAAAATCATCCAAAAGCCATAGCCACTAAGAAAACTTAAAATTTCAAAAGTTTCTTCATTTTCAGGTAAGGTACTTTGCATTACTGTCTTTCTTTTTTACGGCGGTAATAATCAAATATCACTAATGCGGTTATGACAACAAAAATGAGCAGAAACCAAAAGTTGTCACTTAAAAAGTCGGAGAGCTCAAAACCATATTGCTGGGATTGAGTCGCAGGTTGATCTTTTGGTAGTTCAGGTTGTTGAAAAAAAGGCATGCTTTTTAATTTATCTAAAATTAGTAAATGCTGCGATTAATAAAGCCAAAGAAATTGTAAAGTTAGGTGTTAGTCTGTAGAAGTTTTATTTCTATGGGATTATTGCGCTTGAGGAGCTAATTTATTT
This sequence comes from Zunongwangia sp. L-65, assembly GCF_056859415.1. Taxonomy (NCBI): domain Bacteria; kingdom Pseudomonadati; phylum Bacteroidota; class Flavobacteriia; order Flavobacteriales; family Flavobacteriaceae; genus Zunongwangia; species Zunongwangia sp. L-65. The sequence continues at coordinate 93,814 of NZ_JBSXOK010000045.1, forward strand.
AGAGTTTTGACTTTTATTTTTTTAAATATTATAGGTGCTTCTCAAAACAGATACTATCTTCTATACCATTATATTGACCATAGTTAGGAACTACTTTGTAATTACTTTTTTCGTATAATCTAATAGCTTCGGGCATTTTGTTGCCTGTTTCTAATATGCACTTGCTATAATTCATTTCTTTTGCCCAATTTTCAAGGTTTTTTAAAATGTGAACCGCTATTCCTTTACCGCGCATTTCAATAGGAACAAACATCCTTTTGATCTCCATGGTATCACTATCATATGCTTTGATAGCTCCACATCCAACAGGTTTATTGTCAATAGTTGCGATGATTACATTTTTAATCTGGTCTATTTTATTATACTGGGCAAAGAATTCGTTTGTTTCCCCATTTCTTGTAGACAGCTCCCCATCTAATTCAGAAACTAAATGTTGAAAATCTATTTCGCTAGAGCTAGTCCGTTTTATTTCAATCATTTTATTTTTTTCTCTTGAATTCGCGATAGGCAATAAGAACTACGAAGCAGAGAATGAGGAAAGGCAGAAGTACTATTAAAAAGTCATTGAACTGGACTCCTAGATCCATTTCATCAGCGTGCGTCACGGTGTAGTTTTTTCTTTTTAAAAATTCGGTAAACTAAAAAGGCAACGATAACAAAAAATGCAAATGGCATCATCATCGCAGCGATTTCTCCTGTAAATGCTCCCAGCATTTCTGCTTTATCACCCAAAGTGTCTAATGGTAAAACTTTCATATATTATTTTTTAAATTTAGCAAGTGCATTCCGGGTAAAGTCTGATAATACCAGTTCTCCGCTAATGGCAGCATTTTCCATGAGGATAGTCGACCAGTTTTCGGTGCCTTGCCATAACACACGTTTCATTTCGAGTAGGGCTTCAGGATTGTAAGATGCTAATTTTTCAGCAAAAATTCCAATTTCTTTATCTAAATCTTTAGTACTTTCAAAAACCCGGGCAAAAAGTCCTTTGTCTTTTGCCCAATATGCGGTTTTCCATTCGTGTGCGGCTAATGTAAGCTCGCCAAGGGCAGCAATCCCAATTTTACGTTCTATGGCTGGTGCGATCACAAAAGGCCCGATTCCAATACTTAGTTCTGAGAGTTTGATAGCAGCAGCTTCTGTAGCCATGGCATAATCGCAAGCAGCGATTAATCCAACGCCTCCTCCAACGGTTTTTCCCTGAATACGACCAATAATTAACTTCTTACAGGTTCGCATGGCGTTTAAAACTTTAGCAAAGCCAGAGAAAAAGACTTTACCCTGTTGCATGTTTTCAACAGCCATTAATTCGTCAAAAGAAGCGCCGGCACAAAATGCTTTTTCTCCTTCAGATTTCAGGAGGATTACTTTTACTTCTGGCTGATCGGAATATTCGCAAATAGCTTTTTCCAGTCGGTCTAAAAGTACACCGGGAAAACTATTACTGGCAGGATGTCCAAATTCAATAATCCCGATGTTATTTTCTATTGAGGTATATAAGCTTCCGTTCTCGCGTGTGGTGGTCATAATTCAAGTTTTATCAAATGTAAATAATCTTAAGAAAATGATAAGCGAAGACTTCGTTAATAAAAGAGTGCCTATATTGCTGATCAAGGTAATCAATTTTGTACCTTTCAGCGTTTTCAGAATATGGCAATAGATAAAAGTTTAGCTCTTAGAAAAGACATCGAAGATGTAAATGAAATTCCCGGAATTCATAAGTTACTTAATGTAATTAGCTGTTCCTCTAATATGCGGTTTGTTGCGATAGCAAGAGTTACCGAAGAGCGTTGGATTACTGCGGTTTCTAAGGATGATATTGAGTTTGGTTTAAGACCTGGAGATGAGTTAGCAGTAGAATCTACAATTTGTAACGAAATTAGGCAACATCACATTCCTGTGGTTATAGAGGATGTAGATCATAACACTATATTTTGTAATCATCATACTCCAAAACAGTATGGTTTTAAAAGTTATATTTCTTATCCTATTTTCCTGAAAGATGGTTCTTTCTTTGGGACCTTATGTGCGATCGATCCAAAACCTGCTAAAATAAATAACGACGGGGTTAGAGATATGTTTAAGTTGTATACAGATTTAATCTCTTATCATTTAGAAACTGTACAAAAGCTTGATCGTGCTAATAGAAAGATTAAGAAACAGGATGAGATAGCTGAACTTAGAGAAACTTTTGTTGCTATTTTAGGTCATGATCTTAGAAATCCCGTTGGCACTACCAGAATTTGTGCAGATATGCTTCTGAGTTCAAAGATACCCGAGGCTGCCAAAAAGCAGGCAGAGATCATCAAATCTACTTCTTACAGGATGCAGAGTTTAATCGATAATCTTTTAGATTTTGCCAAGGGAAATATAGGAGAGGGGATTAGTTTGAACCTAAGCGAAGATAAAAATAAGCTGGAAAAAGAGTTAGGAGAAGTGATTACGGAGTGTAAAATTATTAATGAGGATAGATTGATTGAAAGTGAAATAAGTTTACATCAAAAAGTAGATTGTGATACCACCAGAATGGCACAATTACTTTCCAATTTGTTAAATAATGCCATAAAACACAGCATATCTAAAAAGCCTGTGCTGGTTAAAATATCAAGTAGTTCCTCTCAGTTTTCGCTTTCGGTTATTAATCATGGGGAGACAATTCCTAAAAAGAATCAGCGCGAATTGTTTAAACCTTATTTTAAAAGTAAAGCCAAAAATAATGAAAATGGATTAGGTTTAGGACTTTATATCGCTTCAGAGATTGCTAAGGCGCATCATGGTAATTTAGGTGTTACATCTGAAGATGGCGTGACCAGCTTCAATTTTAGCATGCCAGTTGAGTCTAGCTTGGAATCAACAGGAACACTTTTAGGTTAAACTTCTTTATTTAAATATTTTCTTCGGAATTTAATAACGAGTCCGCTTGCCCTAATGAGCATCCAGACCAAAAAGGCTATCCAAATCGCGTACAATTTCAGGCCAAAATAATCTGAAATTAACAATGCCGGGGTAAAACCCAGAAAGGTAGCGACAAGTAATAAATTGCGTAGGTAAGCTGCTTCTCCCAGACCTTTAAATATGCCGTCGAACATAAAAGCGATCGCATTAATGGGTTGCATTAAAAGTACGATCCAAAAAGCCGAGGCAAAAAGCGCTAAAACCACTTCATCTTTATTAAATAAAATCCCGATTTGATTGTAGAAAATTCCGCAGATGGCCATTAATATCAAAGCGATCAATACTGCGTATTTGGAGATTTTTTTGCTTAATTCCCAAAGGTTTTTGTAATCTTTGGCACCTAATAATTTTCCTCCAATGGCATTGCCGGCATTAGCATAACCATCTATAAAAAAGCTAAAAAACAACCATATATTCATCAAAATACTTTGCGCGGCAATATAGTTTTCTCCATAGTCTGTTGCGTAGGCATTGGCCAGCATAATAGCGATATTTAGGGAAAGTGTCCTTAAAAAAAGATTCGCCGCCATGACCAAAAGGGGTTTAAATTCTGGATTAAGTTTTAAGCTTGGTTTAAGATGAAATGGTGTTTTTTTAAAGAAAAACCATAAGGCCATTATCAACATAGTAGTCTGGGCAGCAAGACTGGCATAGGCAGCACCCTCCAAATGCATCGCCGGGATATAGCCTTCTATACCATATACCAGCAGGTAATCGAGTAAAATATTTACTACCGCTCCGCTTAAGCTGCACTTCATGGCCCAGGAGGTGTTTTGTAAGCCTCTAAATACTCCAAAAATGGTGAAGGTAAGTAGCGTTAAGGGGAAACCAATAGCCCTAATTTGATAATAACTTACGGAATACTCCAAAATCAAACCTTTAGCATTGTAAGCACTAAATATAAATGTTGCCAATGGTGCGGTAATCCCGTAAATAAAGAGGCTAAGTAAAAGATTAAAAACGATGGTTTGCGGCACCAGGGTTTTTACAGCATGAAGACGGTTAGCTCCTAAATGTTGGGATACTTTTGCCGAAATAGCGGTTTTTGTCTGCGCTAAAATCCAGATTACGGCAGAAAGAAAAGAACCTACAATACCGGCAGCAGCTAGTGCTTCAACCGAGTTACTTTCTACATTGCCAATAACAGCAATATCGGTAAGTGAAATTAAAGGTTCTGCAATACCTGCGATTATCGCAGGTATTGCAATCCTATTAATGTTTTTGAAACTTACTGCAGAGGTATCCAATTTGGCCATATTGGTAAATATAGACAGGTTTTTTTAAAGAACTAGCTCGTAACAATGAAACGGATGTTCGCTTTTTACCGGGAAGAAAATATCCCCTAACCTTTGATAGCCTCTGGATTCGTAGAAGCGATGGTTTCTTTTGTTCTGGCTAAAGGTATCCAACCTTATAGATGTGTAATGGTGTTTTCTGGCAAACTCTTCAGCAAAGTCCATTAATTTTTTTCCATTTCCAAGCCCCCAAAAGCTTGGGTCTGTAGCCAGGCGATGGACATATAGATTGTTTTTATTTTCAGTGATCCAAGGTATAGGAAGGTACTCTTCATCCATTTCAGGTGTTAAAACGATGATACCCATAATCTCATTTTCGGTATTAACAAGCTTAAATAGTTCGTTTTTATCGATATCTGTAGCTAGTTTTTCTTTAGAAGGATAGTTCTCGTTCCACTGGTTAATCCCTTTATCTATCATGGCTTCGGCACAACGTTCGGTAAGACGTTTTATCTCGGAGAGGTCTTTTGGAAGGGCAGGTTTAATCATTCGGTTTAAAAAACTTTTTTATTTCAATAAAATTTATAAATTTGCTTCGGTCAAAATGGGGGATTAGCTCAGCTGGCTAGAGCGTTTGGCTGGCAGCCAAAAGGTCATCGGTTCGACTCCGATATTCTCCACAAAACCTCGCAATTTTTGCGAGGTTTTTTATTTCATATAGACTTTTAATCTTTCGACTAATCCGCGAATGTAGCTTTTTACAGCAGTTAGCATTTGATCATGATTTTGTAAGCCACGCTCGTAAATGCTTTTCATTTTCTTTTCATCATCCAGAATGGCCTGATTTTTAGCTTTTGCCTCACCACTTAGTCGGTCTACCGTTTCCTGCATTTCGCTTTTGAAAGCCTCAAAATCCGGAAAATTAATTTTAACCGGCGTCTGGGTTGGGCCGATATCGATATGACTTAACTGAATGCTAAGTTCGTTATCTTTAAAATTGCTTAAAATTCCGAAGTAAATATCCATGGGAATGCTGGCGCTTCCTTGTTTGATGTCAACTCCAGAAGTAATATCAACAATCATCTCGTTTTCGGTATTTTTAGACGCCTTAATATTAGATTGCTCAAATTCTGATAAGAGCCATTCATGGAGTTTTTCCTTAATTTCTTGAGTAGATTTACCATGAAGTTTAATGGTTTCTTCGTAATATAAATTGCCTTTCTCGTTAAACTGAGCTGATGTCTTTAAGCCCAGCAAAAGAAAGAATATTAAAAATCGATTCATTTTTTATAAGATTTGAGATCAAAGATAATTCCTATGCTAAAAGAAAAAAAGAAACCTCCTACATTCATTCAAGAATAAGGAGGTTCGATAAGTTGTTAAGAGGTTTAAAACTCTTTATGACTTTGGTAATTGGACATAGTAGCCCAATATTCATATATCTTTGATTTTAATTGTCATCATCATTATCACCATACTCATCAATCAGATCCTGAACTTCTGCAGCGATGAATGGGAACGTCCTGTCTAATAAATATTGAAATTTTTCTGGAAGGTCTTCTTTTTCCCAGGGATGAGAAGCTTCAAAAACATGATTGGCATTTTCTACCAATAGTAATTTTGAAATTGGGCTCCACTCAAACAATTCTCCAGAGCAGGAAATTGAAACGGTCGTATCATTACTGCCGTGTGCAATTAAATGAGGGATTTCCAGTTTTTTAGTGGCATTTTTGACATTTAGGCGCTCTTTGTTTTCCTTATAGTTTTTATAAAACTGGTAATGGTGAGGCAATTGTTGTTTTGTGCGTGTATTTACGATGTATTGCACACCTTTCTTTTCCCATTTTTCAAGGTCTTTCCCGGTGGGGAATTTCGCGCCAAGGTCTGTAGGTGCTGCAAAAGTAACCAATCGGGTGATACGCTTTTCATTGGCTGCTTTAATAATGGCTATAGCGCCGCCGCGAGAATGCCCAATAAGGTTAATATGGCTAACATCTATTTGTATAGCATCTGGAAAATCTGGAACTAAAAGCCAATCGATTACTGATTGTAGATCGTCTAGTTCTATGCTATAATTGTTATCGCCAAAAGCTTCGATGTCTAAAAATTCTGTAGGATTTTCTGGGGTGGTACCATTATGTGAAAAATTAAATTTCACAAAAAAATAGCCTTTTTCAGCAAAAGTTTCGGCCATTTTATCCCAGGCTCCCCAGTCTTTAAAACCTTTATAACCATGACAAAAAATAACTACGGGTTTTGGTTTTTGATCGTCCTGGAAAAACAAATCGCAAAGTATTGGTTTATTATGTTTTCCTTCAATTTGAATGTTCTTCTTTCTAGTAATCTCCATAAGCTTTTAAATCTCTTTTTCGGTGAATGGAATCGCCGGATTGCAAATTTCAGTAATTAATTTTTCTAATTGGTCTTCGTAAGCTAAAAAAGTGTCTTCGTTTATTGAGAAATCTTTGGAGCCACCTCGCGGTTTCTCTCGCTTGGCAAATTTTAGGAGACCGGCTTTCAGGTTTTTAAAAGATATTATTCCTCCTTCTAGAGGTAACGGAATATTTTCTTCGTTTTTCATCATGGTAGCATAGGCAAGTACCTGAAAACTCTTGCTATACTTATCGTAATCTGTAGTAATGTTTTCCCAATCTACAATTTCTATTTTACTTTGTTCTACCTTTCCCGTTTTATAGTCAATAATTCTGGTGATACCGTTACAATTTTCTACACGATCTACTTTCCCTCTTATATATACAGGAAAATCCAGTGAAGAAATATTGATTTTCGATTTTAAATTTTTTTCAATTTTTTCAATTCTTATCGCTTCCCCTTTTTTTAAACGATCGTTTTCCAGGTCCAAGAAATTGGAGAGATAACGTTTAGCGATTTCAAAAATCAGGTAGTTTTTTCCCTGTAAGATGGGTGATTTTGTGTAAGATTTATAAAACTGTGTGCTCACCTCCTGGTCGATACGTTTTCTGAAATCCAGAATATGGATTTCTTTTAGTAACTCTCCTTCCAGTGGTTTATAAAATACTTCCAAGCTATCATGTATCACTGTTCCCAGGGTATTATAAGCTACAGTTTCTTCAACTTCTTCTTCCTCTTTTACGCCAAGTACATATTGATAGTAAAAATCAAGCGGGTTCCTGATATAACTGGTTAATGCTGAGGGTGAAAACCCATAATTTGCCAGATCTTTTAATTTCTCAATCATGGCCGGAGTTTTCCCAATTACTTTTAATTCGTTATTCACCTTGGGTACTTTTGGTGAAACGGTATTGATTTTTAAAAGGTGGTTAGGTTGTTTTTCAATTTCCAGTTGGGTTAAAAACCTGCTTTTTTCTCCGGAATTTAGTCCGCCACTCTCGGTATTATACAGTAAGGTCACCTTTGTGGCGCGCTGCAAAAGTCGGTAAAAGTGATAGGTATAAACCGCATCCTTTTCCCGATAAGTCGGGAGGTTATAGGACTTTTTAAGATCGTAAGGAATAAACGAGTTATTGGATTTTCCCGAAGGTAAGGTGCCTTCATTTACTGATGTAATGATGACGTTTTCAAAGTCCAGCGCTCTGGATTCTAACATACCCATAAGTTGTAGACCTTTAAATGGGCGTCCCTGAAAATCCAGACTTTGCGTGCTCATAATCTCATTATAAAAATTGCGGAGTGCAGTTAAGCTATTTATATGAGGATAGGTCGTATTTAAAGTTTGAAGCTGATTAAAGAGTTTATGAAAATGATATAAAAATTCCAGTTGTAGTTTGCCTGCCTTTTCTTGCGTTAAGCTATCTTTTATGCTGAAAACGATATTCTGGAAATGCAGGATAGCTTTTTTGGCAGAATTCTCCCAGCTTTTAAAACACCAACTGATAAACTCCTGTAGCGTTGCCGGAAAGTTAGCTTCGATTTCTTCATACTTCAGATATACGGTATTCTCTTTATTTATTTTCTGAATAAATTTTGAAGCATAGGGTTTTAATATTTGATGCAGTGAGGGATGATTTATAATGGCAATAACATTTTTATAGTAATAGCTGGAACCCGATTTGGTGTGTAAATCGAATAAGGAATTAAATAATGAGGTTACCGGAGCATTTTTTAGCGGAAATCCCATCGTAATGTTTAAATCTTTTACATTAGGAGGTAAACTATTTAAAATAGGGAGCAGCAAACTTTCGTCGCCTAAAACAATAGCAGTTTTCTCTAATTCGGCTTCACTTTTATTGGCTAATAGTTCTGCCAGATATTTGGCCTGCCCTATATTTTTAGGGATTCCGGTAATCGAAATGTCTTTTGCTTCACGGTATTCTTCAATTTCGGGATGAAAAGGGTTTTCTTTATAAAATGGCCAGTCTTTTAAATATTCTCTTATAAATAACGAAGCTTCGTGATGATAATCCTTTAGGAAGACATTGTCGATATCCCAAAAAACCTTTGCTAAATTTTGCTGTAATAATTCCTGAAAAATAACCTGCTCTGCTGAATTTAAAGCGTTAAAACCTAAGAATACATATTCTTGATTTGAATTTTTCGAAGCGTATACTGCTACTTTCGAAGCAGCCGAACGATAAATGAGACCTTGATATCCCTGCTCTTTTTCAAAAAGATTTTCTTTTAAGACAGAATAATATTGCGGTAACTGATCCCAGAACTTCAGGTAATTTTCGATAAGTTCGGTGCGATGCTGCTTAGACCAGTGGTTGATATCCTGAATATCGGCCAGATAGTTAAAAAACTTTTCAGCATCGATTAAATAACGGTCAATTTCATTAAAATCATGAATCAAACTTTGCGCCCAGGCTAAAAAAGTTTCAAAACTTTCTAATTCTTCCTTTGGAGTAAGTTTTTGATAAACCTCGTAGAATTCGAAAAGAGTGGTCGTATTATCAATAGATTTTAAACCAGAGACCTCTTCTGTAAACTCTTCTATACTATAAATTTTAGGGGCAAAAATAGTGGAAGAAGTAAGTTGGCTAAGTTCATTCAGTAAAAAAGCACCTGCTCTTTTACTAGGTAAAATAAAGACCAAATCTGAGATTGGAGTATCTTCTTTTTGCAGTTGCTCCAGTACCTGGCGAATAAATGATTTCATAGTATAAAAATAAAAAACGCGCTGAGCATTCAGCGCGTTTTTAAAAGATATTATGATTCTTAAGATTACATGTTTGAATCTTTCATTTCTTTATCTTTATCCAAAGAGATTTCAACTCTTCTGTTTTCTTGTCTACCAGCTTCAGTACTGTTTGTTGCGATAGGTCTAGATTCTCCGTAACCTTCAGATGTTAATCTGTTAGCGGGAATTCCTCCATCTACAAGAAATTGTCTTACCGATGCAGCTCTTTCCTTAGATAATTTAAGGTTGTACTCATCACTACCAACGCTATCTGTGTGTCCACCAATATGGAATACAGTGTTTGGATATTCTTCCATAATCTCAATGATAGAATTTAAAGCTTTTTCAGACTCAGATCTAATTGTAGCTTTATTGAAATCGAAAAGTACGGTATTCGAGTATTCGTTTAGTTCATTAATAACCTCTACAGTAGGCTCTGGACAACCGTTATTTGCCACAGTACCGGCAACCTCAGGACAATCATCTTCAGGATCTATTACGCCGTCACCATCTGTATCTTCGTAAGGACATCCGTTATTTTCTTCAGGACCTGCTTCTTCAGGACATTCGTCTTCGTTATCAGGGATTCCATCACCATCGGCATCAGGACATCCGTTTAGTTCAGCTAAACCTGGAGTTTCAGGACAGTCATCTTCAGGGTCTGGAACACCATCACCATCAGTATCAGGACATCCGTTAAATTCAGCTAAACCTGCTTCATTAGGACAATCGTCCATAGAATCCTGGATTCCATCACCATCTGAGTCAGGACATCCATTAAATTCTGGAAGACCTGGCGTTTCAGGACATTCATCGTTTTTATCGTAGATTCCATCACCATCAGTATCAGTTCCACCAAACATAAATTTAAGACCTGCACTATGTTGGAAATGTTGTCCCATTTCAGGTTCAAAAGCATGCTTATATTTAGACTCTACAAAAATTGCTAAATTATCTGTAAACCAGAAATTGATCCCTAAGCTACCATTTAAGGTAGGAGCGTCTAAGTTTTCAAGGTCATCAGCATCCTGATTACCAATCCAGGTGTAACCACCACCAATACCCACAACAGGATCAAACCATCCATCGTTAAGCATTGCTCTTAAAGAGTAGTTAATCGAACCATCTACGGAATAGTAAGAAAGATCATCTACAGCTCTGTCCCCAAAATCACTAATTTGGTTAATAGAACCGTCGATTTCTGCAACTAACCCGGCACCAATATATCTACCAACAGTAAGTTGAGAAACAGAAGGTAATATGTTCCAGTGGTCACCCGCATTAAAATATTCATCAAAAAAACCATTACTTAATGGAGCACCATTATTAGTAGGATAAAAATCCACGGCATTTGTACCGATGCTTAGCGCCCATGGGTTGTTTTCGTCCTGCGCACTAGCAGAACTTATACCCAACACGATCATCGATAATACAATTAATCTAGAAAGATGTTTCATATCAATAGTTTAATTTTAAGTGTTAATTGGTACAAAATTAGTCGGTGTTCCCACAGTTCCAAAGTTTGCGATAATAAAGTTTTCTTAATAATGTTCGAATTATGACAAGTTCATTTTGAAAATTTGTTATAGTTTTACAGGTTTATTAAGAATTTGTTTTATAATTCATAAAGATAAGTTAATCAATAACCCCCAATTCCTTTCCGATTTTGGTAAAAGCCTTAATAGCTTGATCCAGGTGTTCCTTTTTATGCGCAGCAGATAACTGCACTCTAATTCGTGCTTTTTCCTTGGGAACTACGGGATAAAAGAAACCTATTACATAAATACCTTCTTCCAAAAGTTTGTCGGCCATATCCTGTGATAGTTTTGCATCATAGAGCATTACCGGAACAATAGCAGCATCACCGTCAATAATATCAAAACCGGCATCTTTAATACCTTGTTTAAAATATTTAGTGTTTTCTTTAAGTTTATTTCTCAGACTGTCATCTTTTTCTAACATTTCAAAAACTTTTAAAGAAGCTCCAACGATAGATGGTGCCAAAGAGTTTGAAAATAGATAAGGGCGAGAGCGTTGTCTTAATAGTTCTATAATCTCTTTTTTTGCTGTAGTATAACCGCCCATAGCACCGCCAAGTGCTTTACCTAATGTTCCTGTAATGATGTCTACGCGGCTTAGTACATCTTTTTCTTCTAAGGTACCTATTCCTTTTTCTCCGATAAATCCTGTAGCATGGCATTCGTCGATCATTACTAGGGCATCATATTTATCGGCCAGATCACAAATTTCATCTAAAGGAGCTACAAGTCCATCCATAGAGAACACACCATCAGTTACGATCAGTTTAAAACGGGCACCGTTTTCATTGGCAGCTTTAAGTTGCGCTTCAAGATCTGCCATGTCTCCGTTTTGATAACGATAACGTGCAGCTTTGCAGAGGCGAACTCCGTCTATAATCGAAGCGTGATTTAAGGAATCAGAGATAATAGCATCTTCCTTAGTTAGCAAGGGCTCGAAAATTCCACCATTTGCGTCAAAACAAGCGGCGTAAAGAATAGTATCTTCAGTTCCATAGAAATCGGCAATTTTTTGTTCTAATTCTTTATGGATATCCTGCGTGCCACAAATAAAACGGACGCTGGACATTCCAAACCCATGCGTATCCATCGTGTCTTTAGCGGCCTGGATAACCTCGGGATGAGAAGAAAGTCCCAGGTAATTATTGGCGCAAAAGTTAATCACTTCCTGCCCGGTATTGATTTTAATGACAGCGTCTTGCGGGCTCGTGATAATACGTTCTCTTTTAAACAATCCGTTGTCTTTTATTTCTTCTATTTCTTTTTGAAGGTGTTCTTTAATAGATCCGTACATAATAGTTAGGTGATTTTTGTTTTTTCAAAATTAAGTATCTCTTTTATACAAACCGAAGGGAAATCGCTTTGTTTGTATAAACGAGGATTTTTTTATCGATTTGGTATCCCATATTGGAAAGCGTTTCGCCATAGTTATTGATCTGGCGTTCATGTTTTGTATCAAACGCCCCAGTTTTATAATCGATGATGCTTACCAAATGCTCTTTAAAGTTTAATCGGTCTGGGCGTAATCGTTCGCCACTTTTAGTAATAATCTCTCTTTCGTTATCATTTTTTACGGTTTCAGAAAAATAAACTTCCAGCTCTGGATGGGTAATGATACTATTCAGTATATTTTCAATGGTCTCAGAAACTTCTTCAGTAATAATTCCGTTAGCGATCGCATTTTTTAATACCGGTTTTAGATCTTTTTCGGTATTAATTTCTGCCAATAGGTCATGGATGATTTCCCCTTTTTCGATAGCTTCCTGTTGTTTGGTATCCCATAAGCTACCTGATCGCGTGACGATATTTACAGCATGGTTTTGTGTGGCTGAAGAATAAAAATGTTGCAGGGTGATCCCCAGGTTTTCTATCTCTTTGGAAGTTGGCGGTTCCATTTCTCCAAATTCGTAACTTTTTTGCTCATCTTTCCAAAGCTTATTCTGTTTTAGATAACCGATGAGTAGGCCTGAAGTTTTTGATGCACTTTCGTTGCCGTTTCTATCCAGATCGAGTTTCGATAAGATATAGAGTTGTTTTACCGGACGTGTACAGGCTACATATAGCACGTTAAGTGTATCCAATTCATTTTGAAAAAGTAATTGTGTGTACAAAGCATCGGGAATTTCGCCCCAATTTTCCATTTTAGAGGAAGCGTTAATATAGCTTACGGGAATATCGTTTAGATGTTCATCGTTGGGTACCCAAAGCGAATCTTTACGGGTGTCTTTAAAGTCGGAATTCGCAAAAGGATAGATCACGATAGGGAATTCCAGACCCTTTGCTTTATGGATGGTCATGATGGTCACCGCGTTTTCCTGTTGCGGAGCTATAATACTGAGCTTATCGTTTTCCTGCTCCCAGATTTCTAAAAATCCCTGAATCCCTTCGGTATCTTTTTGTGTGGTTTCGTAAACGAAATCCAGGAAAAACTGGATGTAGGCGTTAGAATCTTTTACCAGACCAAAACTTCTAATTATGTATTCGCAGCTTTCGTAAACCGAATATTCATTTAAAAAATCCAGATTAAAATCGAATTCAAATTCCTGTAACCAAGTAAAAAAGTTGTTGCCGTTCTCTTTTATTTTTTCTGAAATTACCGCATGTGGATCTTTAAGTGATAATAAATATTCCTGAATAAAAGCGAAAATGGATAATTTAAGCTCGTTATTTTCAGGAGTGATCGAGAACTTTAAAAGGTTGCATATAAAGTGAACTTTAGGTGATCTTGAAATCAATAAGGTTTCAGATGAAACCACATCGATTTCCTTTTCATTTAAGGCGGATGCAATAGCCACGCCTTCAGATTTTCTTCTGGTAAGAATACAAATGTCGGATCGTTTAAAACCTTTAGTATTGAGATTGTTTATGATTTCGATTACTTTTTCAGGATAAACCTCCTGTTCTTCCTCACGATTTTCAGCTTCAATAAAACTGATATTTACATAGCCCGAACCAGATTTTTTAGGATTTTGGGCACTTTGTTTAAATAAATTGCTGTATTGAGGATGACCAAGAAAGTCGGCCGCATACCCAAAAAAGCGGTTATTGAAATTCACAATTTCAGCAGCACTTCTATAATTATCGGGCAAATTATAAACCTGTTTCTGGATCTGAAAAGGATTGCCCTCGTTACTTAAATCAATAAACTGTTCAGCTTTACCGCCACGCCATCGATAAATCGATTGTTTGGCGTCACCTACCAGCATCAAACTGGAGTTTTCGTTAGGTAAAGATTCCATAGAGAGTTTATTGTCGATAAGTGGGATTAAGTTTTCCCATTGCATTTGCGAGGTATCCTGAAATTCGTCTATAAAATAATTCTGATAGCGCTCGCCCAACCGCTCGTAAATAAAAGGTGCCGGTTGATCTTTAACCTGCGCGCTAATCATGGGGTTAAATTCTGAAATCAGTAAAATTTGACGTTCTTCTTTAATTTCCTGGATTTCCCGATTTAAGGCGTTTAATAAAGAAAGTTGCGTGAGGCGTTTACCAATTTCAGTATAAAATTCTAAGCTAAAAAATAGTTTTTTTGTGTGAATGAATAAATCCAAAATTTGAGGCTGAATAGCCTCGCCAAGTGCCATTTTACCTTTTTTAAGAGGTAAAATGCCTTCATTTTCCATTTTTTCTACCCACTTAGAGCTGAAGTTTGGAGATTCGTTGGCTCTAAGCTTTAAAAAATGCTTAGGTAGATATTGTCCGCTAAAATCTGTAGCATCAATGCCGCTATTAGTAATCAACTCAAAAAATTGATCTGCTTTTTGTGCAATTTCTGCCTGATTATTTGTGATTTGTTGTTTTAGTTTTTTTCTAAAGATTTCAAAATCTTGCAGGGTTTTTGGCTGCAATTGTTGTAGATAAAATTGATTGTTTTCATTTACGAGAAGTTTGGCAATTTCCAGCAGATCTCTACCAATATCCCAACTTTTATCATCGTCGGCTTTGCTTAGGGAAAAATCGACCAGCACTTTGGTGAGTTTTTCGTCTTTTCCAGTACGGTTTATTAATCGGTCTACTGCTTCATTCAGGATCTTATCGGTATCCAGCTCAACTTCAAAATTTACGGGTAATCCAAGGTCTTTAGCAAAAGTGCGCAATACACGATGTGTGAAGCCATCGATCGTAGAAACTTCGAAAGCTGCATAATTATGGATAATATTCTTTAAAATCGCTACTGATTTTTCCTGAATTTCTTCCTTGGAATGAGCTGTTTCTTTAGCTACAGCCTCTAAGAGCGCTTTAGAACTTTCTGGAACGGGCTTTTTTGTAAATGCATAAAGACTTTCTACAATACGCGTTTTCATCTCGTGAACCGCCTTATTTGTAAAGGTAATCGCTAGGATATTTTTATAAGTATCGGTTTTCCCTGATTTAAAAAGTAAGCTTAAATAAGATTTTACCAGGGTAAAGGTTTTCCCTGATCCTGCCGAAGCGTTGTATATAGTGAAGTTATTAGCCAAAATTGTGAGTAAATTACCTTAGAGCAAGCTCATGAGGTATGTATTAGAAAAATATCTTTTTATTTTGAGACAAGCCTCTGGGCATTTAATCTCGATTATTGAGTAAAAAAATGAGATTTAAAGGTAAGGTAAAATTGATTTTATAAAAGCATAAGCTTTTAAGTATATTATAACATTTAAATGTTTCCATTGCACGGGTTAATACTTAAATTTGAGTGAATTTATTACTAATCGCTAAAAAAATATAAGACTATGGCATTTGCGTTACCAGAGCTTAAATACGCATTCGATGCGTTAGAGCCACATATAGATGCAAAAACAATGGAAATTCACCATGATAAACATCATGCTGGATATACTACAAAATTGAATAATGCAATCGAAGGGACTGATCTTGAAGGTAAAACTATCGAGAATATCCTTAAAAATCTAGACTTATCTAATAGCGCTGTTCGAAATAACGGTGGTGGTTTTTATAATCACTCCTTATTTTGGGAAGTGATGTCTCCAGACGGAGGAGGGAAGCCAGAAGGTGAATTAGCAGAGGCTATTGATACTGCTTTTGGTTCTTTTGATGCTTTTAAAGAAGAATTTTCTAATGCTGCAGCCGGCCAGTTTGGATCGGGTTGGGCATGGTTATGTGTTCACGATGGTGGAAAATTAGAAATCTGCTCTACGCCAAATCAGGATAATCCATTGATGCCTGAAGTAGGTTGTGGCGGGACTCCGATATTAGGATTAGATGTTTGGGAGCATGCTTACTACCTAAACTATCAGAATAAGCGTCCGGCTTACATCGATGCATTCTTTAATGTGATTGATTGGAAAGAAGTAGCAAGTCGCTATGCAAAAGAAAAATAGTTAAGTAATTAATTGTTAAAGTTTGAAAGGGGCTGTTCGTAAGAACGGCCTTTTTTGATTTTTATAGTTTTGAAGGAATAATTTCTAAATTATAGAATTTCGAAATTTAAGAAAGTATAGAAAATAAAAAAGGTGGATTGTTATCCACCTTTTTTGCCCCAAATCTACCATGAACTTAACCTACTTAAATTTTATGGCAAGACTAATATAGATATAATGTCTGTTCGTTTAAAAACTTTTAGATGAAAGACTTATAAAAATAGTTGAAATACACACTTTTAATATGCTCTGTCTTTATTTCCTTCAAAAAAGTTAATATATGCCCTGTTTACAACTCGGTTACCACCAGGGGTTGGATAGTCTCCGGTAAAATACCAGTCCCCAAGGTTTTTAGGGCAGGCTTTATGCAAATTATCTACCGATTGATAAATCACTTTTACACTGGCCTCTACAGTTGGCTCACTTAAAAGCTCTGATATCTTTGCTGAAATCTGCTCGTCTGTAAATGGTTCGTAAATCTCTTTTACAAAATTTTGTACGTCTTTATCTTTTAGGTTTACCTGTTGTTTACATTTTTCATAAACCTCTTCAACCAATTTGTAATTGTTGTCGTCTTTTAGTAATTCTAAAGCTGCCCTAAAAGCAACAAGATCTTCCAGGCGTGCCATATCAATTCCGTAGCAATCGGGATAGCGAATTTGCGGAGCCGAAGAAACCACCACAATTTGTTTTGGATTAAGACGATCCATCATTTTGATGATACTTTTCTTGAGGGTTGTACCTCTTACAATACTATCATCTATAATTACCAGGTTATCTTCTTTTTTGATCACACCATAAGTCACGTCATATACATGGGCTACAAGATCATCACGGCTGCTGTCCTCTGTAATAAAAGTTCGTAGTTTTACGTCTTTTATTGCAATCTTTTCTGTTCTTAGACGGTGAGCCAGGATTTCCTGTAAACGTTCATCAGTTAAGGTGTCTTTTTCCGCTAAAATCGCTTCGTTCTTTTGCCGGCTTAATTCGTCCTGGGCGGCTTCTACCATTCCGTAGAAAGAAGTTTCGGCGGTGTTCGGTATAAAAGAAAATACCGTATTTATGGTGTCATAGTTAATGGCCTTAAGAACCTCAGGCATTAATAATCTCCCTAACATTTTCCGTTCTTTGTAAATTTCAGCATCACTTCCCCTAGAGAAATAAATACGCTCAAAAGAGCATGCTTTTCGCTCTAAAGGTTCAATGATTTTGGTGATCGAAACATTACCGTTCTTTTTGGTAATAATGGCATGGCCAGGATCTAATTCTTTAATGTCTTCAAAATTTAAATTGAAGACAGTTTGTATTACGGGGCGTTCTGAAGCTACGACAACTACCTCGTCATCTTTGTAATAATAGCAGGGGCGAATTCCTGAAGGATCGCGAAGTACGAAAGAATCGCCATGTCCCATAAGTCCGGCCATCGCATAACCGCCGTCCCAGTCCTTAGAAGACTTTTTAAGGATTTTGGCAACGTTAAGCTGTTCTGCAATATGGGGAGAGGCCTGTTGTTTGGTATAGCCTTCTTTCTTTAGTTTTTTGTATAACTTTCTAACTTCAGAATCTAAGAAATGACCAATTTTTTCCATTATGGTCACCGTATCTGCCTTTTCTTTTGGATGTTGCCCAAGTTCTACCAGGTTGTTAAAAAGCTGGTTTACATTGGTCATATTAAAGTTTCCCGCAACAATAAGGTTACGGTGCATCCAGTTGTTTTGCCTTAAGAAAGGATGAACACTTTCAATACTGTTTTTCCCAAAAGTACCATAACGAACGTGCCCCAGAAAAAGTTCTCCTAAATAAGGGATCTTTCTTTTTTGAAGCGCAACATCATCGGCATATTCAGGATGCTCTTTCATCTCGTCATTAATACGCTGATTTATCTGCTCAAAAATATCCTGAATTGGCTGCGATTGGTTAGAACGAATCCTGCTTATATAACGCTCGCCAGGTTGTACATTAAGTTTTATACTTGCAAAACCAGCACCATCCTGCCCGCGGTTGTGTTGTTTTTCCATTAGCAGGTACATTTTATTTACGCCGTAAAAAGCGGTACCGTATTTTTCTTTGTAATATTCAAGTGGTTTTAACAGTCTAACCTGTGCAATTCCACACTCGTGTTTAATGGCGTCACTCATAGTTGTATTGTTGCTCCTTGTGGGATTTGTTTACTCGATAACCGAGATTAAAATATTAATATATACTAAGCGATATCCTTACTTTTATCTTAGTAACAAAAAAGCCCTGAAATTACAGGGCGTGTTTCTTTATTTTAGTGCTATTTTGAACTGTGTGAGTTTTTTAAATTCTTCCAGCCGCATATTTATATCTTCCTTCGACAGGTTTTTCATGCGCTCGGTTCCAAATTTCTCTACGCAAAACGAAGCGAGATTTGAACCATAAATTATCGCATTTTTTAAATTTTCGAAAGAAATATCATCTGTGTGAGCTAAATAACCAATAAAACCACCAGCAAATGTATCTCCTGCTCCGGTTGGATCAAAAACTTCTTCTAAAGGTAAAGCAGGAGCAAAGAATACTTTTTCTTTATGGAAAAGTAAGGCACCGTGCTCTCCTTTCTTAATAACCACATATTCTGGTCCCATTTTTTCAATCTCACGGGCAGCTTTTACTAATGAATATTCTCCGGAAAGTTGTCTAGCTTCTTCATCATTAATAGTAATAACATCTACTTTAGCGATTACCTTTTTCAAATCTTCCAGGGTATTGTCCATCCAAAAGTTCATGGTGTCTAATACCACAAGTTTTGGATTTTTTACCTGATCCAGTACACTTAGTTGTACTAAAGGATGCAAGTTTCCAAGCATCACATATTCAGCGTCTTTATAGACTTCAGGAACTACCGGGTTAAAATCTGCAAGCACATTAAGTTGCGTGTCTAAGGTGTCTCTGGAATTTAAATCGTTATGATATCTGCCGCTCCAAAAAAATGTCTTTCCATTTTCAACAATTTCGATACCGTCTATATTGATGTTTTTTGAAGAAAGAAGATCCAGATATTTTTGAGGGAAGTCACCGCCAACTACAGAGACTATTGCACTATCTACATTAAAGTTTGCGGCCGAGAGGCCAATGTAAGTTCCTGCACCACCAAGAATTTTATCGGTTTTTCCAAAAGGAGTTTCGATAGCATCAAAGGCTACAGTTCCTACAATAACTAGTTTGCTCATAATTGCATTCAAAAATTATGCTGCAAATATACGGTTTGTTTTTCAAGCTGTAAACCAAAAGTTAAATTAGACGATGAGGACGGTTAATTTTTAAAGCCTGTATCTTCTAATAATTCTTTTTCTTTGGAGGCTTTAACGGCCAGCGCATCACATCTTTCGTTTTGAGGGTGGTTGTTATGTCCTTTAATCCAGGTAAATACAATTTGATGTTTTCTGTACTCTTGTAAGAAATCTTTCCATAAATCGGCATTCTTACGGTCTTTAAAGTTTTTTTTCTCCCATCCAAAAACCCATTTTTTTTCTACAGCATCGGCTACGTATTTAGAATCGGTAAACACTCTGATATTAAGATTAGGTTTTTTAAGTTTTTTAAGCGCTTCGATTACCGCTAAAAGTTCCATACGGTTATTGGTGGTATGCTTAAAGCCCTGAGCAAATTCTTTCTTATAAGATTTGCCTACCCATTCCATCACTATGCCATAACCGCCCGGGCCGGGATTGCCCCTGGCAGCTCCATCAGTATAAATTCGAACTTGTTCCTGCAATGTTTAGGAGTCTTTTTGAAGTAATTTTTCGATCACCAAAGGAAAATGATGATGTTCTAATTCATTAATTTTAGAAGCTAAACTTTCAGGCGAGTCATGTGTTTCTATAATAGTTTTAGCCTGAAAGATATGCTCTCCTTCATCATAGTGTTCATTAACAAAATGAATGGTAATACCACTTTCTTTCTCTTTGTTGGTAATAATTGCTTCATGAACGCGCATCCCATACATTCCTTTTCCTCCATAGTTAGGTAATAGGGCAGGATGAACATTTATAATACGGTTTGGAAAATTTTCGATAATATTTTTAGGCACCATCCATAAGAAGCCTGCCAGTACAATAAGATCTGGATCTATATCTTTTAAAACATGCAGGACATCGTTGGAATGATAAAAAGCATCTCTATCAAAGTATAATGCCTGTACATCTAAATCGTAAGCGCGGCGTAAAACTCTTGCGTTTCTTTTGTTCGAGAAGACCGCTGCTACCTTAATATTTTTTGAATTTTCGAAATGACGTATAATATTTTCGGTATTTGATCCTGATCCCGAAGCAAATATTACGATTTTTCTTACATTATAATTAGTTGGTTGATCGCTCAAAACAAGGCTATTAACAATTATTAGGATATAAAGTTAACCTCTTTCATCGAAAAATATGTAAATTACCTTCACATTTTTAAAGTAAAAATCGGTTTTAAAATAAAGTTTTTTATTTTTGCCACCTAATCAAAATTAAAATAAAATATTATGTCTGACATTGCATCAAGAGTAAAAGCGATTATCGTTGACAAATTAGGTGTTGATGAGAACGAAGTTGTTAATGAAGCAAGCTTCACCAACGACTTAGGTGCTGATTCATTAGATACTGTGGAATTAATCATGGAATTTGAAAAAGAATTCGATATCCAAATTCCAGACGACCAGGCTGAAAATATCGCAACAGTAGGTCAAGCAATTTCTTATATTGAAGACGCGAAAAAATAAATTTAAAAGATCCATATGGAGTTAAAGCGAGTTGTAATAACGGGCTTGGGTGCCCTTACCCCAATCGGTAACAATATTAGCGAATATTGGGACGGCTTGGTTAATGGTAAAAGTGGTAGCGGCCCTATTACGCATTTCGACCCCGAAAAGTTCAAAACAAAATTCGCTTGTGAACTCAAAAATTTTAATCCATTAGACTACTTCGACAGGAAAGAAGCTAGGAAGTTGGATAAGTTTACCCAATATGCCATGGTAGCCTCTGATGAGGCTATCGCAGATTCCGGGATAGACCTGGACGCGGTAGATAAATACCGCGTAGGTGTAATCTGGGGTGCCGGAATTGGCGGATTGGAAACCTTCCAAAACGAAATGCTTAATTTCGCGGCGGGAGATGGTACTCCAAGATTTAATCCTTTCTTCATTCCTAAAATGATCGCTGATATTGCCCCTGGTAATATCTCTATTAAACATGGTTTTATGGGAGCGAACTACACTACGGTGTCAGCCTGTGCTTCTTCAGCCAATGCAATGATAGACGCATTAAATAATATCCGTTTAGGATATAGCGATGTGATAGTTTCAGGAGGATCAGAGGCCGCTGTTACTATTGCCGGAATGGGAGGATTTAATGCCATGCATGCGCTTTCTACAAGAAATGAAAGTCCTGAAACTGCATCCAGACCATTTGATGCAACCCGTGATGGCTTCGTTCTAGGTGAAGGTGCCGGCGCGCTTATATTGGAAGAGTATGAGCATGCAAAAGCAAGGGGTGCCAAAATTTATGCAGAAGTAATTGGTGGAGGTCTTTCCTCAGATGCATATCACATGACGGCGCCACATCCAGATGGAAATGGGGTAGTAAGAGTGATGGAAAACTGTCTAAGAAATGCCGGTATTAAGCCTGAAGATGTGGATGCTATTAATACGCATGGAACATCTACTCCTCTGGGAGATGTGGCCGAACTAAAGGCGATTACGAAAGTTTTTGGAGATCACGCGAAGAATATTAATATCAACTCAACAAAATCGATGACAGGTCACCTTCTTGGTGCTGCTGGTGCGATTGAAGGAATAGCGAGTGTAATGGCCATGCAACATGGTATTGTGCCGCCGACCATTAATCACGAAAATGTTGATGAAAATATTGATCCTTCGTTAAACTTAACCCTTAATAAAGCTCAGAAACGAGAAATGAATATCGTTATGAGTAATACTTTTGGGTTTGGCGGGCACAATGCCTGCGTAGCATTTAAAAAATTAACTGAGTAACTCTTAATGAGTGTTATTCGCAACATATTAAATTCCCGTTCTTCAAAAGGCGGGAATTTTTTTAATACACTGCACAAATTATTAGGTTTTCGACCTAAAGACCTTTCGGTTTACGAGAGGGCTTTTACCCATAGGTCATTAAATGTGAAGGATCCATCAGGGAATCCTATAAACTATGAACGTCTGGAATTTTTAGGGGATGCTATGTTGGGCTCTGTAATAGCCTCACATCTTTATCAGGAAGTACCAGAGGGTGACGAGGGATATCTTACCAAAATGCGTTCTAAAATTGTAAGTAGAAAGCATCTTAACGAATTGGGTAAAGATCTAAACCTTATTAGATTTGTGAAATCTAATATTCCCAACGACCAGTTTGGTGTAAATATTCACGGAAATATCTTTGAAGCACTTGTAGGGGCCATCTATCTTGATAGAGGATATAAGTACTGTAACCGGTTTATTTATAACCGGGTTATCGAACCTTATGTTGATATTGAGACCTTAGAAGGTCGTGTAATAAGCTACAAAAGTCTTTTAATAGAGTGGTGCCAAAAACAAAAAAAAGAATTTAATTATCAGGTTTACGAAGATACGGGTAGGGACGAGCTTAAGCATTTTGCTGTTAAATTGTGGATTGATAAAAAGGTGATTGCCAAAGCAAGGGCGACCTCTAAAAAGAAAGCCGAGGAGAAAGCTTCAAAAAGGGCGTATTATGCACTTCAAAATAAAATGAATTAATTTTTGCCATATTCTCTATAGCTATAACGATTTCGTGAAAAAACATGAAAAATTAATCAATTTAAATCTTTATTTTTGTCATCGATATTTTATCTTTATCGATAAAGTGGATTTAGCATGCAAGCACATAAAATGTTGCTGGATGAGGTTGAAGAAGTTGACTTTAAATTAATTGCGATTTACGCAAATTTAGAGCCTTATAAAATGGCTTTTCTGCTAAACCGTTTTTTGAATTTAAAATTGATGCGAAGTCGTTTTGATGTCGATTTTAATCATAAAGATGTCCAGGCAATGTATGCTTTATTTACGTACAAAGACCTTGCGAATTATAGAGATTATTATCTTGTTAGTAACAAATTTAAAGGTAAAGCCAGAAAAATATTAAATGCTGGATCTCTGTTTTTGGAAGAGGAGGTGAGGCCTTTAGAGGTTAATTTAATTCCTCAATATAAAAAAGTCGATTTTTTTTTGAAAATAGAAGAAAATATAGAAGATCAGCAGGTTCATCAGTTGGTGAATCTTATTGGTCGTATTCCCCAGGTACAGGCTGCGTACAAGATCCATGTAGATCAATTAAAATCCAAACAAAATCTAATATTTGAATAATGCCAACAAATAAGAAGACAAAAATAGTTGCCACTTTAGGACCGGCAACAAGTTCCAAAGACACCTTAAAAGAAATGCTCCAGGCAGGAGTAAATGTTTTCAGAATTAATTTTTCTCACGCTAATTATGAGGATGTTAGAGAGCGTGTACAGATGATAAGGGATCTTAATGAGGAAGAAGGTTTTACCGCCGCAATTTTAGCCGATTTACAAGGGCCTAAGTTGCGTGTAGGAACCATGAAGGAAGATGTGGTTGTTGCACAAGGTGACGAAATTGTTTTTGCAACAGGAGAGCGTTTTGAAGGTTCTAAAGAGCGAGTTTATATGAATTACGATGCTTTTCCCAGAGATGTAAATGAAGGGGAGCGAATTCTGTTAGACGACGGTAAATTGATTTTTGAGGTTGTTAGCACAAATAGAGAGAACGAAGTTGTAGCCAAAGTTATCCAGGGCGGGCCTTTAAAATCTAAAAAAGGGGTAAACCTTCCTAACACTAATATTTCTTTACCTGCACTTACAGAAAAAGATGTAAAGGATGCCGAATTTGCCTGTAAATTAGAGGTGGATTGGATTGCTTTATCTTTCGTGAGACATGAGAAAGATATTATAGAACTTCAGGATTTAATTAAGGAGCATACAGATTATAAAATTCCGATTATTGCTAAAATCGAGAAACCTGAAGGTGTAGAGAATATCGAAAAGATTGTAGCTTATTGTGATGGTTTAATGGTAGCTCGTGGAGATTTGGGAGTTGAAATTCCGGCTCAGGAAGTACCGTTAATTCAGAAAAAATTAGTTCTGGTTGCTAAGAAAGCCCGTATTCCGGTAATTATTGCTACCCAAATGATGGAAACAATGATTACCAGTTTAACCCCAACCAGAGCAGAAGTAAACGATGTTGCAAACTCGGTTATGGATGGTGCAGATGCGGTAATGCTTAGTGGGGAAACTTCAGTGGGGCAATATCCTGTACAGGTGATCCAAAAAATGGCTTCTATTTTAAGAAGTGTGGAGAATTCACCATTAATTAAAGTTCCACACGATCCGCCACATGTTCGCACTAAAAGATATATTACTAAATCTGTTTGTTTTCATGCCGCGCATATGGCCAATGAAATTAAAGCAAAAGCAATTTGTACTTTAACCAATAGTGGGTATACTGCTTTTCAGATTTCAGCATGGCGTCCAGAAAGTCATATTTTAGTATTTACTCATAATAAAAGAATCCTTAACCGTCTAAGTTTACTTTGGGGTGTGAAGGCTTTTTATTACGATAAGTATAGCACTACAGACGAAACTATTGATGATATTAATAATATTGCAAAATCTGGTGGTTTTGTAACGCAAGGCGATTTTACTATTAATCTTGCAGCCATGCCAATCTCTTCTAAAGGAATGGTAAACACGCTTAGAGTTTCTGAAATAGAGTAATGCCCAAACAATTTTTATAAAAGAACTAACCCCGGATTTTCGATTCGGGGTTTTTTTATGCGTGTATATCAAGAATGGCTATTGAAGATTAGGCTCTAAAAATCGAATTTAAGTTGTACGGCAACTTCTTTCTTTTCCTCCTTGGTTTTTACAGAAGGGCTATCGGTATTTAAATTGGATAGTGATATTCCCAGGAGGCGTACTGAGTCTTTCATTTTCTCTTGATAGAGTAATTCTTTAGCCATCTCCAGAATCAACTCTTTGCTGGAGATAAAATAAGAAATAGTTTTACTACGGGTTTGTAGCGTGAAATCACTATACTTTATTTTTAAGGTTACTGTTTTGCCGGCAACTTTGCTTTTTTGTAGACGACGCTCTATTTCTTCGGCAATATTGGTAAGTTTTTCAAGCATAAAAATTTCCGAAGAAATATTTTCACTAAAAGTGCGCTCGGCACCAAGGGATTTTCGCATTCGGTTTGGTTTTACTTCACTTTCATGTATTCCTCTAACGACATTATAATAATATGGTCCGTGTTTACCAAAGTGATCTGCAAGATATGCTTCAGATTTCGATTTCAGATCTTTCCCCGTAAAAATTCCCAGGCGGTACATTTTTTCAGCGGTAACTTTCCCAACACCATAAAATTTCCTGATTTCCAGCTGCTCTAGAAAATCCAGAACTTCTTCAGGGTTTACGGTTTTTTGTCCGTTAGGCTTATTTATATCACTGGCAACTTTTGCAATAAACTTATTTACAGAAATCCCTGCAGAAGCATTTAGACCTGTTTTTTGCTTTATTTTTTCACGAATTTCCCTGGCAATCATCGTAGCGCTGGGATTCCCTTTTTTATTTTCGGTAACATCCAGATACGCTTCGTCTAATGAAAGGGGCTCTACCAAATCTGTATACTCAAAAAAGATGCTTCTGATTTGTTGTGAAATTTCGCGATAGCGATCAAAACGTGCTTTCACAAAAATTATATCAGGACAATTTCTTTTAGCAATGACGCTGCTCATTGCGCTTCTAACTCCAAATTTTCTAGCTTCATAACTGGCAGCACTTACCACTCCGCGTTGGGAGCTGCCACCCACAGCAATAGGCTTACCGCGTAATTCGGGGTTATCCAGCTGTTCTACTGAAGCGTAAAACGCATCCATGTCGATATGAATTATCTTGCGCATTGTCACGATACTGCAAATTTAATGCTAAAAGCATGCAACCTGAAAGTACAGTCAGCTAATTTGATTATATTTAATAAGACGATCTAAACTTGCATTATGGAGAAGACGGCCATTGTTTTGGGAGCGACCGGACTAACAGGACGACATTTGGTAGAAGAACTTTTAAAAAATGAAAATTATACTAAAGTATCTTTATTTTCCAGAAGTAAATTAGGAAAAGTACATGCAAAGTTGGAAGAGCACCTTATCGATGTGTTGAAGTTAGAAAGTCATAAAGAAGCTTTTAAAGCTCATGATGTATTTTGTTGTATAGGCACTACAAAAGCTAAGACGCCCGATAAAGAGAAATATAAAAAGATCGATTATGGAATCCCGGTCACTGCTGCAAAGCTGGCAGCAAAAAATGGTGCAGAATGTTTCGTGGTGATCTCGGCTATGGGAGCCGATGCCAATAGTCGTATTTTTTACAATCGAATCAAAGGGGAAATGGAGCAGGATGTCATGGTTGCAAATATCCCGAATATTTATATTTTCAGGCCGGCATTAATAGTGGGAGATCGAGAAGAGAAACGTATTTTTGAGAAAGTCGCCACGCATGCTTTTAAATTATTTAATTTTATGCTTGTAGGGAATCTAAAAAAATATCGATCTGTTAGATGTGAGAATATTGCCAAAGCGATGATGCATGTCGCAAACTTTTGGTATTCAGATTCCATAATAAAATCAAATAAAATAAACGAACTCGCAGCAAAATACGATGGTAGAAATTGAAAGGAAGTTTTTAGTTAAAAATGAAGATTTTAAAGCAGAATTTTATCAAAAGAACCGCATTACACAAGGTTTTTTAAATACAGATCCACTGCGTACCGTTCGTATAAGAATTAAGGATGAAACTGCCTTCCTTACCGTAAAAGGAAAAAATAATGAAGCAGGATTAAGCCGTTTTGAATGGGAAAAAGAAATCGATAAAACGGAAGCTGAAGCACTTTTAAAACTTTGCGAGCCTGGAATGATCGATAAAGCCCGGTTTTTAGTGAAATCTGCCAGTCATATTTTTGAAGTAGATGAGTTTTATGGTGAAAACGAAGGCTTGATCGTTGCTGAAGTTGAGTTAGCATCTGAAACTGAAAATTTTGAAAAACCGAAATGGCTAGGGCAGGAAGTTACCGGAGATCCAAAATATTACAATTCCCAACTGAGTAAAAATCCGTATAAATCATGGTAAAATGTTTTCGATTTTTGATGATTTTGAGCCTCATTTTTATTTCATGTCATACAGATAAATCAACTTCTGCTGAAGAAGATAAAGAGGAAAAGGAAGATAAGATTTCTGCAGAAGAAATGTCAAAACATTTACAGGAAGATGGTTTTAAAAGCTTTACTTATAAAGAAGGCGACACCACTTACTTAATGCAACAATATTATATGGTTTTTTTGAAAACTGGGCCAAATCGGGATCAGGATTCGCTTAGTTTAGCAAAATTACAACAGCAGCATATGGCGCATTTAGAACGAATGGGTAATGAGGGTTATGCCAGTTTAATT
Organism: Zunongwangia sp. L-65; assembly: GCF_056859415.1. Lineage (NCBI taxonomy): Bacteria > Pseudomonadati > Bacteroidota > Flavobacteriia > Flavobacteriales > Flavobacteriaceae > Zunongwangia > Zunongwangia sp. L-65. Next base: position 121,516 of record NZ_JBSXOK010000045.1, read on the forward strand.
GGCCCATTTGAAGATAGCAGCGATATAAAAGGAATTGCCGTTTATAATACCAGAACACTAAAAGAAGCCGACAGTTTAGCCAACTTGGATCCTATGGTAAAAGCGGGACGATTAACTATAGAAGTTCATCCCTGGTGGACGGCAAAAGGCAATAAATTAAATTAAGCCTTAGATTTAATAATATTGATAATATCCTGCTTTTGTATAACACCAGATTGGCGCCAAAGTTGAGCTCCATTTTTAAACAGCATCATGGTTGGGACACCCCTTACCTGGTATTTTGCCGCAAGTTGCTGATTTTTATCTACATCGATTTTAATGATCTTGATATTTTCACCAAGTTCGGTCTTTACTTCTTTTAGAATTGGCGCTAAAGTTTTGCATGGACCGCACCAATCGGCATAAAAATCGATTAAAACAGGATTTTCGTCTGCGATGATATCTCCAAAAGTGCTCATATTATTTGTTTTACGTGGTGGTTTATCATTGCTGAAATTTCATAAAATACCGCAATATTTTTTTACAATTTTAATGCTTCAGCTTTACGTAAATTTAGGAAATTCAGAAGAAAATTAAAATGCAATCCTGTTAAGTGTTCGGCTTATTTTTCAGCAACACAAAAAACATCTACACTCATTTCTCTTCCTTCCAGTTTTTGTGGCCCTAAAGGTTTAACAATGAAGTTTTCGCCAATTTTAGGATTCTCGTTTACCTTGCCAGAGATAAGGATCAATTTATCATAGGTTTTGCATAATCCCTCTATCCTTGAAGCCACATTTAAAGTATCTCCATGATAAGCAATTTCACGTTTAATATCACCAACTTCTACTGCAGTAACCAAGCCTTGATGGGCACCGGCTTTAAAAACAGGAACGTGATCGTAGGCCCTTAAATAATGCTCTTTTTTATGCTGAAATCGTTTATGTACGGCGTAGAAAAATTCGATCGCTAAAGAAGAATCAAAGCATCTAAGTGGCCAGCTTACTACAATTTCGTCACCTACGTATTGATAGATCTGGGCATTATATTTTTTTACCATTTGATTAATGTCCATAAAGCTTTCCTGGATAAAAGCACTATATCGCAAATGCCCAAGCTTTTCGGCTAGTTGTGTCGAATCCTTAAGATCCAAAAACATAAATAATCTATTCTCTTCAGCTGGATAACGGAACTTACCAAGTAAAAAAGGTAAGATAAGACCTGGCCCAAATTTATTGGTCATCTGATTAATAAAACTCAGCACCAAGGTCATAAATAGCGTATAACTTAAGATGATTACGTTATAATACTCCCAATTCATCCTAATGATATGCTCGGTATATTGATTTAAAAACGTACCGCTAATAAATTCTATAACAATATATCGTAATAGAAAAATTATCGACGTGAGCACCGTAAAATAGAGTACACCACCCACCAGAATATTAAAACCTAACGAGCGATTTCTAAACATATAATTTTTAAGAAAATGGTCGATGATCCCTAAAGCTAAACCCAACAATGCACCAAGGCTAAGAAACAGGGTAAGCACGCCAGAAATAGAAATATCTGTAGGTCTTCCCATGGCCTGTAACACAGACAATGCGGTGAAATGTATAATTAAAAACAATAATCCATAAGCAAAGATCCAGAAGATGATCTGTTTAATGATCTTGGTTACAAACGGATATTGGTTAGAAAAGCTATAGAAATTTACAGCGTAATATTTTCCCATAAGCTTTAGAGTTTTTGTTCGAAAAGTTTGTGATGATCGATGAAAAAAATTGGATAAACAAAAGTATAACTTTTAGACGCATTGATTTTAATTATAAGCGAAATAATAGGACTATCTCATAAACTGTGTAAATAGAAAAATAACAGGGGTCGCGACCCCTGTTATTTTTTTTGTCTAATTTTAAATTTTACACAGTATGAAAAAAGAAGATTTATTTAGCGATGAATTTTTAAAGCAGTTCAAAAGT